>NZ_JAQGMM010000078.1 GCF_028292365.1 Caballeronia sp.
AAACCCGCGGCGTTATCGGTGAAAACACTCAAGCCAGCTTGAGCGCATGCGTTCGGGTCTCCCGCGCGCGCCAATGCTGCGATCGCTGCATAGCTGACATAACCGGCAAAGCGGCCGGCATCGTCGAGCACGGCGAACCACGAGACCCCGTGCGCGAGCATGGCGGACACAACGCTGCGCAGGTCATCGCCTGCACGTGCTGCTGCAGCAAGCGGCATTGCAAGCGATGCATCCAGCCGGTCGTCCGCGTTCACGCCCGCGGCGTCCAGACACGCAGCGCTGAGATAACCGCGCGGTGTGCCGTTGGCATCGACGACGACAACCTCACCGCCGGGATGCGAGCCCAGCGCCGTGCGTATGGTGCGGTGCGTTTCTCCAACGCGCGCCACTGCTCTCGAGCTCATTAACGCATCGCTTGCGCATAGCAACCGCAAGCGCTTCAACGCGCGATCCGAGCCGACGAAATTCGCAATGAACGCGCTTGCCGGCCGTGCCAGTAATTCTTCCGGCGGTCCATATTGCTCGAGCTTGCCATCGCGGAAGATCGCGATTTTATCGGCCATCTTCACGGCTTCATCAATATCGTGGCTCACGAACACCACGGTCTTGTTCAGGCGCCGCTGGATCTTGCGAAACTCGTCCTGGATCGCCGTGCGATTGATTGGATCGATGGCGCCGAACGGTTCGTCCATCAGCATCACCGGAGGATCGGCGGCGAGTGCGCGCGCAACCCCCACGCGTTGTTGCTGGCCACCCGACAGATCGCGCGGATAACAGCGCATGAAGACAGCCGGATCAAGCGCGACAAGTTCGAGCAACTCCTCCACGCGCTTGCGCGTGCGGGCCTTATCCCAACCGAGCATCTGGGGCACGAGCGCGATGTTGCCCTCCACCGTCATGTTGGGGAACAGGCCGACCTGCTGGATCACATAGCCAATGCGGCGACGCAACTCGACCACGTCGAAGCTCGCGGTATCTTCTCCGCCGATCAGGATCTTGCCCGACGTGGGTTGCACCAGCCGGTTGATCATCTTAAGCGTAGTGGTCTTGCCGCACCCCGAGGGTCCGAGCAGCACGCATAACTCCCCTTCGCCGATATCCATCGTCAGGTCGTCGACCACCGCTTGCGACTGGCGCGACTCGAAGCGCTTGGTAAGGTTCTGGAGCTTGATCATCGGCTCTCCGCAATAGTGATGGGGTCGACCGCGCGGACATCGGCTGAGACAGCGCGACGGCCCAGTGCCAGCAGGGGCAGGCGTGGCGTGCGCAGGCCGGTGGGCGTGAGGCGGCGTTGCAGGCATGCCAGTCCGAAATCCGCCACGATCGCAAGCGCTCCCACGATCACCGCGCCCGCTATCAGTTGTCGCGGGTCCGACTGCGAGATCCCGCGGCTGATCAGCTTGCCGAGCCCGCCCGCGCCAATATAGGTGGCGATCGCCGCGATGCCGATGTTGATGACCACCGCCATCCTGATGCCGGCCATGATGATGGGCACGGCAATGGGCAGTTCGACGCGAAAGAGCCGTTGCTTCGTGGTCATGCCCATGCCGCGTGCCGCTTCTCGCATGGCCGGGTCGAGATTACGGATCGCCGTGTAAGTGTTGCGCACGATCGGCAACTGCGAATAGAGAAACAGCGCGATCACAGCCGGCAGGAAACCGATGCCTTGCCCGATCAGCGACAGGACCGGGATCAACAAGCCGAACAGCGCGACCGATGGCACCGTCATGAGGATGGCGGCCACGTAGAGCACCACACGCGCCACGCGCTCGTTGAGACTGATGGCGATGCCAAGCGGCACGCCAGTGAGGATGGCGAAACCGACGCCCACCGCGACGATCTGCAGATGCTCGACGAGCATGTGCAAGATCGAAGGACCATTTGTCCAGATGAAAGCGAGCGTTTCCAAGCGTCCTCCAGAAGAGTGGCGCAGCCGATGATGCCTATTGCACCGCGGGACTAGGGTTTGTCGGTATAAGGGGGCGTGTCAGATCACCTCGCCGCCAGTGAACTGTAGCGGCTCAAAATGCCCGGCAGCACCACGTTTTCGACATCAACTGTCACCGAGGCGACGCCCCCGGGTTTTCGCTTGGGGCCGGAGTTGGTTTTGAATTTGGATTTGCTGACGCTTTTAAGGCGATTCGCTTGGTGACGGGGCATGGCCTCGCTCGCGCTTCAAAGCCCCCTGCGTGGTGAATATCGAGGCGCCGTCTGGTGTCAACGTGGAGATCGAGCCGGTATTGCCTCGCAGTGACGCACAGGGGAAAAGGTGTTTCGAGTCGGCAGCTTGCGGCGCCACGCCACTTTATCCACAGATCTTTCAGCAAAAACCGGGGATAACGATTGTTGAATGCGGATGCTGGCGCGGTCGACTTGGTCAGCGCGGTCCTGCCGCCCAGATCGCGCACGGCGTGACGACATCAAAGTCGCGGCACCCAAGTAAATAATCTCGTGGATCAAGGGAATGGGCAGCAATCGAGGCACGCTGCGCGCGCTTGGGTGGCTACGCCGTGGCCGGATTTGAACGCTGCCACCACGTGGGTGGCCCAGTCTCGTTCTGCTACTGACGGCGAGAACGCGTCGTTAATGACAGAGAGCCTCTCTACTCGAGCGGTATCTTGGCAAGCGTCACGATGCGACGTTTCGCGAACCGGGTGGTGACAAATTCTGGCGTTTCCGCTTGCCTTTTCGATTCGTGGAGGGACGTTAGTCGCGAAGGGAGATTCGACGTTTACAGCCGCAAAAAAAACGCGCGCACGATCGTTTCATGCGCGCGTGTACTTAACGCTAAGTCAACTTAGAAGCGGTGGCGCATGCCCACCGCGACGACCGTCTGATTGGCGGTCGAAGACGGCGACAACGTGTTGATCGACGCAACGTTCGCACCGAAGTTGCCGAGTTCACCGGATGCGTGCTGATACACACCTTCAAGGTACACGTCAGTACGCTTGCTCAGCGAGTAGTCGCCTTGCAGCGACGCTGTTTGCCACTTCGGATCGCCCGAACCGTTCGAACCCGATACCTTGCCGTCGGTGAAGGTGTATGCAGCAGTGAGGCTTAGGGCCGGCGTCAGCGCATAACGGCCGTTCACTTCGTAGTTGTCCATATGCAGGTTCGTGCCGGCCACGCCTGCCAGCGTCGTGCCGCCGACATTCACGCCGGTGATGCCATCCAGTTGCGTATGCGTATACACGAGGCCGACATTAGCGGGGCCGTAAGCGTAGTTGATGCCGGCGCCGTAGGTGCGTTGCTGTTGCGCGGCGATTTCTGCTGTGCCGTCGCCTTGTGATACGGCGCCACCCACGTTGTTGCTACCTGAGTTGTTCAGTTGCAAGTAAGCGGCTGCGACGCTCAGCGGGCCATTGCCATACGAAGCACCTGCGCTCCATGCACGATTGTTCGAGAACTGGCCGGCGGCGTTGCTGAAGCCGTAGAGGCCGCCGAACTTCACGCCGCCGTAGTTCGCGCTCTGGTACTTCACTGCGTTCTTGACCGAGAACGAATTGTCGAGGTTGTCGTTATCGAACGGGTGAGCGGCAAGGTTGTTGCCATAGCCTGCGCCGGCTTCCGACAGCGGCGCCAAATAGTCGACCACCGAGTCGTATTGACGGCCGAGCGTCACCGTACCGTACTGGTTGCTTTGCAGACCGACGAACGCCTGACGATTGAAGATCGTATTGTTTTCGCTGAAATTGCCGTTGTTCAGATTGAAGCCGCTTTCCAACGTGAAGATTGCGTGCAGGCCGCTGCCCAGATCTTCACTGCCGCGCAAGCCGAAGTACGTGTTCGATACCGAGCCGCTGCCTTGTTGCCAGTTGCTGTGGCCGCCCTGGTTGTTTGCAAACACAAGGCCGGCGTCTAGCGTGCCGTAAAGGGTGACGCTGCTTTGTGCGTGAGCGGTGATGGCGAACACGCTCATGAGGGTCGCTGCGATGAGGGTTTTCTTCATGATTTGTAAAGCTCCGAAACATTGCGAGAGAATCGTATTCAAGTAATCGCCGATGATCTAATCGGCGATCCGCTGCGCAGTGTATTCCCGCAGATGATTTCTTTAGCCGCGTTTCACGCAATAGTATTTTCTAAAGCCGCAATGGCGAAAGCTTAAGCAGATAAGTGCAAGTAGATTAAGGAAAAACACCTTTCACATTGGACGCGTAAAGTTGGTGTCAAGCGCTACTTGTTGTGCATATGCGACGTGACCGTAAAAGGATTTTCTCGCAGTGCTTCGTAAGAGTTTTGCCGATCAACATGCGGCGAAAAGGTTTCACGTCATTTAGGCAATTGACTCTTCCGCTGACTGCTATTGTCATGCACAGGCTTAACTTTTAGACTGACTCGCCCTTTGGACAGGGGTGGTCTTTTTCATCTTTTTTAGCGCGGCTTACGGGTCGCGTTTTTTTATATCAATTCCCGCTTATGCAAACCTAACTGGCAGAAGCGGCTAGGTTGAAAGTTGCGGAGTGGCAAGGACATGAAGTCGAACGTCTGGCCGACCCGATCCACCGCCCGACATAGATAAACCTATTTGCCACGGATATTCGAGTACGTCTCGTCAACCCTCCACGACCGTCCCGCAGGTGTTGCGAAACGGTTCCAGCGCTTGACGAACTCGGGCGTAAACGCTGCACCCAACGCAAGATCGTCGTGTGAGCAAGCGACAATCCTCGCTCAGCCATCATCTCGACGAGATCGCGCAGGCTGAGCTTGTAGCGCAGATACCAGCGCACACAAAGAATGATCACGTCACGGTCAAAGTGACGGCCGGCGAACAGCCCGTCCAGACCCTTCAGCTTGCTCATCGCGGGCCCTCAAATCGGTCAGGCCGATACCCTAGCCGATTCATTGATCGCTATTTTGCACCAAAGCCACTTTGGGCCGGGATGAACACGCGGCGCATTTGCGCAGCCAGCGCGGACACGAAGCGGAGCGAGACGCAGCGGCAGCAGCCCGAGGAAGCATGCCGGCGGGCGCACGGGTGCTGGCTAAGTCACGACGTGGGCGAGTCCCAACATCGCTCCCCCGGCAACGAGCCATATTGGATTCACGCGTGTCCGGTAAGCAGCCGCGGCCGTGATCACCGTCAATGCAATGCGTCCGGTATTCACGTCAGTTTCCCGGCGAATACCTAGACGGTGCAAACGAACAGGTTAACTCATCAGGCCGGACCAGACGAGTGCGGGAACTAGCTTGAGCGACTGTGTGTAGATGACGGTCGCGACCGCATTGGAAGCGTCATGCAAGCCGTTGGTCGTCGATTAACTTTGCCATGCCCGCTCATCGCTTAAGACCAGCCCTTCGTTAACGCCAGGGACGAACGTCTGCTACCAGCTTCAACGAATGAGGACTTCCCGACCCTTCTGGGTCATTCGGGCTCTTGCGCCGCGTTGCTCCTGTCTCACTGCGCCGGGGGCCGCGGGAAGCGTGGACTATGCATGGCCGGATATATTTGCGCTGTGCGAAAATATATTCGCTAGGTGAAATCACCTATTGGCGACCCATCTGGAGCCTCGTTAAAGTTTCGCCTACCGAAATAGTACGCGCTAGACGAAATTATCCAACTGAAACATCGCTACACCGCATCTTCAAAGGTCGCCATGCAAATCGGAAAACCCAGTCAGCTACGCACGTCGATTTCGACCGCAACGCCTGACAGCATCACTGTCCGTAACCGGGATCTCTGCAAGGAGTTGATAGGCCACGTGAGCCTGACCGACTTCTTTTGTCTGCTCCTGACGGGCCAGCCGCCCACGGACGTCCAGCGCCTGTTCCTCGACGCATCCCTGGTGTCGATTTCGGAACACGGGCTTGTGCCGTCCATACAAGCCGCCCGCATGACATTCGCGGCAGCCCCCGAGGCCTTGCAGGGCGCGGTGGCTGCCGGCCTGCTGGGATGCGGGTCGGTCGTCCTCGGCAGTTCCGAAGAGGCGGGCAAGCTCTTCGCCGGGTTGCTCGCGAAAACGCCGCAAGAGGGCACGCTCGAACAGGTGGTTGAGCGTGAAATCTCGGCACTGCGGGCGCGGCGCGCGCCGCTACCCGGCTTTGGGCATCCGCTGCACCAGCAGGAAGATCCGCGCGCCACGCGCTTGCTCGCCATGGCGGACGAACACGGCACCGCGGGTGCGAACGTGCGGGTGCTGCGCGAGATCGCTGCCAGGGTGCCAAAAATCTATGGCCGGGCACTGCCGATCAACGTGTCGGGCGCGATTCCAGCCGTGCTGCTCGACGTCGGTTTTCCTCTCAAGGCCTTGAAAGGCGTGCCGCTCGTCGCGCGGAGCGTGAGCCTCGTCGCGCATCTGCTGGAGGAGAGCATGGAGCCAATCGGCTTCGCGCTGGCTCATGCCGGCGAAAGCGTGATCGAGTACGTCGGCTGAACAAGCACTCCCGGAACACAACGCGGCGGTTGCCGCACATGGAGCAATCGAAGTGATCAAGGTATTGCAGAACATTCGTGTCATCGAACAAGGCACATTCATTACCGGGCCGGCCACGGGGATGCTGCTCGGCGATCTCGGCGCCGACGTCATCAAGGTCGAGCAGCCCGGTTCGGGCGACCCTTTCCGGGCCTTTCGCGGCGGCCTTTACAGTCCGCACTTCCAGACCTACAACCGCAACAAGCGCAGCGTCACGCTCAATACGAAGGATGCTGGCGACCTCGCCACTTTCGACGAGCTCATCCGTACTGCCGACGTGTACATCCAGAATTTCCGTCCCGGCGCGGCGGCGCGCCTGAACGTGGACGAAGCGCGTCTTCGCGCAATCAACCCTCGCCTGATCTACTGCTCGATCAGCGGCTTCGGCCAGTCGGGGCCGTCAGCGGGACGTCCTGCGTACGATACGGTCGCGCAAGCCGCGAGCGGATTCCTCGGCCTGCTGGTCAATCCGGAGAACCCACGCGTGGTCGGACCGGCAATCGCCGATTCGATCACGGGCTTCTACGCCGCCTACGGCATTCTCGGGGCGTTGCAGGAGCGCGCGCGCACGGGAACGGGCCTGAGCGTGGAGGTGTCGATGCTCGAGGCCATGACGCATTTCAACATGGACGCATTCACGCACTACTATTCGGCGAACGAGGTCATGGGACCCTACAGCAGGCCGATGGTCTCGCAGTCATATGTCATGAAATGCCGGGACGGCAAATGGCTCGCGCTGCATATGTCGTCGCCGGATAAATTCTGGCAGGGGTTGGCCTCGGTGATCGGCATCCCGGGCTTGCTGGAAGACCCGCGTTTCTCGACGCGCGAGGGCCGCATCGACAACCAGGATGCGATGATCGACGTTCTAACGGGAGTATTCGTCGAGCGTGAGCGCGACGAATGGTGCCGCCTCCTGCTCGCGCAGGATGTGCCGCACGCGCCCATGTACGACGCCAGCGAAGCGCTGGAAGACCCGCAGGCGAAGCACCTGGAATTACTGGTAAGCGCGCGCCACGCGACGATGGGCGAGTACAAGACCGTGCGCAGCCCGGTTAGCTATAACGGCGAGCGCTCGCTTGCGATCGTGCCGCCGCCGGTACTCGGCGAACATAACGAAGAAATCCTCGGGCCTCTGCGCGCGTGAGACATCGCCGCGCTCGCCAGAGATGGGACTGGAATTCATTGCCGGGCGGCGCGAGAACAACAATCAGGAGACTGTCATGGCGTTGAGCGTGGAAAAAGCCGGCATCAGCCAGCTTTCGCAGGACCTGGAGAAAGCAACGTACGACAAGGTGTTCTGGCGCTGCGTGCCGCTGTTCTTTCTTTGCTACATGGTGTCGTACCTCGACCGGGTCAACATCGGTTTCGCGAAGCTGCAGATGCTCGGCGACCTGCATCTCAGCGACAACGTGTACGCGTTGGGCGCGAGCATGCTGTTCTGGGGCTACGTCCTGTTCGAAATGCCGAGCAACATCGTGCTGCACCGCGTGGGAGCGCGTCGCTGGATCGCCCGTATCATGGTGACGTGGGGCCTCGTCTCGATCCTGCTGATGTACATCGGGCCGCTGGGGCAGTTCTTCCATACCGGTTCGGCGACCATGTTCTACGTGCTGCGTTTTCTGCTGGGCGTGTGCGAAGCGGGCTTCTTTCCTGGCGTGGTTCTCTATCTGAACAGCTGGTTCCCGTCGCACAAGCAGAACCGCGTCATGGCAGGCTTCATGGTGGCGCTGCCGCTGAGCTTGTGCATCGGCGGACCGGTCTCGGGCTGGGTGCTGCAGAACATGCACGAGACGCTCGGCTTTCGCGGCTGGCAGTGGATGCTGATCGTTGAAGGTCTGCCCGCCATCATCCTTGGGGTGGTGGTGCTGCTCACGCTGACGGAAACTATCGACGATGCCAGCTGGCTCACGCCCGAAGAGAAGTCACTGTTGAAGCGCAACATCTCGTCGGAGAACGTGACGAAGACCCACGACTTTCGCGCCGCATTGAAAAACCGGGGCGTATGGCTCCTGTGCGGCATCCTGCTCACCATGAACACCGGTTTCTATGGCTTGTCGTTCTGGCTGCCGTCCATCATCAGCGCCGCGGGGCTCAAGGACGCTTTTCATATCGGCTTGCTTGCCGCCGTGCCGTATGTCGCCGCCAGCATCGTGATGGTCGCAAACGCCATGCATTCGAACCGCACCGGGGAGCGGCGACTGCATGCCGCCATTCCAGCGCTGCTGGCCGGTATCGCATTGATTCTCAGCGCAATGTTCACGCACCAGCTCTCGGTGTCGATCCTGCTCATTTCGATCGCCGCATCCGGGATCATAAGCATCATGCCGATCTTCTGGACCTTCGCCGGCCGCCTGCTGTCGGGCGCAGCGGCAGCGGCGGGCCTTGCGATGATCAACTCCATCGGCAGCTTGTCCGGCATCACCGGCGCAATGATCACCAACATGGCGAAGAACGTGACCGGCGACGTCAACAGCGGCACCTACGTGCTGGGCGGATGCCTGCTGGTGTGCTGCTGCCTGATTCTTTCGATTCCCCGCGCAATGGCGTCCACCGGACGACCGGATTGAGCCAGGTTTAATGGCGTGCGCCGGGGCAACCGGCGTAAACGAATTTAAAGTCGTTGTTAATTATTTAGTAATCCTATAAATCGATTCGCATTTCATAGCTAAAAGAAAAACCTCCAGGAGACCGATAATGAAAAGTTCCATCAAGGCGGCATTGCTGTCGTCGGCTACCATCGCATGCTCGCTGGTCAGCATGGGCACCGCATACGCGCAAAGCAATGTGACGCTGTACGGATTGATCGACGAAAGCCTCAACTACGTGAGCAACGAAGGCGGCCACAGCGCTTTCACGCAAACGTCCGGCAACGTGCAGGGCAGCCGCTGGGGCATCAAGGGCACGGAAGACCTGGGCGGCGGCTACCAGGCCATCTTTACGTTGGAAAACGGCTTCGCGCTGAACAACGGGGCACTAGGCCAGGGCGGCCTCGAGTTCGGACGCCAGGCCTTCGTCGGACTCACGACGCCCGCCGGCACGATCACGTTGGGACGGCAATACGACTTCCTGATCTATCTGTATTCGATGACCAACTTGTTCAACGCCGGTACGTACGGTTTCCATTTGGGAGACTACGACCGCCTCGGAGGGGAACGGCTCAATAACGTCATTGCATACCAGAGCCCGACGTTCGACGGATTGAAGGTGGGAGTGCTCTACGCGCCGGGCGGCCAGCCCGGCCATCTGGCGGCAGGCAGCGCGCAAAGTTACGGCATCTCGTACAGCAGCGACAATCTGAATCTCGCCGCCGCGTACACGAGCGTGAACAATACGACCATCACGCCGGCCACGACGATCGGCGTTCCGGACCTGTTCGGCACGCCGCAAAGCGGAACGGTTGCGCTCAACCGGATTTCGACTTTCGCGGCGGGAGGCAGCTACAAGTTTGGTCCCGCGTTGCTGCATGGCGTGTATTCGCTCACCGACATGAAGAGCGGTAATTCAACCGCCGTGCTGAGCACCTGGGAGGGCGGCGTGACCTATTGGCTGACGCCCGCGGTATCGGTGCTCGGCGGCTACGCTTACTCGAAGCTGAATGAAGCCCGCTGGGGGCAATACATGGTCTCGGCTGACTATTTCCTCTCGAAACGAACTGACCTCTACGCCTTGCTCAACTATGAGCACGTGCATGGCGGCGACGTTCAGGCCACGCTGTTCACGGCAACGCCTTCGAGCGGCGACAACCAGACCATCATCAGCCTGGGCATCCGGCACCGGTTCTGACGCATCTCTGCCAGGGTTTTGCTGTCGAACTGTTTTTCGCAGGGCGAAAAACAGTATAGTTGAGCCCTGTCGATGACCGCCTACCTTCCTTCATGACTCAAACGCCGTCTGAACGCATTGATGAGACTCACCGGGACTTCGTAGCCGCGCTTGCGCGCGGCCTCTCGGTGATCCAGGCCTTTACCGAAAATCAGCCGGAAATGACGTTGAGCGAGGTCGCCCAGGCCGCGCAGATGAACGTCGCCACTGCCCGGCGCGCGCTGCTCACCTTGCACTCGCTCGGGTATGTGGGAATGCAGGGCAAGCGTTTCCTGCTGTTGCCGAAAGTGTTGTCGCTTGGGGTGGCGTATCTGCGCTCGATGAACTTCAAGGACCTGGTCAACCCGTACCTGCAGGAAGTCGCGGACGAGTATCGCGATTCCGTGTCCTTCGCGATCCTCGATGGCGACGACGTGGTCTATCTTGACCATGTACCCAGCAAGCGCAGCATTACGCGACGCGCGTCCGTGGGATATCGGCTACCCGCCTTCTGCACGTCGCTCGGGCGGATCCTGCTCGCCAATCAGCCGCTCGAAGAACAGCAGCGCCTCTTGACCCGCGCGCCTTTTCCGCAATATACGGCCAAGACCCTGGTCCAGCGCGACGACCTCGCCCGCGAATTCGCGAAGGCGCTGACCAACGGCTTTGCCACCCAGCAGGACGAGATCGAAATGGGCGTCGTATCGATCGCGGTGCCGGTCTGCGATCCTCAGGGCAACGTGATCGCTGCGATTAACTGCTCCTCCGAGACAGACCGCACCACGACCGACGACTTGATTGCCACGCGCCTGCCGATCTTGAGGGAGGCTCGCGCGCATATCGAATGGGCCATTCGCCGGGCGCCTGCTCTCGTCCATTCGATCCGCTCGTCCTAGTGCGCGACGTCGCTCCATTGACAACCAGGTCGTTAAATAAGGCTGCCGGCAGAACTTGTCGAAGAGTTGTTTAA
>NZ_JAQGMM010000122.1 GCF_028292365.1 Caballeronia sp.
ATTAACCCCGCTCCTCCAAAATCCTTGTCACGCACGCAACGAACCTCTCATTGCTCGCTTCCACGCCATACGCCCGCGCCCGTTCCAGCGCTTCACGCGTAAAGCCATCGCGCAGGGCATGGTCCGATAACAAGCGCGACAGCGCACCGGCCATGGCGTCTACATCGCCGATAGGAACCAGTAGCCCGAACCGGCCATCGTCCAGAATTTCTCGCGGCCCTGTCGGGCAATCGGTTGAAATCACCGCCTTGCCAAGTGCCAGCGCCTCGAGCAATACCATCGGCATGCCTTCGTAACGCGAGCTGAGCACCAGCGCGCTTGCATGCGCTACAACAGCATGCGGATTGTTCCGATACCCGGTGAAATGCACGCGCTTGCCCACCCCCAGCTCCATCGCCAGCGCTTCCAGTTCTCGGCGAAAACCACCGTCGCCGACAATCACCAGATCTTCCTGCAACCCGCCGTCACCCTGCGTCCTGACAAGCTGGGCGTAAGCTCGCAGCAAGGTCCGGTGATCTTTCTGGATCTCGTCAAGCCGCGCCACCGAAACGATGTACGGCCCGGGACACGGCGGCGGTTCCACAGTCGCGCCGTTCTCGCGAATCCGGTCGATATCGATCGCATTCGGCAGCACAAACACATTGCGCAGATGACCGTTGAACAGCTCGCGTGCTTCATCGGCCATCTGGCGGTTCAGCGCGGCAATCCCGTCGTAGCGGCCGTATTGCGCGAGCAGCCGTTTCATCTTTCTGCGCCGGCCGCCCAGCCGTGCATCGAAGCTGAAGTGGTTCACGCCGAGCCACGCCACGCCGAAGCGGCCAGCCAGACGGCGCAGCGACATGTCGAAGTCGATGATGATGTCATGGCGCTGCGCCAGCGCGGCCACACGCGCCTGCACGTAGGGGCGCACGGCCAGCGTGTTGAAGACGTCGCGTCCGACACGGCCGAGCTTGCTCAGCCGATGCGCGTAGCGACGTGCCTGGAACAGGTTGAGCCAGGGTTTGTCGGTGAGAATCTCGACGCCGACATCCGCGGGAACCAGCGCGCGAAAGCGCCGTTCGAACGCAGGGGACGAAAACATTACGGACAGCGTCACCGTGAAGCGCGCGCGGTCGTAGATCCGCAGCCACTGCATCAACGACGATTCGATGCCGCCGTCGTTGAAATCCGCGATGTGAAACAGCACGGCAACGCGCTTCGAGGGTTGCGCCATGGGTGTTGAGGACGCTGCGGGCGACGGGTTGAGCCGCACGGCGGCGTCGCGAATGAGGAGCGTGTCGGGGCTGTCGATCAGAGGTCTCCGAAAAGCGGGCCTATGGCCGTAAAAAAGGGCAAGGCGACATGCTAACGCACTCGATCGGCTGAGAACAGTTTCTCCCCAGGCCGGAAATCGCGTCTCAGAGCGCGAGCAGCCCCTTTTTTTCGATGAAGCGAACCACCACGTCGAGCCCTTCCTGCGCCTTCAGGTTGCACATGACAAATGGCCGTTCTCCGCGCATCTTCCTGGCATCGGAGGCCATGATGTCGAGATTTGCCCCCACATACGGTGCAAGATCGATCTTGTTGATGACCAGCAGGTCGGACTTCGTGATGCCGGGACCGCCCTTGCGCGGAATTTTTTCGCCGCCGGCGACATCGATCACATAAATAGTCAGGTCAGATAATTCCGGGCTAAAAGTGGCCGCGAGATTATCGCCGCCCGATTCGATGAACACGATGTCCGCGTCCGGGAAACGCTCGATCATCTGGTCGACGGCTTCCAGGTTGATCGACGCGTCTTCGCGGATCGCCGTGTGCGGGCAGCCGCCCGTTTCCACGCCCATGATGCGCTCGGCCGGCAACGCGCCCGCGACCGTGAGCAGGCGCTGATCTTCTTTGGTGTAGATGTCGTTGGTGATCGCGACGAGGTCGTATTTATCGCGCATCGCCTTGCAGAGCATTTCGAGCAAGGTGGTCTTGCCGGAGCCGACCGGACCCCCCACGCCCACGCGCAAGGGTGGCAGTTTCTTGGAGCGGCGGGCAGCGGCGGAATAGACGGGTGCGTTCATGGTTTTAAGAGCGGACCAGGCGTGAATATTGTGATTCGTGGCGCGCCGAGAGAATGCCGAGTTGCGGCGCGAAGGTGTTTATTTCGCCGGGCGAGGTGTCGAGCGCTTTTTCTACAGCGGCATCGATGGCCACGCGTAATGCAACGATGATCCGCTGTCCCGCGATCTGGCCCAGCGGCACGGCTTTTAACGCGGCGGCGGCCTGGTTTTCGACCCACGAGAAGGCGTAGGCGGCGAGGGCGGCATCGGTGGCGGCATCGTGGGCGAAGGCGGCGAAGGCGAACGCCGTGGGCTGCGAAAGGGGTTTGATGGCGTTTAACGTCGCCAGGCGCGCGGCGTCGCCCCATTCGAGCTGCGTGCACAACTGCGCCAGCGACCAGCCCATCTGCTGCGTCTCGCGACGCAATTCCGCCGACTCGCGGCTGGCAAGGAATTCTTCATCGGCAGCGGCGAGTTCTGCTGCGTCGTGATCGCGCCAGCGAGTCATCTGGTGCGCAAGGAACGGCAGTTCGCCGCGCGCGAGCACGTTCGTCAGGCCGCTGGCGATCCAGTCGCGGGCGGTGTCGCCGTCGTGGATCAAGCCGTGTTCTATCGCCGATTCAAGACCCTGCGAATAACTGAACGCGCCGATGGGCAACGCCGGCGACGCTAGATGCAGCAGGGCAGTGAGTTCAGCGATGCGCATGGCCGTGATCGTGGTCGTGGCCTTCGTGGCTGCACTGCGAGTGGTCGCCGTGATCGTGGCCTTGGCCGTGGGCGTGGGCAGCGTGGTCGTGTGCGTCGTGGCTCGCATGCCCATGCGCGCACTGCGAATGGTCGCCATGCGCATGCCCATGATGTTCATCGAAGACCTTTTGCGCGAGCGCGTAGTCCTCCACAAACGTCTCGTCGTGCCCGTGCCTATGACCGCCGCCATACGCGCCGGTTTCCGGCTGGAACGGCAGCGTCGCGTGCTCGACATGCGCGCCGAGACGCTTCAGCATGTCTTCAAGCACCGGATCGGCTTCCAGCTTCAAATGCTCCGCGCCCACTTCGACCGGCGTGTGCCGATTCCCCAGATGATAAGCAGCGCGCGTCAGCGTAGGGACATCGTGGGCATGCACGACCAGCACATCCTGTGCGGCGGCGATCACGCGCACGAGCGCGCCATCGTCGGCGACGAGCATATCGCCGTCACGCAGCACCGTGCCGCGCGGCAGCACCAGCGCCACTTCCTCGCCGTTATCCAGCGTCGCGGCGAGGCGGCTCTTGCAGCGGTCATCGAAGGGAAGGGTTAAAGTCGGCGCGCGTTTGATCAGCGGCGCGGCAAGTTTCGCTTCGATACGTTTATCGATCGTGCGCATCAGAGTCTCAAAAAAGGAAGTATCGCTGCGCCATCGGCAAGACGGTTGCCGGCTCGCAGGTGAGCAACTGGCCGTCGGCCACGACCTGATACGTTTCCGGATCGACGGTAATGGACGGCCTGTATGCATTGTGAATCATGTCGGCCTTCGAGATGTTCCGGCAGTTCTTCACGGCGACCACTTGTTTCTTCAGGCCATACCGCTCGCCGATGCCGTCATCCAGCGCCATCTGCGAGACAAACGTCAGCGATGTCTTTCCCAACGCGCCGCCGCGCGTCGCGAACATCTCGCGATAATGCACCGGCTGCGGCGTCGGAATCGACGCGTTCGGGTCGCCCATCGGCGCCGCTGCGATCATGCCACTCTTGATGATCATGGCCGGCTTGGCGCCGA
>NZ_JAQGMM010000570.1 GCF_028292365.1 Caballeronia sp.
GAGGGCTGCAGCCCATCGATATCGTCGAACCAGCCAAGCAAACGGTCGTGCAACACTTCAAGCTGCCGCGACAAGCTATGGCACACATGAATTTCGATGCCGGGTTCGAGCGCTTCGTCAGGCTCTGCAACCTCGCTCAGATTGAGAATCGCGTTCTGCACGTGGGCAAGCCATGTGGGCGCGGGATTCTCCTCGAAATGGCTGGCTTCCCGCGACGCCGCGCTCTCCGTCAGCTCGCGCAGCATATGCAGCTGCGCCTGCGTCTGGCGGCCCCATTCGGCGAGCAGCGGATGGCCCACCTCCTGAAAGTCGCGTTTCCCGGCTAGCTCAAGCTGCTCCACCCGCGCCTCGCTCACGATGTCGAACCAGAACTCGCGGCAAGGATCGATGGCATAGATGCGCACGTCGATCCATCGCGACAACTCGCGCAGCAACGCAATATGCAACGGCGGCATGGTCGGCAACGCAAACACGCTCACGCGCTCCGGCCACTCGGCCTTCATCACGGCGTCGAGATCGAGTTTCGGCGACTCGGTCAGGAACCGGTAGGCGGGTGGCGTGGGATCGTGAGCGTCGGTGTCCTGTGCGAGGTCGACGAGCAGCGCGCGCCATAGCGAGGCCTGCCAGCGTTCGTCCTCGCGCTGGATTTCTGTGGCGTTCGGCAGGCGCGGACCGTTTGCGTCGATTGTCCCGCCAGCCGACGCCAGGATCGACCCGCCGGCCTGCCATTGCAGCAGCCATTCCGGCCGGTACGTCAGATAGTGATCGAACACCGTTGCGATACGGCGCGCGAGTTCGTAACGCATGGAGTCGTCGGCGGCGTCGAGATAGGCACGCAGCCGCGACGAACTCTCAGGTGCCGCCTCCGTCATTGCGCCGAGCAAGCGGAAACAGCGCCACACCAGCCGGTCGGGCGCAAAAGGAGAATGCTCGGGTACGGGCAAAACGCCCCCTATCCTGGCCCACAACCACTGCGCGAGATAACACAGGTCCACGTTTGCGCAGATGCCAAAGCGCGCGGCCATGTCCAGCTCGAGCCGGCGGCGCACCGCCGCGCTGGGCACGATGATCGTCTGGCGCGCGAACGGATCGCCGCCATTCAGCGCGAACGCTGCGACGTCGTCGAGCAGCGCCTGCGACAGCGTTTCATGACGATTCGAATAGAAAAGTTCGAGCATGGATCCTGCTAGTTGGGCGTGGAAGGCAACGGCTCGTTCGGCCAAGGTAACGGACGTGTCGCGTAGTGAAACGACAGGATAGCAAAGGCCGTTCTTAACCGGCATTCGTCCGAACGGCCTAGGCTTGGATGCCGTCGAGTTGGGTTAGACTCGAAGCCACATTAAGTCAGGTCCGGGTGCGCCACTACGGCATGCCGAGACCATGGCGGGACTTGAGACACCCGAGACACCCCGAAGACACTCGGGCAGCAAATTAGGAAGTCGATGCGTTACTCGCTAGAAATCAGAAAATTCATTTATAGCCAGTACTTCTTCGGTGGCTTGCGGATCGCGCTCGGCGTGTCGCTGCCTGCCATCCTGATGTTGACCGTGTTTCACAACCGTGAACTCGGCTTCACCATTGCGACCGGTGCACTGGGCGCGAGCGTTGTCGACATGCCAGGGCCGTTGAAGTACAAGCATAACGAGATGCTGGCGTGTACGGTCATCGGCTTCTTGTCGGCGCTTGCTACCGGCATCGCGAGCGCGAATGCGGTGACGCTGTGGCTGACCGTCGTGCCGCTCACCTTCGTGCTGTCGCTTGTCGTGGTGTACGGCAACCGCTGGCCGCAGATCAGCTTCGCCACGCTGTTCATGATGATCGTGACGCTGGAGGAGCACTTCACGCCCATGCAGGCGCTTATCAACGCTTCATGGATCTTGCTGGGCGGCCTTTGGTACACCTACTGGGCGACCTTTGTCAGCCGTTTGCTCGTCTATCGCATCGAGCGCCAGGCGCTGGCTGAGAGCGTGTTCAGATGCGCCGAATATCTGCTCGCGCGCTCAGCTTTTTACGATCTGGACGCCAATCTCGACGAGTGTTACCGAAAGCTGATCGAAAATCAGATCGCGGCAGTCGAGCGCCAGGATGCGGCGCGCGACATCGTGCTGCGCAACCTGCCGAAACTGAGAAGCGGCAAGCTCGATGCCCGCCGCGTCATGCTCTTCAACCTCTTCATCAATGTGGTCGACCTGCACGAGATGTTCGTGGGGGCACACACCGATTACCCGCTCGTGCGCAACACCTTCGGCGGGCAGGACATCCTGATCTTTTATCGCGACCTGATGAGAAAGACCGCGCTCGATCTCGAGGACATTGGCCTGGCCGTGCTGCAAAACCGGCCGGCGCGGGCACGGATCAACGTGAAGGCCGAGTTGCGCGCGATCGAATACGAACTCGATCAGATGCGCCGGCACGACGTTCCGCAGAAAAACCCGGAAGCGTACTCGGCAGTGTCCGCTGCTTTCCGGAGGCTTTGGAGCGCGACACGGCTGATCGACAAAATGCGTCGCCAGACGCGGCATGATCCGAGCATTACGGAAACGGTGATTCGCGTCGATCCAACCTTGTCGCGTTTTGTGTCAAGCCGGCGCGTCCCGTTCATGCAGATTTTTTCGAACCTGACCATGGCCTCGCCGAGCTTCAGGCACGCGCTGCGCGTAACCATTGCGGTGGGCATCGGGTTCTGGCTCGGGCGGCTGCTGCCGCTCACCAACGCTTACTGGATCGTGATGACAACCGTCATCATTCTCAAGCCCGGATATTCGCTCACCAAACAGCGTAACGTGCAGCGGATCATCGGCACCGCTATCGGCTGCACGGCGTGCGTCGGGCTGATCCTGGTGGTAAAGGACCCGCACGTGTTGCTGGTCGCCATGTTCGCCTGCATGGTCATGAGCTACAGCTTGCTGCTGTTCAATTACACGGCGAGCGTGGTGTTCACATCGGCTTATGTCTTGCTGATGCTGCACCTGCTTGCGCCGGGTGGCATGCGTCTGATCGGCGAACGCGCCATTGATACCGCCGTCGGATGCGCCATCGCCATTGCCGCCAGCCACCTGTTTCCGTACTGGGAATACCGGCTGATGGGCAAACAGGTGCGCGACATGATCGGCGCAATGCGAAATTATCTTGAGGCTAGCTGGTGGTGGACCGGCACGCCGTCCGCTCAGTCTGAAGTGAAGGGCCAGGCGGACGCCAATCTTTTTGCCGATGCCAACGCCGGAACAGCGCAAGCGGCAACGGCCGCGCTTGCGCGGGTGGAAGCCGGCGAAACGGAGCTCGCGACAGCGGGGAATATTTCCCTCAGCTTGGCAAGTGAAGACGGCGACGGTCCTTCACCCGTTGTCAGCAACCAGGCAACCGCTTCGGCGGAGACGGCGGTACTGAACAAAAGCAACGCAACAGGGATCGCGAACGACGGGAGATCCACCAACTTCGATAGGCAAGCGGTCGCCGCGTCGGCCACGGATACATTCGGCGAAGCTCCGCCGCCGACGCCCGCGAAGCCAGTGGACGGTCCGGACCAGACGCTCGCGGGCGTAACAACGAAGACCTCGGATCAACCGGCCGTCGCCGAAACAAGCAGCAATACGAGCAGCAATCGTCCGGCCACGGCATCGAAGAAAAAACCCGCAACCGGCGAAAGCGCGGCCGCGACCGCCATTTCAGGCGCTTCCGCCGCGGCAGCCATTGCAGCGGAAGCGCTCGACAGCGACTTCCGCTACCGCCTCGCGCGCAAGAACGTGCATATAGCGTTTGCGAATCTCGGCCAGGCGTTCCAGCGCATGATGCTCGAACCGAAAGCGCAGCAAAAGTTCGTGCCGGAGCTCAACGACCTGCTGATCCGCAGCCACGTGCTCGCGTCGCAGATCACCGCGGCGGGGCCGTTGCTGCAATCGGTCGGGAAATCTGCCGCGGGGCACGCGGCGCAACCCGTGCAGCGCGCGCTGACCGTTATCCGCGACAATCTAACGCAGGCCCAGGACGGCGTGCCCGCTCCGGAAGATCAAGCCGAGCAGTCGAAGCTGCTCACGCGCGAACTGGATTCAATGGTCGTTGGCGCTGAGCGCGCCGAAGATATTCCGGTCGATGTTGTTCAGGATCTGAAGCTGCTTGCGCATCAGTGCAAGCAAATGCTGACGGCGTCGCTCTTGATTCGAAAGGACGCGAGCCTCATCAACCTGCCGGAGTGACGGCGTGGCGGCCGTTGCTTCACACCTCGCGACGCGCAATGCAACGCATCAGCGGCGAGCTCGAGAAGCGTTACTGGGAAGCACCCGCCGCAGGCGCAGCCGGTACAACAGCGCTCGCTGCTTCCGGCGGATTTTCTCGTTCGTACTCGCGCCTGTCGCGGATCGCATTGAAGAACAATGTGCCAATCACAAGCAGCACCACGACCACGATAAGAATGCTGATCGCGAAGGTGGGGTTCTTCCGCGTCGGGGCCTTTTTGCGGCGGTCATCGGTCATGAAATTGAAGCTCTGAGTGGGATTGGACGAAGCGCACGATCTTACCCGACATGGATTTCAGAAGGGTTGCGGCAGCCTTCACTTCCTACCCGCAGAACGCGTTCCACCTCGACCGCAAATATCAATTCCCCGTGACCCCGAGCGGCGACCGTACCGGCAGCGCGGTGGAATATTTAATCTGTTCCATCGCGAAACTCGAACTGACGTCGTAAAGCGGGACAGCGCGAATCAGCGATTTGTAGACACGATCGTAATCGTCGATATCCGACACCACCACGCGCATCAGATAGTCCGTTTCCCCGCTCATCCGATACACCTCGACGACTTCGGGAATATCGCGCACCGCGCGCGTGAAATCCTCCGCCCAGGTCTGCGTGTGCTGATTGGTCTTCACCGCGACAAATACCGTTGTCCCGACCCCCAGCTTGCGCGGGTCGCACAGCGCGACCTGAGCGCGGATCACGCCGGTTTCCTTCAACCGTTGCACGCGTTTCCAGCATGGAGTCTGCGAGAGATTGACGCGCGTCGCCAGCTCGGCAATCGGCATTGTCACGTCTTCCTGCAACAGCTCCAGCAACTTGCGATCGATAAGGTCCATGCCCACAGCCCGCCTCTTATAGGAAATTATTCTACTTTTCCACGTCTTGGAGAAATTATATGGAAACTTTTTCCACCTGCAAACCGGTATAAAAGAAGCTCAGCTTTCCGCTCCTTTCTGCCTCTTTCTGCCTGATCTCACCTGCCTGACGAGCCTCGCCATGACCTCTGCCCTTATTACAAAATCGCCGCTCGCGCGGCTCTCCCATGCCCTCGATCAAGCCTGTTGTCTCGATCCGTCGTCGGCCGAATTCGCGCTTGGCGTACGGTCGGCTCTCAATGAAGTGTCCGGGCAAGCCGATCTCTTGACCGATGCCCAGCGCGAAGGCGGGCTGGACTGTTATCGGCGCCATTTGCTGGTTGCCGATCCGCTCGGTCGCTACGCCGTCGCCGCGCTCGTCTGGCAACCCGGTCAGGCGAGCCCGGTTCATGGCCATCACACCTGGTGCGCTTATACGGTGATCGAAGGAACGCTGTCCGAAACGCTCTTCGCATGGGATGCCAACACGAATCGGGCGGTCCAGACGCGCCGCCACGACCGCGCGCACGGCGCGGTATCGTTTGTCGGCGCGGGGCGGGGCGCAATTCACCAGTTGGGCAACGCAACAGCGACGGGCCGCACCGCGCTCTCGCTCCATGTGTATGGCGTGCCCGGCGCGCACATTTCGACGCACGTCAATGATCTCGTCGCGGTTGCCGCTTAAGATGCATCGGCATCGGCTCACACCGGGACGGAAACCGCCGCAAAAAACCGTCCTACCCTCGGCTACGCTTTCCCCGGCTCGGATGCCGTAGGAATCTGCGGCGGCACTTGCGCGGATTGATCCGTGGGCGGCGGTGCGGGCTGTGACTTGTGTGAAACATCGCGGGCCATGGCTGCCGCGCTGCGCTCCACCAGCGACAACGGAGCCGTTTCTGCCAACTCTTCCAGATCGTTCAAATCCGTGTCCATGCCACCGGATTCGCGCGACATCCGAAGTTGCATCTGCGGCACCGGAACGTCCATGCCGATTTCGTCCATCTTGCGCTTGACCCTGACGTTAAACGCCCGTGCGACACTCCACTGCTTCAGCGGCAGGGTCTTGATCTGTCCTTTCACGACCATCCAGTTGGGGTCGAAACGATCCAGCCCCCACACTTCGATAGGCCCAAGCATTTCGCGCCGGTATCGAAAATCGGCCATCAACTCCGCACCGACTTCACGAATCATCTGCGTGATCTGGTCGACATCGGCGGAAAACGGCACCCGTACTTCGAACACCGCATAAGCAAAATCGCGTGACAGGTTCTTCACGACCTTGATCTGCGAAAACGGAATGGCGTGAATCGCGCCCTGCCCATCGCGCAGTCTCACGGTACGGATGGTCAGCGTTTCCACCACGCCCGCGTGACCGCCATCGACTTCAATCGAATCACCGACAGAAATGGTGTCCTCGATGATGATGAAAAGTCCTGTTATCAGATCGGCCACCAGCGACTGCGCTCCAAAACCCACCGCCAGCCCGATCACACCGGCGCCAGCAAGCAACGGTGTCACGTTCAGCCCAAGATTAGCCGCGGTAATGATCGCGGCAACGCTCAGCAGTCCCACGAACACGACGTTGCGGATCAGCGGCAGCATGGTGCGCGCGCGCATGCTCGGACCGCGCCCTTTGCCGCGCGGCGTATTCGGATTGAGCGCCTCTTGAATCCCGGTATCGATCAGGATCCACACCAGCCAGGCGATAAGAATAGTCAGCAGGATTGCGCTCACCGCATGCGTGATGCCGCGTGCAGCCACGCTTTCCTCGGCCAGTTTGGTGAGCGAAAAACCCCAGAAACGCGAAGCGAGTTCGAGAAAAGCCAGCCAGATCGCCAGCACGACCATGCGGCCAAAGAATTTGAAAAGCCGCCGCACATACGCCGATTGCCGGCGCGTCTTGCGTTGCGGCAGTCGCGTGACCCGCAGCACAACAGCGCTGAGAAACAGTCCGACCACCAGCAGGCCAGCCGTTGCGATCGCCATTTGCAGGACGTTCTCGGAAGTGCCGA
This sequence comes from Caballeronia sp., assembly GCF_028292365.1. GTDB lineage: Bacteria > Pseudomonadota > Gammaproteobacteria > Burkholderiales > Burkholderiaceae > Caballeronia. The sequence goes on from NZ_JAQGMM010000570.1 coordinate 7,099, forward strand.
TACCCGCAAGCGTCGCGATCACCGAAGCGGATGCAAGCAGCAGCATTGGCACCTGCCAGAGCGAGCCGACCACCTCGAACGTTTCGGTCGCAGCCTTGTGCTGGCTGCGCTGCTCATACGAACGGCTGCGGATCAGATGGGACACCGGCCGCCTGAACGCTAGCGTGAAATAGCCGGTCAGGATCGCCGCGCCCATGTTCGCGACCGTTGAGAGGAGCCCCGCCAAATTCGTGCCGAGTTGTTGCGCCACGTCGTAGTTCGACGCGGCGTCGCCGAGTGCACCGAGCGTGCCGATGAGAAATATCAGGCGACGCGCATGCAGAATCAGCAGATGCACCGCCACCCGGCGATGCGCCGAGCCGAACAGCGAGAACATGATCAGGCAGATCGATGAAAACACGGCGCCCGCGACAATCGCGTACGCGGTCACCATCGCGAGCGTGCGGCCGAGCGACACGGGCATCAGTCGCACAAAAGTCAGCGCCGCGACAAACGCGAACAGGTACGGCCCGACCCGCCGCAGCGCGAAGATCAGAAGCTCGCTGGTGGTCGGGTTGGCTCGCAGGCCGAAATGAACGTTGTAACGCTTATGCAAGTACCGCTGTAGATAGACCAGCAGAAAAGCGCAAACACCCCAGCCAGCCAACATCAGGCAATAGTTGAACAGCGTGTGGCCAAAACTCTCGCGGCTCTGGCCCGAGACGATGGTGAAAAGCTCATTGCCCGCAGCGTTGAAGCGACCGCCCCAATAGTTAAACGGCGTACGGCCACGGCTGAAGTCGGCCTCCACGCTCGACAGGCCCGACGCGATCGCCCCGAGTAGCCCCGTTTTAGGCGTGATAGCGGCGACGACCGAGGACGCGGCCGACGTCGCCGTCGTTGAGCTCGCCGACGAGGCCGCAGCCACCTCCGGCAGCACTGCCGCGCCGGAGCCGTCGGGCGCAGCGGATGAGCCAGCCGGTTGCGTGGCGGCTTCGGCGTCGTGCTTGGCGTCGCGAAGTTTTTTCAACTGTGCGACCAGCGCCGTGCGTTCACGGTCGTTGTCCAGAGTTGAGATGACCGTGTCGAGCGAGCGTGTCAAATTCGCGTCGCTGGCCGGGCCCGCCGTGGCATCTGCCGTGCCGGAAGCCGCCGCGGACGCCGAGCCGGGGTCGGATGCCACCGGTTTGTTGATGAGTTCCTGAAACGACGGCAACGTGAGCGCAGGAGGCGCGGCGTTAGCGTTCAGGGCGAAAACAGTGAGCGCCGAGCTGACCAACGCGGCGAATACCAGCGCGCCAGCGAGCGCCCGGATGCGGCTTGGTTTCATGGCGGTGCGCAATAGACAAAAAAGGTAAAAGACCGCCAGTTTAGCCGCTGCGCCGAAATAATCTTTAGACAAAACCGTCACGCCGGTAACGAGATGTTAGCCCGCAAACGCCGTGTTTACCGCGCTGAGAGGCGCAGCAGGTTCCGGGACTCCAGCGAGTCGCCACCTATTTGTCCATATCCGTACGGGCGTTTCCAGGGTCCGCTGTCGTAGCGGATGAACCGCTCGACGAGCTGCCCGAGCTTGTTCCCGATGCGCCGCTTTGACCGGCAGAGCTTGCCGACCAGTCCTGCAATTTGTGCCCGGCTGACTGCAGACCCGCGCCGGTATCACTTGCAGCATTGACGATAGCCGCGTTTGTTGCGCTTGCCGCGCCTTCCAGATTGGCGCGGGCAGCAGCAGCCACACCGCTCGCCGACATATCAGGCAAAGTGCCGGCCCCCTGCAGGTTCTGCTGCGCGGACTGCTTGACCGAGTCAACCTGCTGGTTGACATAGTTCGTCGCCTGATCGAATTTCTGGCCAGCCTGGCTGGCTACATTGTTCAGCGCACCAGCGGCCTGCCCTGCCGCGGCGTCATGCTTCTCACACGCGGCAAGAAGTCCGAGCGCAACCGCGGCGCCGGCCAGCCGATTCATCCATTTCTTTTGCATCGTCATTGTCCTGTTGGGCGACCAAATTGCAGCCTCCCGGTTGTTACATTCACCGCTTCAACGGCTGCTTCAACGGCTATCTCGAACGCCATGATAACCGTGCACGCCAACCGTCTTCCTCCAACCCACGCGATGCTGGCCGTTCGGCCTGGTTTCGGGCGTATTCCGGACAAATCGCAATAACACTATCCGCAGCGTCTCCGAACAAGTGAAATTCAACCCGCTTTAAGACGCTTCTGATTCATTTCATCGACGCCGCTTCTTATAGTGCGGCCATCCCTGAATTCAATATTGAAGTGTTGTCATGATCCTGATGAACCTGCTAGTTGCCCTTGTTGCCGGCCTGATCCTTTTCGAGCCATTCACGCGCACGCCCATGTCGCGTTCCGTGCGTTTTTCCGACCATCGCAACCGGGCGATGCGTGCCTTTGTGCAGGCAGGCGTGGCTCTGGTCGCCGCCATGATTGTGGCTACCAGCAATCCTGCACCGCAGCAGGTTTCTCCTGTGCTCGTGTTCGGCAGCGCGGCAGTCTTGGCTATGGCAGGTATCTACTGGGCGCTGCGCGGCCGGCACTTGCTGAAACCCGGCAAGATGTTTGCCGCGCACCGCTAGCAGTATTGATGGGCCGGAGCCCTTCACCGGGATAACGGCCCTGCGCCAGCCTGCGCATACCAGCGCTTCTCACGATGCCCTTTCGTTACGGAAGGGCATCTGCATATTGGCGAAAGCATCATAATCTTTTAGTTCACCCGAAAATACTAAACATACGCGGGGAACGAATTGGGAAACCTGAGATAAGGTAACGTAAGGCCTTGAGTCACCCGCGCACCATTTCCAGCGTTCATCATTGCCTGCACCGCGGCACGGTCGGCGCCGGGCAACAACGTTTGCGCCCACGTACGCTGAGACGCTATTGAGACGGCGTTGTCCGAAACAGGCTCGCGAGCGCTTTAGGCAAAAAAAAGGCGCTACGTTGCCGTAGCGCCTTAAAAGTTCTAGCCATTCCGAGGGCCGTGCTAGAACCTGAGAGCTGGTTATCGATCGCAATTCGATGCGCGTAACTAGCGCTTCCAGAGTGCTTTCGAAATCGGGTTCCATTTTTTACGTTATGCGAAACCTAGTCAAGCGAAATTTCGAGGATTGAGCGACTATCTGGCGACAAGGCACGTGGGTTTGATGACAAAAACGGGTCCGGCAGATGCACGTTTTCGTTGCTGGATAATACGATTCCGGTGAGCGGTGGCGCGCGTGCTCAGTCAGCTTCGACGAATGGCGTCCCGGCCTTTCCAACGAAACCGAGTTCCGAAAAATAATGCAAACAACTGAGAGCCGGCCTATGAGCCGGGAAAAGGAAAAAGGGCGTGATGGAGAAGAAGTCGTCGCGTTATCGCGAGGCCTCGACGTACTCCGTCGTATCGCTGCCGCCGACGCACCCGTTAGCAATCGCGAGTTAGCCGAATGGACGGGCATTCCAAAACCGACCGTCTCGCGGTTGACAGCGACTTTGGTCAGCGCCAATTTGCTGTTTCAATTACCCGACAGTGAGCGTTTCGTATTGACGGCTTCAGTCCTGGAGTTGAGCAACGGTTTCCTGCGCAACTTCGACATCCGCGCGCGGGCGCGGCCGTTTCTAATCGAACTGGCGGACCGGACCACACTAAGCGTCCATCTGGCCGTACGCGACAGGCTGGACATGGTCGTCATCGATACCATCCGGCCGCGCTCGGCTGTACTCGTATCACGGCTCGAAGTCGGCTCACGGATGGACCTGGGGCGCACGGCGGTCGGCCGCGCCTATCTGGCGGCGCTCGGCGAGCCCGACAGGGCCGGCCTGCTCGACAGCCTGCGGATCGCTTCGGGCGATGACTGGCCAAGCATCGACAGCGGCTTGAAGTCTGGCCTGGAAGACGCGATGCGCCGCGGCTTTGCCATTTCGACCGGCGAGTGGCACCACGGGCTCAATGCCGTAGCGGCGGGCTTTGTAGGCCCGTCGGGGCAACGCTACGCAGTGAATTGCGGCGGCGCTGAATATCAGGCGCCACGGGACGTATTGTTGAATGAGGTCGCACCCGCGTTGCTGGAATGCGTCGCGAAGATCACGCACGAGATCGGCGGAACACCCTCCGCGCGCCTGAGCGAATAACACGCTGAATAAGGTGCCTGAATAAGGTACCCATTAACGTGCCTATTAGCGCGCGCCATGCCTGATCGACGGTAAAACACCGGATGTGGCCCTGTGTGCCCGCATCGGCACACAGGGGCGTTTCGCCGTGTGTCGTTGGCGCTTCCTCGTGCGTGCTCCCCCGCGGGTGACGCCTCCTGTACTACGTCTGTAGCGGCGCAAAGCTCATCGAGCACGCCTTTCGACGGCTTCGCCTGACCCACGAACACACAAAACGATACGATGTCGGTCGGCATTCGCTTCCCTCCGGGGCGTTGGTTTCGAATTGCCTTCTGTCCCGTCGGGAATCGTAACGTTCGTAATCAATCGAAAGAAAGATAGCTGGACTGCAACGAAGCACGGGACGTAGCATCATGCTTCGCGCGCCCGGGTTAGCTTTCGATTCTTTCACTCAAGTGAACATCAAGTGAACATTTCGGAGCACATAGGGCGCCAATGGCGTGCTCGCCGCGTGACTGACCACTGCGTCGCGTAAAGTGCGTGTCGATGGTGCGTGACGAAGATCGACGGCGTTTCCAGCACGCTTCAGAGCCATCCGCGCGAACGCCGGCAAGCCATTCCGCCTGCACCTCAAGACAGTTTCCGAGCCCACCGACTCACCGAGCCACTGAAACGATGGACGAACAAAAAAAACACCCAGCACCACCGCCTTACTCTGAAACCCGTTCGCCTACCTCCCAAGCCTCGACTCCCATTCCGTCCGCGATCCGGCCTCGTCGGCGCCGGCTTGTATGGATCGTCGTCGCCATCCTGATCGTGGCGGGCCTGTTCGTGTGGCATCCGTGGAACCGTGGTGGCGCTGATAATGCGCAGCAAGCGCGGCAGGGAGGTGGCAGCCGGCGCGGTGGCGGCGGTCCGGGTATGGCGGCTCCGCCGCAACCCGTGCATGTCGCAACGGTCAGCCAAGGCGAAATGCCGGTGGTGATCAACTCGCTCGGGACGGTGACGCCGCTGGCGTCGGTGACGGTCAAGACGCAGCTCAACGGCACGCTGCAGAACGTCGCGTTCCAGGAAGGCCAGATGGTCAAGAAGGGCGACGTGCTGGCTCAGATCGACCCTCGCCCCTACGAGATCTCGTTGCGCAACGCACAAGGCACGCTCGCGAAAGATCAGGCGCTGCTGCAGACCGCCCGCCTCGACCTGAAGCGCTACCAGATGCTGCTCTCGCAAGACTCGATCGCGAGCCAGCAAGTGGACACACAGGCGTCGCTCGTGCAGCAGTACGAGGGGACGGTCAAGTCGGACCAGGCGAATGTGGATACGTACAAACTTGACCTGACCTACGCGCGTATCACGGCGCCGGTGTCGGGCCGTGTCGGCCTGCGGCAGGTCGATCCGGGCAACTACGTGACGACCGGAGATACGAATGGTGTGGTGGTCATTACGCAACTGCAGCCCATCAGCGTCATTTTCACGACCTCCGAGGACAACCTCACTGCCATCCTGAAACCGTTGCATGCGGGCACGAAGATGTCGGTGACCGCTTATGACCGGGCGAACACCAAGTCGCTCGAAAGCGGTTATCTGGAAACGATCGACAACCAGATCGACACCACCACGGGCACGGTCAAGCTGCGCGCGACCTTCGATAATCAGGAAAGCATGCTGTTTCCAAACCAGTTCGTGAACACGAAACTACTGGTCGATGTCATCAAGGACGCGACCATCGTGCCCACGCCCGCTGTGCTCAACGGTTCATCGGGAGCGTTTGTCTATGTGGTGAAGCCGGACAATACGGTGACCGTACGCAATGTGAAGATCGGTCCGGTCGATGGTGAACGCACCAGCATCAAGACAGGTCTGCAAGTGGGCGAACGTGTGGTGATCGACGGCTCCGACCGCCTGAAGGAAGGCGCGAAGATCACTATCCCGGCAGACAAGCCCAAAGCCGCTTCGGGAGCCGCGGCGGCGTCGGCTGCTTCCGCTGCTTCCGCTGCTTCCGCTGCTTCCGCTGCTTCGGGCGCGCATCGCGGCCACCATCGCAAACAGTCGCAGTGAAGCGCCCATGATCCATAACCGCACTGCACCCGCATGAATCCATCACGTCCTTTTATTCTGCGTCCGGTAGGCACGGCGCTGCTGATGGCGGCAATCATGCTGGTCGGCCTCGTCGCGCTGCGCTTCTTGCCGCTGTCCGCGTTGCCCGCCGTCGACTATCCGACTATCCAGGTGCAGACGTTCTATCCAGGTGCGTCGCCGGACGTGATGACCACGTCGGTCACCGCGCCGCTTGAAAAGCAGTTCGGGCAGATGGCAAGCCTGAACCAGATGTCGTCACAAAGCTCGGCCGGCGCGTCGGTCATCACGCTGCAATTCAGCCTTGACTTGCCGCTCGACATCGCCGAGCAGGAAGTCCAGGCGGCCATCAACGCAGCGGGCAACCTGCTGCCGTCGGACCTGCCCGCCCCGCCAATCTACGCGAAGGTGAACCCCGCCGACGCGCCTATCATCACGCTCGCGATCAGTTCGAAGACCTTGCCGCTCACGCAAGTCCAGGATCTCGCCGATACCCGTCTAGCGCAGAAGATCTCGCAAGTCGGGGGCGTGGGACTGGTGTCAGTCAGCGGCGGTAATCGGCCGGCTGTCAGGATCCAGGCGAACACCCGTGCGCTGGCGTCGTATGGCCTGAACATCGACGACTTGCGCACCACCATTTCGAACCTGAACGTCAACACGCCGAAGGGCAATTTCGACGGCCCCTCGCGGGCCTACACGATCAACGCGAACGACCAGCTTACCGATGCCAGCGCCTACCAGAGCGCGGTTATCGCTTATAAGAACGGCCGCCCGGTAATGCTGACGGACGTGGCAACGGTCGTTTCGGGTCCGGAAAACACCAAGCTTGGCGCGTGGGTGGACAACACGCCGGCCATCATCCTGAACGTTCAGCGCCAGCCGGGCGCGAACGTGATTGCAGTGGTCGACGGCATCAAGAAGATCCTGCCGCAGTTGCAAGCGGCGCTGCCGGCGGCGCTCGACGTGCGCATCGTCACCGACCGGACCACGACCATTCGCGCCTCGGTGCGCGACGTGCAATTTGAACTGGCGCTTTCCGTGGTGCTGGTCGTGCTGGTGATCTACCTGTTCCTCGCGAACGTCTGGGCCACGCTGATTCCGAGCTTGTCCGTACCGGTCTCGCTGATCGGCACGCTGGCTGTGATGTATCTGTGCGGCTTTTCGCTCGACAACCTCTCGCTGATGGCGTTGACCATTGCGACAGGTTTTGTCGTCGATGACGCCATCGTGATGATCGAGAATATCGCGCGTTACGTGGAAGAAGGCGAACCGGCGCTCGAAGCGGCGCTCAAGGGCTCGAAGCAGATCGGCTTCACCATTATTTCGCTGACCGTCTCGCTGATCGCAGTGCTGATTCCGCTGCTGTTCATGGGCGACGTAGTCGGGCGTCTGTTCCATGAATTCGCGATCACGCTGGCCGTGACCATCGTGATTTCCGCGATCGTCTCGCTCACGCTCGTGCCCATGTTGTGCGCCAAGCTGTTGCGCCATACGCCGCCGAAGGAGAGTCATCGCTTCGAAGCGCGTGCGCATCAGTTCATCGACTATGTGATCGGGCGATATGGCGTGGCACTGACCTGGGTGCTCGACCGGCAACGATCGACCCTGGTGGTCGCGCTGCTTACGCTCGTCCTGACCGCCCTGCTCTATATCTGGATTCCGAAGGGTTTCTTTCCGATTCAGGATACCGGCGTGATCCAGGCGATTACCCAGGCGCCGCAGGCCGCATCTTATCGGGCAGTGGCCGAACAACAGCAAGCGCTCGCTGCGCAAGTCCTGAAGAACCCGGACGTTGAAAGCCTGACCTCGTTCATTGGCGTGGACGGGACCAATATCACGTTGAACAGCGGCCGGATGCTGATCAACCTGAAACCGCGCGACGACCGCAGCAATACGTCGAGCGACGTGATCCGTGCCCTGCAGAAAGACGTGGCGAACATTCCCGGCATCCGGCTCTACATGCAGCCGGTGCAGGATCTGACCATCGATTCCACCGTCAGCCCGACCCAATACCAGTTCATGCTGACCGACCCGAATTCGGCGGAGTTCGCTGAATGGGTGCCTAAACTGACGGCGCGGCTGCAGCAATCGCCGGAACTGGCGGATGTCGCGACCGACCTGCAGCAGAACGGTCAGTCGGTGTATGTGGAAATCGACCGGTCGACGGCTGCGCGCTTCGGCATTACGCCCGCCACCGTCGATAACGCCCTCTACGACGCATTCGGCCAACGCATCATCTCGACCATCTTCACGCAGTCGAATCAGTATCGCGTAATCCTGGAATCACAGCCGACCGAGGCGCACTACAGCGAGACGCTGAACGGCATCTACCTGCCGTCGTCCACGGCAAGCTCGGGACAGGTGCCGCTGTCGGCCATCGCGACCTTCCATGAACGTGCGGCGCCGCTGCTCGTGACGCACCTCGGACAGTTCCCCGCGACCACCGTCTCGTTCAACCTCGCGCCGGGCGCGTCGTTGGGCGCGGCCGTGAAAGCGATCGATCAGGCGCAGAAGGACATCGGCTTGCCTGCCTCGTTCCAGATCCGTTTCCAGGGCGCGGCGCTGGCTTTCCAGGCGTCTCTGTCGAACGAACTGTTCCTGATCCTGGCCGCGATCGTCACCATGTATATCGTGCTCGGCGTGCTGTATGAGAGCTTTATCCATCCGATCACGATTCTGTCCACGCTGCCCTCAGCGGGCGTCGGCGCGCTGCTTTCGCTGATGATCACCGGGCACGATCTCGACATCATCGGGATTATCGGCATCGTGTTGCTGATTGGTATCGTGAAAAAGAACGCCATCATGATGATCGACTTCGCGCTCGAAGCCGAACGCGAGCAAGGCAAGAGTCCACGTGATGCGATCTACCAGGCGTGTTTGC
>NZ_JAQGMM010000145.1 GCF_028292365.1 Caballeronia sp.
GCTTCGTAACGAAGCGGGCCGTTTGCGTTTTCGGGGAACGAAACACGTTCGGAAAACTGAAATACAGCACAGTCGAACTTGCTTGATAAAAAGCAACATCAGTTTGTCCAACCTCCTGCAAGCTCAAAACTTTGACTCTGGAGATGACCCTTCGATGACCCCTCTTACCCCCCTGACCATTCGCGGCCGCACCTTGCTTCCTGTTGTGCAGGGAGGCATGGGAGTGGGTGTGTCCGCGCACCGGCTGGCCGGCGCCGTCGCCCGGGAGGGTGCAATGGGAACAATATCGAGCATCGACTTGCGGCATCACCATCCCGACCTGCTTGAAATATGCAAACAGAATCCGGATCAGGCGACGCTGGAAGCCGCCAACCAGACGGCGTTGCACCGCGAGATCATTGCAGCGAAGGCGCTTAGCGAGGGCCGCGGCATGATTGCCGTGAATGTCATGCGCGCGGTCTCGTCCTACGCGGCAGCGGTGCAAACCGCGTGCGAGAGCGGCGCGGACGCTATCGTCATGGGCGCGGGACTGCCTCTGGACCTGCCTGACCTGACGCAAGGCGTCGATATCGCGCTGATCCCGATCTTGTCGGATAGCCGTGGCATCGCGCTGGTACTGAAGAAGTGGCTCAAGAAGAATCGTTTGCCCGATGCGATTGTGATCGAGCATCCGGGGCATGCCGGCGGCCATCTTGGCGTGGCAAGCGTCGCGGATATTCCGAGCGAGCGTTTTGACTTCGCCCGGGTGATCGATGAAACCATGCTGACGTTCGATACCCTCGGCATCGGCCGTACCCGGATTCCGCTGATCGTGGCGGGTGGCATCGACGGGCATGCGGCGGTGCGTCGTTGGCTGGCGGCAGGTGCGTCAGGCGTGCAACTTGGCACAGCGTTCGCGGTGACTGAGGAAGGTGACGCGCATCCTGAGTTCAAGCGCATTCTCGCTGACGCAACGCCGGAAGACATCGTCGAATTCGTGAGTGTGACTGGCCTGCCGGCGCGCGCGGTAAAGACACCATGGCTCGATCGCTACATGCGCAATGAGCAACGGATTCGCGACAAGATTGGCTCGCGTGAGCAAAAGTGTCCCACGGGCCTCAATTGCCTCGTGGCGTGTGGTTTGCGCGATGGTATCGAGAAATTCGGGCACTTTTGTATCGATACCCGTCTCGCCGCGGCGCTGCGTGGAGATCGCGCGAACGGACTGTTCTTCCGGGGGCGCGAGGCGCTGCCGTTCGGATCCGCGATTCGCAGTGTGCGCGAACTGCTCGACTTGCTGGTCGCGGATATCCGGCCCGCGGCGGTAGCCTGAGCAACACGAGTTTCGCAAGTCAGATGCGACTGAGATGCGACTCAGCCGCCGCTCAGACCTTGTCCCGCGTGAAGCGCATCGCAGTGCCTTCGCGGGTTATGCGTTCCCAGATCGCGAGTTTCTCGGCGTCGCTGAGAAACACCCAGTTGGAGACTTCTCCGGCCATGCGGCCACAGCCTTTGCAGACATCGTCGAAGAGGGTCGAGCAGACGCCGATGCACGGGCTGTCGGGCAAATCATGAAGGTTCGATGCCATAAACCGCCTATAGTCGGGCGCGGCATGCAGTGAAAACTGCAGCGCCCGCGCAAAAGACCTAAGTTTAACGCGCGATGCTGTATCCGATCCGCGCGATCCAGTGGTTACGCTGGTTGTAATCGAGAATGTCTTCGCCGTAGCCGTTGAAATACCCCACCCACAAATAGCCGCCCCACGCGCTGCCGATCAGCTTGGCGAGCGGATAGGTGAATTGGCTGTCAACGCTGCCGTATCCGTGCTTTGTGCCCTTGCGCAGTGTCGTGGCGAGTTGCCAGCCGTCAGGGCTGCCGTACTTCACGAGCAGGTCGACGTAACCGCGATAGTCCTGAATGTCCTCGTTGCCGTTCTTCGTGATGTAGTAATAGATTTTCGGCGCTATGGTCAGGTGGTTCGAATTGATATCGCCGAAATCCCAGCTCGGACGCACGAAAGCGATGTTGATCCCGCGCGAATCCGGGCCGCTTTTGCCATTCGACTCATGTCCGATACCGGCGGTTACGCCCATGCGCGAAAACAGCGAGCTTTTCCAACCCGTGTTCTCGAGGTAGTAGAAAAGTTGCGGCTCGTAACTCGTGTCGCGGAACGGCGCCGATTCGGCCGACAGGTCCCAGATCGACGTTTGCGTGTAGGCGAAATACAGGTTGTCGAGGAAGCCGCGCGAGCGGGGATCGTCCGGCATGATCAGGCGGTATTTAAAGCTGAACTGGAATTTGGCGAGGTTATCGCCGTTCTGGCCATCGGCGAAATACATCGGTTCGAAGGTCGACAACCGGCCGCTAAACAAGCGGTCAGTCGTGGTCGTTGGAACGGCCGATGTGTTCGCCTCGGCCTCTGCGCTCGCCAGTTGCTGCGGTGTCTTGGCTTTAGTCTCAGCAGTCTCCGCCGCCACCACTTGCGTCTGCGACTTGCCGCGGTTCAGGGTGATCAGCATGGGTGATGAATCGAAGCCTCCTGGATCGACCTTCATCACGCCTCGCGCCGCGTCGGGCCAAGGGGCGGCATAGCGAACTTTTCGATATTGGCCGGGGCGCAGCGTCAGCTTGTCGGGGGCGTTGGGTTCGCGTTGCAGCGCCAGC
>NZ_JAQGMM010000156.1 GCF_028292365.1 Caballeronia sp.
GCATTCTGCTCATGGTCCGCATGCAAGATCAAAATGCGATCCAGCGCGCGCACGAGCACGTCGTTGACCTTGTACTCTTCGCACGGGTTCGAGAACATCATGTGCATGAAGTTCGCGCTGTACGACAAGTCGTTCTTCGGATAAACGAACGGCTGGCCGATCGTGAACTTGTACGCCATGGCTACCAGCGTGGGCAGCTTCGCGATCATGCGAATAGCCGACACTTCACGGTGACGCGGGTCATTGATATTCAGCGAGTCATGATAGAACGCCGACAGTGCACCAACGGCCGCCACGAGCACCGCCATCGGGTGTGCGTCGCGACGGAAACCGCGGTAGAAGAAATGCATCTGCTCGTGAACCATCGTGTGCTTCGTGACGGTTTCAACGAAGTCTTCCTTCTCCTTGACCGTCGGCAGATCGCCGTGGAGCAGCGCGTAGCAGGTCTCCATGAAGTCGGCCTTCACCGCGAGTTCCTCGATCGGATACCCGCGATACAGCAACTCACCCTTATCGCCGTCGATGTACGTAATTGCGGAATTGCACGCCGCCGTCGACATGAAGCCCGGATCGTACGTGAACTTGCCGGTCTGGCCGTACAGCTTGCGGATGTCGATTACGTCCGGGCCCAGGGTGCCCTTGTAGATCGGCATTTCGACGCTCGGCGAGTTGTCGCTGAACGATAGCGTGGCTTTAACATCTGACGGGGTCATAGCACATCCTCAATCGAAGTATGGAAACAGGTTTTCGATAATTCGCACGACTCTTGCACACGCCGCGTGGGCTGGCTCAGTGGACTAACTTAGTTGACTAGCTTAGTGAACTAAATCAGGCAGAGCGCAGCATCTCCAGCACGCGGGTCATATCCGGCGAGGCCAGTTCGCCATCCGGTTCCTTGCGTGCCAGCAGCAAGTCCATCAGGTCGTTGTCGCTCAGCTCCAGCAGTTGCGTCAGAACACCGACGTCCGCGTCACTGAGGTCATGCTCATATCGGCTGAAAAAACGCTCGAAGATCAGATCGTTTTCCAGCAGACCGCGCCGAGCGCGCCAGCGAAGGCGCGCCCGGCGTAGAGGGTCGGACTGATGCCCGGAGTCATTCATGACACAAGTCCTTCTCAGACAGCGCGGCGCACCATCAATTCTTTAATCTTGCCAATTGCCTTCGTAGGATTCAGTCCCTTCGGGCACACATCGACACAATTCATGATCGTATGGCAACGGAACAGACGGTACGGATCTTCCAGGTTGTCGAGACGTTCACCCGTCGCTTCGTCGCGGCTGTCCGCAATGAATCGATAGGCTTGCAGCAAGCCCGCCGGACCTACGAACTTGTCCGGGTTCCACCAAAAGCTCGGGCATGAAGTCGAGCAGCTTGCACACAGGATGCACTCGTACAGGCCGTCGAGCTCGTCGCGTTCTTCAGGCGTTTGCAGACGCTCTTTTTCCGGGGGCGGCGTGTCGTTGATCAGGTACGGCTTGATCGAGTGATACTGGTTGAAAAACTGCGTGAAATCGCAAATCAGGTCGCGCACAACAGGCAAGCCCGGCAGCGGACGCAGCACGATCTTCTGCGGCAGGTCGTTCATGTTCTGCAAGCAGGCCAGACCGTTCTTGCCGTTGATGTTCATGGCGTCCGAACCGCACACGCCTTCACGGCACGAACGGCGGAACGACAGCGTTTCGTCGACCGACTTCAGCTTCAGCAGCGCGTCCAGCAACATGCGCTCGTGCGAGTCGATCTCGATCTCGTACGTCTGCATGCGGGGCGCCGCGTCCTTGTCCGGATCGTAGCGGTAGATTTCAAAAGTACGCTTTGCCATTTCGATTCCTTTGCCTTAGAAGGTACGCGCTTTCGGCGGCACCGATTCGACCGTCAGCGGCGTCATGTGCACCGGCTTGTAATCGAGCTTGTCGCCTTCGCTGAACCACAGCGTGTGCTTCATCCAGTTGTCGTCGTCGCGAACTTCGAAGTCGCTATGCGCGTGCGCGCCGCGGCTTTCCTTGCGCGCTTCGGCCGAGATCATGGTGGCACGTGCCACTTCGATCAGGTTCGCGAGTTCCAGCGCTTCGACCTTCGCGGTGTTGAACACCTTCGACTTGTCCTTCAGATGCACATGCTTCACGCGCTCGGACAATTCCTTGACCTTGTCCACGCCTTCCGACAACAGCTTCGACGTGCGGAACACGCCGGCATGCGCCTGCATGGTCGCGCGAATGTCGTTGGCGATCGACTGCGTGTATTCGCCCGACGACGAGTTCTCCAGCACGGCGAGGCGTTCAAGCGCAGCGTCGGCAGCATCGGCCGGCAGCGGCTTGTGTTCCTTCATGTCCAGCGCATGCTTGATGATGTGGTTACCGGCCGCGCGGCCGAACACCACCAGGTCGAGCAGCGAGTTCGTGCCAAGGCGGTTCGCGCCATGCACCGACACGCACGAACATTCGCCGACCGCGTAGAAGCCGTTGACCGGCTCTTCGTAGCCGCCCTTCAGCGTGCCCACGACCTGGCCGTGAATGTTCGTAGGAATGCCGCCCATCTGGTAGTGGATAGTCGGCACGACCGGAATCGGTTCCTTGATGCAGTCCACGTTCGCGAACTTCATCGCGATCTCGCGGATCGACGGGAGACGTTTCATGATGGTCTCGGCGCCGATATGCGACAGGTCCAGCAAGACGTGGTCCTTGTTCGGACCTACACCGCGGCCTTCCTTGATTTCCTGGTCCATCGAACGCGAAACAAAGTCGCGCGGCGCCAAATCCTTCAGCGTCGGCGCGTAGCGTTCCATGAAGCGCTCACCGTCCGAATTGCGCAGAATGCCGCCTTCGCCGCGTACGCCTTCGGTAATCAGCACGCCCGCGCCGGCCACACCGGTCGGGTGGAATTGCCAGAATTCCATGTCCTGCAAAGCGATGCCCGAACGGGCCGCCATGCCGAGTCCGTCGCCGGTATTGATGAACGCGTTCGTCGATGCCGCGAAAATCCGGCCCGCACCGCCCGTGGCGAACAACGTGGTCTTGCCTTCAAGAATGTGGACGTCGCCCGTTTCCATTTCCATGGCGGTCACGCCGAGCACGTCGCCGTCGGCGTCGCGGATCAGGTCCAGCGCCATCCATTCAACGAAGAAGTGCGTCTTGGCGGCAACGTTCTGCTGATACAGCGTGTGCAACAACGCATGGCCAGTACGGTCAGCCGCGGCGCATGCACGCTGCACTGGCTTTTCACCGTAGTTCGCCGTGTGGCCGCCAAACGGACGCTGATAGATCGTGCCGTCCGCGTTACGGTCGAACGGCATGCCCATGTGTTCGAGTTCGTAGACAGCGCCGGGCGCTTCACGGCACATGAATTCGATCGCATCCTGGTCGCCGAGCCAGTCGGAACCCTTGATGGTGTCGTAGAAGTGGTAATGCCAGTTGTCTTCGCTCATGTTGCCAAGCGATGCACCAATACCGCCTTGAGCCGCAACAGTGTGCGAACGCGTCGGGAACACCTTCGAGAGCACCGCGACCGACAGACCCGCACGTGCGAGTTGCAACGACGCGCGCATGCCCGAACCACCTGCACCCACGATCACGACGTCGAAACGGCGACGCGGCAGGGACGTTTTAATTGCAGCCATTCTTTACACTCTCCAGAGAATCTGTGCCGCGTAGCCGATACAACCGACCAGCCAGAGGATCGTCGCCACTTGAAGGAACAGGCGCAAGCCGACCGGCTTGATGTAGTCCATCCAGATGTCGCGAATGCCGACCCACGCGTGATAAAAGAGCGAGAGCAAGGCTACGAAGGTGGCGAGCTTCATCCATTGCATGGCGAAAATGGATGCCCAGCCGTCGTACGAAAAATCACGCGCGCCGAAGAACCAGAACAGCAGGACCAGCGTGTACAGGGCCATCACAACGGCGGTAATGCGTTGCGCGAGCCAGTCACGCAAACCGTAGTGCGCGCCAACGACGAGGCGCTTGGGACCGATTCGATTGTTGTTATTCGCTGCCATTCTCAGAAGGCTCCGAAGAGTTTAAGCGCAACGACGATTGTCAGCAGAGATGACACCGTGAGCACGACGATGGACGTCTGCTTGCCGCCTTCCTTGCTCACTCCACGATGGGTATCGAGCAGCAGGAAGCGGATGCCGGCGCAGAAGTGGAACAGGAAGGACCACGAAAGCACGAGGACGACGATCTTGACGAGGGGATTGGCGAGGAAGCCCTTGAACGAGTCGAAGCTGATCTCCGACGTGAGGCTTTGGTCCAGCAGATAAAGCAGAAACGGCAGCGCTACGAACAGGAGCAGACCACTGATGCGGTGAAGAATTGAAACCTTTCCCGCTAGTGGCAAGCGGTAGGTTGCTAGCTGAGCGATTCCGATATTCCGGTACTCAGGTCTTGGTTTTTTTGCAGCTTCAGCCATGCTAGACCCCAACTTTGTTATCACACTAGTCCGCGATTTTAGCGCCTTTTTATATCGCGCTGCAGCGAAATGCCGCGCAAGAGGCTATTGCTAATCGCGTGAGAAAGGCTCTTAGGCACCCCTTGGGGCCTGCCGCCAAGCCATCCACGTCCCGTTCAACTTAAATCGTTTTGATAGTAGTAGCCGTTCGTGACATACCACCCGCGCCGCACTTCCACGGGACGGTCGCCATACGTGTACGACACCCGCTCGACCGACAATAGCGGCGACCCGGCGGCGACGCCAAGCAGTTCCGCGACTGCTTCGTCCGCCCCCACCGCCCTGATCTTCTCCGATGCCCGGATCATGCGCGTGCCGAATTCCGTTTCGAACATCGCATAAAGCGGGCCTTTGTAATCCGCCAGGCGTTCAGCCGTCAGCCCGCGAAAGACCACACCGGGTAACCAGATTTCATCGAAGACGGTGGTTTCGCCGTCGAATTGCAGCAAGCGCTTGATACATACGACCGGGTCAGCCGGCTTCAGGTCCAGTTGGCGAGCGATCTCGGCGGGTGCGCGCAAACGGCGGCACTCCAGCAATCGGCTCACGTGGGGATGAAGGTCGCCGTCTTCCGGCAGTAACCGGAGAAAGCGGAACTGTACGCGATCTTCGTTGTGCGTTGCAACAAACGTGCCCTTGCCCTGACGGCGCACGAGCAGGTTGTCGGCGGCGAGTTCGTCAATGGCTTTGCGCACCGTCCCCTGGCTGACCTTGTAGCGGGCAGCCAGCTCAACTTCGCTGGGGATCATTTCGCCGGGCTTCCATTCGCCCGATTCAAGCCCCTGGGTAATCAGGGCCTTGATCTGCTGGTATAGCGGGCTGAACGTCGGCGACGAGGCAGGCACGACTTCCGCCGCACCGGATGCGCCGGAAAGGTTCGTGGTGCTCGCTGGGTTTGAATTCATGCGCGCATTTCATCATAAAGCGTCAACGCGCGTCTAGCGTTTTCCCGGACATTCCTATGTCTTATATAAGACATATGATACGGTTGACTTTGCCCTGATCGAATCCTACACTCCTTGGCGAGCAAGGGTTTGCGGGATGCTGCGCGTGTCATGCGGCGCACCCGGTACGTCGGCTAGCGTTGCGCTGGCTACCAAAAGGCCCCAGAACGCCCTACCGCTCACCGCTTCATGCCGAACGGCTTTCGTGTTCGCTGCCGCTGCCAGTGCCCTGCTCTTGCAACGCCCGCGCGCCCTCGAAAACGCGACGCACGAAGTGTTGTGCGGCGCTGAACTGCAGGATCCAGCGCAAATCCCCCTGCTCACAGAGCCAGATTCCCAGCACGAGGGTCGGGCTGCGATTGCCGGCATGCTACCGGAAGGACAATGACAATCTCGCTTCAGGCGCATTGGCATTGGGTTTTCGGGACAGCCCGCGCAGTTCGATTCACATGCTTCATCAACGCTTCGCGTAACGCGCCTAAAATGGCGTTTTCCCCTAGCGTTTCACGCACCGTTCAGGAGTGTTCTCAATGGCTAAGTCCGCAAAGCGCGTTGCCGTCACCGGCGCCGCAGGTCA
>NZ_JAQGMM010000194.1 GCF_028292365.1 Caballeronia sp.
GCTCGATCTCGCCTTCGAATACGGTGGTGGCGGGGCCAGCCATGAAGAGCGGCGCCTCGGCGTTGTGCGCGCCATCCCAAGCGATGGTCAGCATGCCGCCGTGGGTCTGGACCTGCACCGGCGAGTCGAGCAGACCGCGCCGGATACCGGCAGCAACCGCGGCGCATGCACCGGTGCCGCATGCTAATGTTTCGCCGGCGCCACGCTCGAAAACACGCAGCTTTACCGCACTACGGTTCACGATCTGCATGAATCCGGCGTTCACTCGATTCGGGAAGCGCGCGTGATGTTCGATCACCGGGCCTTCAATTGGTACCGGCGCATTTTCCACGTCGGCCACGATCTGTACGGCGTGGGGATTCCCCATGGATACCACCGAAATCCAGCGGGTTTCTGCTTGCACGTCGAGCGGCCAGAGCGTGTCGGCGCCTTCGGTGCGGCCCTGCAATCCTTCCGGGGTGAACGGCACCAAAGCAGGTTCGAACTCCGGGCGTCCCATGTCCACTACCACGTCGCCGTTCTCTTGCATGGTCAGCACGATCACGCCGTGGTGTACCTGTACCCGAACGCTCGTCTTGCTGGTGAGGCCCCGGTCGCGTACAAACTTCACAAAGCAGCGCGCGCCGTTGCCGCAATGCTCCACTTCGCCGCCGTCGCAATTGAAGATGCGGTATTTGAAATCAACGCCTTCAATGTCTGGTTTCTCGACCAGCAGCAATTGATCGGCGCCGACGCCGAAATGCCGGTCTGCGAGCGCGCGTACTTGCGCCCCGCTCAGCGAGAGCGGTTTGGAATAGCCGTCGAGCACGACAAAGTCGTTGCCCGCGCCGTGCATTTTGGTGAATTCGAGTTTCATGCCGCTATTGTAAGTGACGCGCAGCAAGGGCATGCACTAGACCGAATGGCCGATGACCCCGAACTTTTGCCGCCATTGCCCATTGTTTCCCGCAGACTGGCATCAGCCCGTTAATAAAAGCCCGGCTCGCCCGGCGGTCGCGTCTTGAAGCGCTTGTGCACCCAGTAGTACTGCTCCGGTATCAGCCGGACCTGATCTTCAAGGAATGCGTTCATGCGGCGGGCGTCGGCTGCGTCGTCGCCGGTCGGGTAGTTGTCCCAGGGCTTGAATACCCGCAGCCGGTAACCCTTGTAGTTCGGCAGCACTTCGCCCACGAAGGGCATGATTTGCGCATGTCCGGTCTTCGCCAGGCGGCCGACCGCAGTCAGCGTGCACGCTTGCACGCCGAAAAACGGCACGAAGGTGGAATTGCGCATGCCGTAGTCCATATCGGCGCCAAGCATGACGGGCTTGCGGTCCCGTAGCCAGCGCAGCACGATCCGCGCGCTGTCGGCACGGCTCGCCATTTCGGCGTCGAAACGGCCACGCTGCTTCTTCGCTATGTCGTCGAGCGCTTTGTTCGACATCGGCTGATACAGCGATCCGCAGGGCCTGTGCAGCGAGTAGTTGATCCACACCGAAGCTGCCTCGATCGCGACGAAGTGGAAACCGAGCAACAACGTGGGTGGCATGTCGGGATCGAGGAGATCGACTTCGCTGTCCACCTGGATCAGCTTGGTGAGCTTCTCCGCCGAACCGAACCATTGCACGCTGCGCTCGACGTAACTGCGGATCGCGTGCCGAAAATGCTTCTGGGCGACTTCTTCCCGGCGCTCAGGCGTCCACTCGGGAAAACACAGATTGAGATTGATATGCACAATCCGTTTCCGGTGACTCGGAATTTGATAAAGCAGCCAGCCGAGACCGTCGCCGAAACGTGCGGTGATGCCGTAGGGAATCAGGGCGAGCAGTTTCAGGAAGCCCACTGCGAGGGCGACGCCAGTGCGACCTAACATGCAACGCTCCCAAGGGTCCGGAAGGTGGGGTTTCGACTTTGCCGGGGAGCGTTCCGGGCATGACGCGGGTGAGGGTATTTCTTGGATGGCAGCAAACGGTCGGCTCTGTGACAAATTAGAGAAGCCGCTATAATAAAACCTTCGCCGAGTTAATGGACAACTTGCGGGGCGAAGCTGGATGGCGCTTAACGGCGCTATCCGGACCATGTTTTCCGCTAAAGCGTCGCCGCTTCAGACTCCAGACGAAGTCGGCTACGTGAGCAACTTACCCGTACTCAAATGGAGTCTGAAGCGTGTCAAACAATTACTTCTTTACCTCTGAATCCGTCTCCGAAGGTCACCCGGACAAGGTAGCCGACCAGATCTCCGACGCCATCCTCGACGCCATCCTGGCGCAGGACAAGTATTCGCGCGTCGCGGCAGAAACCCTTTGCAACACCGGTCTCGTCGTTCTGGCGGGCGAAATCACCACGCAGGCGAACGTCGACTACATCCAGGTCGCGCGTGACACCATCAAGCGTATCGGCTACGACAATACGGAATACGGTATCGACTATCGCGGTTGCGCGGTGCTCGTCGCGTATGACAAACAGTCGCGCGACATTGCGCAAGGCGTGGACGCCGCTCATGACGACAACCTCGATCAGGGCGCGGGCGACCAGGGCCTGATGTTCGGCTACGCATGCGACGAAACGCCCGAACTGATGCCGTTACCCATTCATTTGGCACACCGTTTGGTTGAGCGCCAGGCAAATCTGCGTCGCGACGGCCGCCTGAACTGGCTGCGTCCGGATGCAAAGTCCCAAGTGACCGTGCGTTATGTCGATGGCAAGGCGCATAGCATCGACACCGTCGTGCTTTCCACGCAACATGCACCGGATATCGAATTGAAGGCGCTGCGTGAAGCGGTGATCGAAGAGAT
This sequence comes from Caballeronia sp., assembly GCF_028292365.1. Classification (GTDB taxonomy): domain Bacteria; phylum Pseudomonadota; class Gammaproteobacteria; order Burkholderiales; family Burkholderiaceae; genus Caballeronia. The sequence goes on from NZ_JAQGMM010000194.1 coordinate 2,774, forward strand.
CATCAAGCCGGTCCTGCCGCCGGAGCTTATTAAGGGCGACATCAAGTTCCTGGTGAATCCGACCGGTCGTTTCGTGATTGGCGGTCCGCAAGGCGATTGCGGATTGACGGGTCGCAAGATCATCGTCGATACATACGGCGGCGCGGCGCCTCATGGCGGCGGCGCGTTCTCGGGTAAGGACCCGTCGAAGGTCGATCGTTCTGCAGCGTATGCCGGCCGTTATGTCGCGAAGAACATCGTCGCGGCAGGACTGGCTTCGCGTTGCCTGATCCAGGTGTCCTACGCAATCGGCGTGGCGCGTCCGACTTCGGTCATGGTCAACACGTTCGGCACGGGCCGCGTGCCGGATGCAAGGATCCAGGAACTCGTGCTCGAGCATTTCGACCTGCGTCCGAAGGGCATTATCCAGATGCTCGACCTGCTGCGTCCTATCTACGAGAAGTCGGCAGCGTACGGCCACTTTGGCCGTGAAGAGCCGGAATTCTCGTGGGAAGCCACGGACAAGGCGCTGCTGCTGGCGGAAGCCGCCGGAACGGAACCGGTTGTTGAAACGGCCTGACCGTCCGGTTTGCGTTTGAGTATGTAAAAAGCCCGCTGAGCATTACGCTCAGCGGGCTTTTGTGTTTGCGCGGTTGGCGTCAACCCTGTCCACCAGAGCACGCAGGCTGCTTCACGCCGCAGTCACAGCGGCAAAACCGCGCACGCACGAGCGCAACCGATCCAGACCAAGGCTCTCGGGTCTTCAGAAATAATCAGCGGGCAGCAAACGCAAACCATTCGTCGCTGGTCGAGAGCCTGCGCGGACGACGACTTGTCGTATTAATAACACCGGGCGCCGATTTCAATTTAGCCACGGGCGCGCGTAATTGCGTTGGTTTTCGCAATAACGCTTTAAATGCCGCCTGACGCGATGCCGCCCTTAATCGCAGATTTGAAAAAAATCCGTGAAACCAGGAACGAATGCCATCGACGGGGTGGGTGTTCCTGAATTGTCCTGCGAGCAATTGAGTGCGCGCGGAATGATGGCGTAAGGCCCGAACAACGCTGCGGCCGGCGGGACGTGCAGCACGGACGGCGGCACGGGTAAGACGATTCGTGAAACGGATATTCATGGATTTCACAGGCTCGGGTTCGCAATGGCTGCAACCCGACATTAGTCGGATCAAAAAAAGCGTTCAACAGTTTGATCGATTGAACACAATAAAAGTTGCGAACTTGAAGCGCGCACTTATTTAATAGATCTTCATCGAAAGGAATTTTCGATGGGCTCTCTCAATGCACGACGGCAGGTTATAGAAGAAATGTTACTGCCGGAAGTCGGCATTTTCCCGCACGGATGTTCGACGGCCAGAACCTGCAGGACGGAGCGCCGGACGCCCATGGCGATTTACAATTGATGTATTCGCCCTAATTAGCCGGCTTTCTTCAGTCTGATGACGCCAGCCGGCCAGATGCTTTCCCTGTGAGTCGATATGCCGAATCAATCGAAGTTGGAACAAGTCCGCGCGTTACGTGAGAACGGCTACGTGGTGGTGCCCGGTCTCGTTTCGCCGGAGCGCTGCGAAGCCATGCGCAACGCGGCGCAGCAGCAGTTGGTAGAAGCGGCAGCGCCGGTGGAGTTTGAAGCCGACCTGCAATATCCCGGCGCGCCGAATTCAAAAGATGCGCCCGGTGGGCATACCGTGCGACGCTTGCTCGACGCCTACGGGCGCGATCCACGATTCGCCGCGTGGGCTACGTCCCCCGATGTGCGTGGCTGGATGGAGGTGTATTTCGGTGAGGCGCCGACGCTTTCGCGCGCCCACCACAACTGCGTGATGACGAAACATCCTGCTTACGGCAGCCTGACCGGCTGGCATCGCGATGTGCGTTACTGGAACTTCGAGCGGGATGATCTCGTTTCGGCGTGGGTTGCGCTGGGTAACGAGACGGTCGAGAACGGCGGGTTGTGGTTCGTACCGATGTCGCACAAATTGCCGTTCACGTCCGAACGTTTCGATCAAGCCAAGTTCTTCCGTTCCGACCTGCCCGAGAACGAAGTGCTGATTCGCAGCGCGGTATCGCCGAAACTGAATGCCGGGGACGTTGTGTTCTTCCACTGCAACACGCTGCATTCGGCCGGCAAGAATCTCACCGATCAGGTGAAATTCTCGCTGGTCTACACCTACCGTGGCGCCAGCAACTTGCCGTTGCCGGGTACACGGTCGGCGTCGATGGAAGATGTGCCGCTTATTTGACGCGTAATCCTGAACGCGTCAGCGCTTGGACGGGATCGCCAGCCCGATCAACCCGGCCAGCATGGCGACCGCGCCTGCCGCGATCAGCCAGATTGTCTTGTTGGTCGGCGCGCCGGTGAAGAAACGCGAAACGTCGTTGCCCAGCGAATGGAACGACTGGCCGCCGAAATACAGCAGCACGATGCCGCCTACGATCAGTGCAATGGATATCGCCTTGGTCATGAAAATCTCTTCAATGTGCGGACGGCCAGCTTATTGGGCCTTGGCCGTTGAGTCCAGCGCCGCGGCAGCTTGTTGAGGCTCAGGTGGCTTCGGGGCTGGCTTGATCCCCGGCTTGATCTGGCGCAGCAAGTCGGCCTGCACGTTCGCGTAATCAGTCCGGTTCGTCCAGACGGCGACGTTCAGTTTCACGCCGGTATCGGTGTATTCCGACACAGCGATCCACGGTTTGGCCTTGTCGTCGTTGATGATGCGCGGATCGGTTTCCACAATCCGATGCAGCGACGCCAGCGACTCTTCTATGCTTTGATCCTCCGGGATGATCACATTCAGCACCACGCGACGCCGGTCGTTCGCGGTGAAGTTGGTGACCGGGTTCGCCCAGATCGTGCTGTTCGGCACGAACATGATGACACCGTCGCTTTTCGTCAGGCGGGTGGTGAACAAGCCTATTTCGTTAACGGTTCCAGCCGTTGCGGCGGCGCCTTCAATGTAGTCGCCGACCTTGAACGGCCGCAGCAGTAACAGCATCAACCCGGCCGCAATGTTCTGCAACGTGCCTTGCAATGCCAGGCCAATAGCCAGTCCGGCCGCGCCGAGCACGGTCAGGATACTGGCCGCCGCAATGCCAAACTTGCCCAGCGCCGCAACAATGGCGACTACCCGGATCGCCCATTGCACCAGGCTCGCCATGACCGGCGTGAAGGTGGCGTCAGCGTTCGTGCGGCCGAGCGCGCGTTTCACCGCGTTCGCCACTCGGTTCGATACCCACCAGCCGACCAGCAAAATCAGTATGGCCATCAAGATGTCGAAGCCATAGGTCACGCCTGCCGTTAGCAAGAAATTGTAGGCAGGCCGTAATTTGTCCAGCGGGTCCATGAAACCTCTCCTCATTCGAATGAACAGGTTTGGGCTGGCTCCGGCCCCCAATCGTTCCCTTGCTGGCCATTTGGCCGTGTCCCGAATATCGGGATAGCCTTGAAGTGTTTCAGGTCAAGGCCGACGCAAGTCCTCGCGATTCGCTACCATGACGGACTCGGCGCACGTCAGACGACATGAACCGCGCGATTGTTGCTGGCCTGTGCTCGCACACCCCACTATCCGTTCACCAAATCGAGGATTCCGTCATGGCTTACGAAGCAGCTTCCGAACGCTATTCAGAGATGACTTACCGCACCTGCGGCAAGAGCGGCCTGAAGTTGCCGGCGTTGTCGCTGGGTCTTTGGCACAACTTCGGCGACACCACGCCGATCTCCACGCAGCGCGACATCTTGCGCACCGCGTTCGATCTCGGCATTACGCACTTCGATCTCGCGAATAACTACGGCCCGCCGTACGGCAGCGCAGAAACGAATTTCGGGCGCTTGTTCAAGGACGATTTCCGGCCGTATCGCGACGAATTGCTGATTTCGTCGAAGGCGGGATGGGATATGTGGCCGGGCCCGTACGGCCAGGGCGGTGGATCGCGGAAGTATGTGCTGGCGTCGCTGGATCAGAGTCTGCAGCGCATGGGCCTGGATTACGTCGACATCTTCTATTCGCATCGTTTCGATGCCGACACGCCGCTCGAAGAAACCGCCGGTGCCTTGGCGACCGCCGTGCATTCGGGCAAGGCGCTGTACGTGGGCATTTCGTCGTATTCATCGGCTAAAACGCGCGAGATGGCGAAGCTGCTGGCCGAGCATAAAGTGCCGCTGCTGATTCATCAGCCGTCCTACAACATGCTGAACCGCTGGATCGAGGAAGATCTGCTCGATACGCTCGACGACGTGGGGGCCGGCAGTATTGCGTTCACGCCATTGGCGCAGGGGCTGCTGACAGGTAAATACCTGAATGGCATTCCGGCTGACGCACGCGTCAACAAGCCGGGCGGCGGGTCGCTGAAGCAGGAGCATTTGAGCGAGAAGAATATTGAGCACGTGCGCAAGCTCAATGACCTCGCGCAACGGCGCGGTCAGAGCCTCGCGCAAATGGCGCTGGCGTGGGCGTTGCGCGGCGGACGCGTGACGTCGGTGCTGATTGGCGCGAGCCGTCCGGAACAAGTGACGGAAAATGTCGGCGCGTTGAAAAACCTGGAGTTTTCGAAGGAAGAACTCGCCGAAATCGATCAGCACGCGACCGAAGGCGGGATCAACCTGTGGGAAAAACCATCGACGGATCAGCGGATTTAAAGCCGTACCGAAGAGCATCAGGGGGCGCGGTTATCGCTGCGTTCCCTGACTCGTGATCGAAGTCGCAACGTTGCTTCGACACTAACGGCCAGCGCGACGCTGGCTGCAACGCCCGGGTGAAAACCGCCTGGTCATGTAGGTGTCAGTGCCAACTGTCTTTCCGTTTCGCCGAAACCGGCCTGACGGCAGCAGGGCCTTTGCCTTGCTGCGCGCGCAGGTTGCTATCATGCGGACTCCGGAACGCTTGCTTCGCTTCATATTCGCCTGTTAGCCGATTTCTCAAGCCCTAAGAGCCAGGTCGGGATGAGCCTGCGAGCTTCCTATCGGCCGGTCATTCCAGTTCAGCGCTTAGAACGAGGGCGCCTGAACCCGGAAATCGCGCGTGCGGTAAAATAGCGAATTACGCGTGACGCAAGTGGGGAATGCAGTAGATTCGACATTCGGCGGAACATTCGCTCCGAATGCGCGGGTCGTTGCAGCAATCGCCCCGGTTCTCGCTTATCGCCAGAAATTCCGCTTTAGCATCACGCATTGCTTTCGTCGCGCCTTCGAGGTGTCGTCGCCGGAATCGAGCCCAAGTTAGCCAAACAACGGCCGCCGGAACGCACTACTGCGCCGCCCTGATTCCGCACTATCCATGAAGCCATGAGCAACCTTAATCCTCAAACCGTTCTTAGCGTCCATCACTGGACCGACACGCTGTTCAGCTTCACTTGCACGCGCGATTCCGCGTTCCGTTTCGAAAACGGCCAGTTCACCATGGTCGGGCTCGAAGTCGATGGCAAGCCGCTGCTCCGCGCTTATAGCCTGGCGAGCGCGAATTATGAAGAGCACCTCGAATTTCTCAGCATCAAGGTGCAGGACGGTCCGCTGACGTCGCGTCTTCAGCATTTGAAGGTCGGCGATCCGGTGTTGATCGGCAAAAAGCCAGTGGGTACGCTGGTCGCCGATAACCTCCTGCCAGGCAAGACGCTGTGGCTGTTGTCGACGGGTACGGGC
>NZ_JAQGMM010000238.1 GCF_028292365.1 Caballeronia sp.
ATTGCTTGAGAAAGCTTTTCGGGAGAATATATCTCTTGTGATATGAGCAATGACGCATTAAATTCCCTACTTTGCGCTAGCAAAACTGACCTGAATGCAACATCCCTTACCTCCGCTTAATGCGCTACGTGCCTTCGAAGCGGCTGCACGCTTAGGCAGCTTCAAGGCAGCCGCAGCCGAATTGCACGTCACTCACGGCGCTGTGAGCCAGCATGTCCGTCTGCTGGAGGAGTGGCTGGGCGCGCCCTTGTTCGAGCGCCACAATCGGCGTGTCGTCCTGACGCCAGCAGCCCGTGCGTATCTCGCTGAAATCGGACCGGCGTTCGAACAGGTCGCTTCAGCGACCGCCAGGTATGGCTACGTGGGTAGCGTATCGCCACGTGTGCTGCGGGTGAATGGACCCGCTACGTTCGCGTTGCGCTGGCTCGTACCCAGACTCGCAGGCTTTCAAAGACTGCATCCCGGCGTTGAGGTGAGTCTGGAGACGTCCAATGAGCCCGTAGAAGCCCTCCAGGATACCTACGACATCATCATTCGCGGCGGCCCCGATACGTTCTATGGCTATTCAATGCGCCCTTTCTTGTCAGAGGAACGTATACCGGTCTGCAGTCCCGCGTTGCTCAATCAACTGTCAATTAAAACGACGCGCGACTTGGTCCATCACACGCTCCTGCATACATCAAGTCTCCCAAGGCTATGGAGCGACTGGCTCGCCAAAGCGAATGTCCCCGATCTCAAACCCGCCACGACGCTCACGCTCGATCATTTTTATCTCACGCTGCAAGCCGCGCTCGACGGCTTAGGCGTGGCAATGGGTCCGACCGCCCTGATAGCGAATGACCTGGCATCCGGCCGGCTTGTCGCACCATTCGCCGGCCCCCGTCTTCCCGCCCGCAGTTACTGTACTTATGTGCCGGAGGCCAAGGAAGCGGACGAGCTTGTGATCGCCTTCTGCTCGTGGCTCGAACAAGAAGCCAGTACTTAGGTGGCGCGTGGTGAAAGTAGCAAAGGCCTGCAGGGACCGGATCGTGAATAAATCGGGCAGCATCAATCTATCTGCATTCCTATCTATATGGAAATTAACCATTCGTTGATCCATGCCCCCGCACTACCCTTCACTTTAAAAAAGCAGTTTAATCCTGTGCATGCTCGGCTGCTTGTTCAATCAAGGCCGCCACTTCTTTCGGATGCGATTCATACACCGAGTGACTCGCGCCGGCAATCTCAACGGTATGGCTGTGAGCACGGGCCGCGTACATCCGTTCCAGGTCAGGATTGATGATTTTGTCCGATTTCGCGACCATGTACCAGCTAGGTTTGACCTTCCATGCCGGATCGGTCATGGGGGTTGAGAAAACCGTGGCCGACGTCGGCATCTGTGCGCGGGCTTCGAACTGGGCTTGCTTCAGCGGCAGGTCCGCAGCGAAGTCGCCAGGGTAGTTGGCCGGATCGAGGAACAGAAAACCATCCGGCGTTTTCACGAGCGGGTGTGCGGAATTCGGAAACTTCTTTCCATTGCCAACCTCGGTTTCATCGGTATCCAACGCATGAGCCGCAATGTAGACCAAACCCGCTACATGGGGATCGTTTCCAGCCGACGTGATGATCGCGCCGCCATAGCTATGACCAACCAAAATAGCCGGGCCGTCCTGACGGTCAAGAATACGTTTCGTGGCGGTCACGTCTTCCGCAAACGACGTCAACGGCTCCTGCACCAGGGTCACGTTATAGCCGTCCTTGGACAGGATATCGTAGACCGGTTTCCAGCCCGAACCGCCAACGAACGCACCGTGGACCAGCACGATGTTCTTGACCGGGCCTTTAGCAGGTTGAGTCTCTTGAGCCATGGCGCCAACTGAAATGAACGCACTGGCAAGGATCGACAGAAGTAACGTAGCGCGAGGGATCTTCATTTTTAATTCCTGGAGAGTTTGTGGTTTGCAATGGGACGAACACACGTACCCGTCCCACTATTCCCGTCGCGATCAAATATTCCTGGATATTTTTTTAGGTTCCCCTTGGCATGCAACACGCGCACTGTTTTAGCCGCTGTGTTGAGCCGCTGTCCCCCGCCGCCCCACGCCCTCTCCTTAGTTAGTATTTTGTAAGGTACGACTGATACAAGAGCGGTAACGCTTGCCAACGTCTGCTGCGAACAAGACCGCCCGATGAACCGGAAAACGCTCTCCGACCGTGGACACACGGACCTTCAAGAACATCTGAACCATCAACTCATAGAGTCAGCATGGGAGGCTTGGCAACGAGGCGACTTGACGGCGGCAGAACGCGCTTACCGTCGCGTGCTTGAAACGGAGGATCGCAACGGTCTGGCTCATAACAACCTGGCGAATCTTTTACGACAATGCGGGCGGTTCAGTGAAGCCGAAGCGCACTATTGTCGAGCGCTCGAACAGATGCCGGATTCGGCGGAGATCAGGAATAACCGCGCAGGCACGCTCGAAAGACTTCATCAGTATGAACAGGCGGAGATCGAATATCGGCGTGCGCTCAAACTGAAGCCGGACTTTGCCGGAACCCGTTTTAATCTAGGGATGCTTCTTCTCTCCGCCGGGCGATATACGGAAGGCTGGGAATACTACGAAGCGCGATCGGAAGCGTTTGGAGAACACAAGCAGTTGCCCTTTCCTCAGTGGAAGGGCGAGGACCTGAGCGGCAAGACCCTGTTGCTCTTGCCGGAGCAAGGGTACGGCGACACCATACAGTTCGTCCGTTACGTGCCGCTGCTTAAAGCGCAAGGTGCCGCAAAGATATCAGTGATCTGCCAACCAATACTTGCGCCGCTTCTGCGCACGGTGGAAGGTATTGACGCACTGATAACCGACCCACAAGCGCTTCACGGTCACGACTACTGGGCTTCGCTAATGAGCCTGCCCTTACACATGGGGACGACCGTCGCGTCGATCCCGGCAAGGATTCCCTATGTGGGCGTATTTACCAACCGCCTGGAGAGATGGCAAACACGCTTACCCGTCGACGGCTTGCGCGTGGGGTTGGTCTGGAAAGGCAATGCCGAGCACGACAACGACGCGCAACGGTCGTTGAGTCATTTTTCCGATCTGGCGCCGCTGTGGTCCGTCAGTGGAACTCGCTTTATCAGCCTGCAAGTGGGGGCTGCTGAGATGCAGGCCGATGAATGCAAAGCGCTGCAACCCGCTCTTTGCCTGGGACGGGAGATTCGCGATTTTGGCGATACCGCGGCCATCGTTGCGCAACTCAATCTTGTTATCTGCGTCGATACAGCGATCGCTCATGTAGCCGGTGCATTGGGCGTTGCGTGCTGGTTGATGTTGCCGCGGACAGGAGTCGACTGGCGCTGGCATCGGACGGGAACCGGTTCACCCTGGTACCCCAACGACATGTACCTGTTTCGCCAGGGCCAGGGAGGCTGGCCGGCTTTGATCAACGAGGTCAAGGATGCCCTGGCCGACATCATGCGGGACACACGTTAGCCGCACACACGGCACATTGAGCGCTTGATCTATCGCAGCCGCTAAGCCCTATTCATCGTCAGCCTTGCTGGTTTCCTTCGCCGCCCGGGCAACGAGATGTTTTGCCTCCCAGCTAGAGGCATCGATCGCGTACGCTTGCGTCGCATTGTCCGCGACGCACTGCCAGTCACCCAGCGCATGGCAATGCCACGCGTGATGCAGCAACGCATCGCGCGTATGTTCGCGAGTGGTGAGTTCCGTACGCATCTGTTCTAACTGACCGCTACCTTCACTGTTCCCCGATATTCTGGCAAGACTCCGGCGTGCCACCGCCAGATTCCCGGCCTGCAGCGCACGATAAAACGCGCTGACATTGGACTGTGGTGTTCGCGTGGTTTCATCGCTGGCATTATGGTGACTATTCAACACAGATGGCTGGGCCGGCAAGACGCCGTTGCCCTGTGTCACCACGTGCCCGCTTTGGACCAGCGGCCCCGTTGCCGGTGAGCGTGTCTCCGGTGAGCGTGTCTCTACGGATCGCGGCGTGAGGCCAATGCCCGCACGATAAGGTTTGGTCAATGCAAAAGCCACCAGCGCACCCGCGCCAACGGCGCACGCAAGCGCAATGCGTGCGCCGCGCCGCCTGCTTGCCCGATCGGAAAGCAGTGCGGTTTCCGCTAGTCCGGGGTATGCGCCCCGTGAACGCGTGCGACGCAATACGCCGCGCGCACTAACTTTTTTCGCGTTCGAAGGGGAAGAGAAATTTCCCAGACGCTGCATGATGGTCGGCGTTTTGCCGCAACGGCTGCATTGTTGCCCACCACCGGAATAGGTGTTCCCGCATCGCTCGCAGGTGATCCATGCAGTGTGGTCAACTGAATCAAGCAAGCGCATATGATTCTCCATCAAGTACATTTAGAGGGTCATCGGCTGCATCAGGAAGCTTGCCAGCTTTACTCGCTTTACTCGCTTTACTCATAGTCGCTGGGATCGGTCGAATCGTGCGCTTCATCCGTCGCTGCGCGCGTGGGTATTCCCAACTCCTGCATCAACCGGTGCAGATGCACGCGCGAAATGCCAAGGCTGCGGGCGGCATCGACAACCCGGCCTTTATGCACGAAGAGCGCGACTTCTATCGCCCTTCTGTCTGCCGACGCCCGCGCTTCGCGAAGCGAGTCCGGCGCGAGTGAGACATGCTCCGCCAGTTCAAGGTCATCGGCGGTGATGAACTTGCCTTCGGACAACACTATCGCGCGCCGGACACGATTGATCAGTTCCCTGACGTTCCCGGGCCAACCATAGTTATGCAACGCTGCAATCGCATCCGGGGCAAAGCCATGTATCCTGCGCGCGCGTTCATCTTTAAACCGTTCAAGTGTGTGCGTTGCAAGTTCGGTGATGTCTTTTCCTCTCACGCGAAGGGGTGGCTCCCTAACCTGAAGCACGCAAAGCCGGAAGAAAAGGTCTGCCCTGAACCTGCCTTCCTCCACGGCAGCTTGCATGTCCTGATGCGTTGCCGTGATCACCCGTACATCCACATCAATGGACTCAAGACCGCCCAGGCGTTCGATCTTGCGTTCCTGGATAAAACGCAGCAACGCGGCCTGACTCTCATGCGGCAGGTCGCCAATTTCGTCGAGGAACAACGTTCCGCCATGCGCCTGCTCGACTCGCCCTATCTTGCGTTGCGTGGCGCCTGTGAACGCTCCGCGTTCGTAGCCGAACAATTCCGAATGCAGGAGATCTGGTGGGACAGCGCCGCAGTTCACCGCCACGAAAGGCATGTCGCGGCGCACCGATCGCGCATGAATCATCTGCGCGGTCAACTCCTTGCCGGTTCCTGACTCACCAGAAATGAACACAGTGGCGTCACTCGCGGCGACCTTTCCAATGGCCCGATGAAGTTCCAGCATGGCCTCGGACGAACCTATCACGCCGTGGCTTAACGCATCCTTAAGGTCGGGCGGCTCCACCTCTGAACGAAGAACCTCCATACCAATGGCCTGCCCGACTACATTTACGATCCGCTCATACGATGTCGGCAGCGTTACAAAATCAAAGCAATGTGTCGCGATAACGTCTCGAACGGCCGTCCACTTTCGCGTCTCTTGCGACACGAGCGCGACCCATGCAACCAGCACGGAACGTGAGAGTTGTTCGACCCTTGCGATCCGGCCCTCGTGGATGCCATCGGTCAGATCGAGCAGCCCGGCCATGGGCGCGCGCGCCAGCTTCGCGACTGCGTTAGCCCCCATGGCCGGTACGACAAGCCAGGCGCGGTCACTGAGGCGCCTTAGAAGCGATTCGTTTGGCTTACCTCCAATGTATAGAAGCGTGCGATGTGCGCTGTCCATGTTGTAAGCGGTTCTCTGGTAGGCCCTTCTTCACAATTGCAGTCCCGACGGCTTTCAACACTTGCCATGGGTGACCATTCAACACCAGTCGAATAAGTGGACGAATAGAGAGCCTTAGCAAGGCCCATGCGCGGCAAGCGGGCAACAAGAATCGACGAACAATCAACAATCGGATTTCTCATCTAGCCGCCATCCTAGCGGGGCGATTTCACGACAGGTGAAACCAAACGTTAAGTTGCGTTTCCGTCGATGAGAAAACGTCGCGATATGTAACGAGAATGCGTACGAGCTGCTTAAGCATTAGATGGAACTTAGCGGAGCCTTAGGCGCGCATTACAGTTACGTCGCGGGAAGGCAGTCATGAGGCAGCGCGCTCGAGCGATAGCAGCGAGTGCAGCGAGTGCATTCGTTCGAGGGCCTTTGATGTGCCGGCAAGGAAACAACCAGGCGAGTTCGAGACGTTGCCAAGCAACGACAAACTAAACAGGCTACCCGGCGGGCAGCAGTATCATAAAGAGCCGTGAGGCGGGGGTCCGGCTTGCGCCCGCTTTGGCCCATCAGAACAGATCCTGCCTGAGTTTTTCACCGCCGGTTCAAACCTGCGGGCGCGTCAAAAATTCACAGACCTTGCGATACAGCAGCTTCACGCCCGGGCTCGTACCAAGTGCCCGCAGGCATCCATGTACCAGTCCTTCCCCGATCCAAAGATAACCTTCCCCACCGGCCGCGCGAATCCGTTCGATGTAGACGCGAGCATCGTCACGCAGCGGATCATGTTCAACGCCAATGGCCAATGTCGCTGGTAAACCGCTGAAGTGGGTTGCGTCGAGCGGCGTCATCTGCGGATAAGGCTCCCGGTCTTGCCAGTACAGTTCGCGGTAAGCGTGGACGTCGGCAAGCGTGAGCATCGGGGCGTTAGCCTCGCTATCGCGCGCGGGCAACGCCGGTTCGCGTCCGAGTGCTGGATAGATCGCCACCACCCCCGCTACCCCGGCAACACCCCGGTCACGAAGAATGGCAGCGACGCTGGCGGCAAGATTACCCCCGGCGCTATCGCCCACGAGTTGCAGCCTGGCCGGCAGTCCCGCAAATGGCAGCGTGCCGTTGATTGCTGCGAGCGTCACTTCGATGCAGTCTTCGTGTGCGGCAGGCGCGGGGTGTTCGGGCGCCAGCCGATAATCAACGGCGATCACGTGCATGCCGGTATCGGCCGCAAGACGCGCGGTGATAGCTTCGTGGCTATCGAGCGAGCCGAGCACAAAACCGCCACCGTGGAAGTACAGCACGGTGCCCGCTTGAGTCGTGCCGTTCGTCGCCCGGTACAACCGCAAGGGAATGCGATGTCCCGCGACAGAATCGAGCACGGTTGTTTCAATGATCAACCGATCGGGCAGCGCAGGCGTAAACGCCTTCGCGTAGTTGTCGTAGAGAGTGCGTTGCCCGGCAATTGTCATGGTGGCTGTGTCCGGCGGATACATCTCATAGGTCCGTCGTACAAACTCCGTCATTTCCGTTTCGAGCATCGATTTTTTATCCGTGGTTAAACTCACGAAGACAACGTGTCAGACACTGATGCTTAGTTATCCGACTTTATTCATTCATCCCCTTAAAGCTTTCACAATTTCATCAGGTCTTCTCGTCGTTGTCGTGGTTGTGCTGCACGTGAGGTCAGTGCGACGGACTTACGGTACAAGCTCAAAATATCGGTGTATCGCCCGCTTGCGACTGCAAGTTGACGCCTTGCGACGTTATGAAAACGTTTCGAATTGTTCGAAGGGGTTTTCGCTCGGACCGCTAAACGAGAAACCGAGAAGACCGAGAAGACCAAGAAAACTCGACTAAGCTTGCCCGTTGTTCCAGATCCCCGTTGCGGCGGTTTCCCGCACGTAGTCGCTGAAATTACGCGGAGGCCGCCCAACTGCGCGAATGACACCGTCCTTCACGGAGGCGTTTCGGCCGTCCAGTACATCCGTGAAGAGATAGCGGACAAGCTCGACAACTTGCGCCGGAAGCCCGGCTTCCACGAGCGCGCCCGTGTACTCCGTCATGGACACCCTCGTGAAACGGATCGATCGCCGGGACGCTCGGGCAATCTGCGCGACCGCTTCGGCGAAGGTCACCAGACGCGGACCGGTCAGTTCGTAAAGCTGCCCGGCATGGCCGCTCTGCGTCAGCGCAGCTGTCGCAACATCGGCTATATCGTCTGCATCGACAAACGGCTCGCCAATGTCCGCGACAGGCAACGCAAGCTCGCCACCGAGGATCGGCTCTAAAAAATGCGCCTCGCTGAAGTTCTGCGCGAACCAGCTTGCGCGCAGCAGCGTCCAGTCGACACCGGACCTGCGCACGATGTCTTCACAGCGCTGTGCTTCTGGCTCGCCCCGCCCGGAAAGCAGCACTAGACGCCGGACGCCGCTTGACACCGCCAGATCGGTGAACGACTGGATCGCGTCGGTTGCTCCGGCGACGGATAGATCCGGGTAGAAGCAGATGTAGACGGCTTCGACGCCCTCGAGCGCGGGTGCCCACGTCGAGTAATCCACCCAGTCGAACGGCCGCGTGGCGGCCCGGGAACCATGCCGCACGGGCACATTGCGAGCTGCAAGACGCTCCACTATCCGACGACCTGTCTTGCCTGTGCTTCCGAGCACCAGAACGGGTTTTGTAGTCATGGATCATTCCTCCAGATAATCACCGCACCGTGCGGTGAACATGAATCCAGAGTAATGTGATCTCCGGAGACGAACAATGACATTACGTCTTTGTTTGATGCTCATTCGTCCAGCGGAATGGACGTGCCGGTATCCGACTGAACTACACTAACCCCATGACCGACCTACCCGCACCCGACGATCCACTCGGCGAAGCGCTCCACTTTCTGCGCATGAGCGGCACTTTTTATTGCCGGTCCGAGTTCACCGCTCCATGGGCCCTGGAACTGCCAGCGTTCGACCAGTGCCTGATGTTTCACGTCGTCACGGCCGGGGAGTGCCTGCTGGAAGTGGACGGCATCGAGCCTCGCCTGCTGCGCCCCGGCGATCTCGCCCTTGTTCCGCACGGTGCGGGACATCGCCTGATGAGCGGCGCGGGCGTCCGGGCAGGAAAACTCTTCGACCTGCCGCGCGACGCAATCAGCAACCGCTATGAAGTTCTCCGCCACGGAGGAGGCGGCGCGGCCACGACCATGATCTGCGCCGTGGTCCGTTTCGATCACCCGGCGGCGCATCAACTGATTCGTCTGTTGCCCCGGCTGATTTGCGTCGACACGTGGAAATCGCCGGAAACGGAATGGATCCAGAGCACGCTGCGATTCATCGCGGCCGAGGCGCAGCACCTGAACCCGGGAGGGGAAACAGTCATCACGCGGCTCGCCGACATTCTCGTCATCCAGGCTATCCGGTCCTGGATCGCCAACGCTCGCCAAGCGCAGACGGGATGGCTCGGCGCGATACGCGACAAGCAGATCGGGCGAGCCATCACGATGATTCATCGTGATCCGGCAAGCAACTGGACGGTGGCATCGCTGGCAGACGCAGTCGGTATGTCACGCTCGGCGTTTTCCGCGCGCTTCACGCAACTCGTCGGCGAACCGGCCATGCACTACGCCATGCGATGGAAAATGGAGGCGGCGCTTACGCGGCTGCGAGAGACGGATTCGTCGCTGGCGGAATTGGCAAGCTCCCTTGGATACGACTCTGAAGCCGCCTTCAGCCGGGCATTCAAGCGGATCATGGGGGTTGCGCCCGGGGCGGCGCGACGCACTGCCCGAAACGACGCGGGTGCGAATGCGGGCAGATCCCCGCTTGCGGTGCATGACGCCACAAACCTCGAGATTGGCTAAGGCCGCACCGAATAACGCCTGCCGCGTGATCCTTTCTGACGGTCAGCCAAACGCAGATCGTCGCCCTGTGCGCGTTTTCCCTTGGATTCAGCAAAGATCGTTAGCCTGTACTATCGAAAGAGCGTTGGGCGCCACCCTCTACGCCTGAGGCGCGTCGACGTTTCCGCGAACGTGAACATATCTTAGGGAGAGGCACATGACGAAGCCCGAGTACAGCGACCCGTTCAGTCAGTTTTCCGCGATGTTCCAGCAGTACAAACTTCCGGGATTCGACGTGCAGGCAATTCTGGATGCGCGTAGAAAGGACGTCGAAGCTTTGGCGGCCGCGAACCGCGTCGCATTCGGCGGCATGGAAGCGCTTCGAGATAAACAGATCGAGATCCTGCGCCGGGCTCTTAACGATTTCCAGGGCATTGCGCAACAGTACGCCACCACGCCGGCCAAAGCTTCGTCCAATCCGACCGAAGTCGTTCAAAAGGCACTGCACCAGGCGCTCGCCGATATGCAGGAAATCGCTCAGAAAACACAGCAGGCCCAAACCGAAGCGTATGCCATTGTGACGAAGCGAATTGAAGAGGCGGCCAAGGAATTGAAGTCATCGCTGGAGCAACCTAAGGAGTAGCCCTCCCTCGGACCTCACCGGGAACGTCAGCGCCGTTCCCGGTTTTCTTCACTCTATCCGCCTTCTTGACTCCAGCTTGCCCCTTCCTTGAGCGAACTCTGCGCCACTAAGCAGCCACCAGCCGCGGGCGTAGATCAGCCGTTATTACATCCGAGGTAATTGAACGTATTCGTGTGATCGCTAAGATGGCATTCATCTGCTTGCGGTATCAGCGTTGAAAAAAAGCGGCGCATGGAGATACACACGCAGTTTCGTTCAATCAATGGGAAAGGAGTTAGGAATGCATAATTTTACACTTCACACAATCGAATCGGCGCCGGAAAAATCCAAACCGACATTGCATGCGTTGGAACAGAAGTTTGGATTTTTACCAAACGTGATGGCAACCATGGCAGGCAATCCCGTGCTCCTCAACGGCTTTGCCGGCAGTTTCTCGAGTTTTCACGGCGGAAGCCTCGACGAATGCGAGAAGCAGGTTCTGCTGCTCACAAACGCGGTCACGATCAAGTGCCCGTGGACCGTTGCGGCTCACTCCACGTTTGCCCTTGAGGACGGCATGAGGGAGTCCGACGTCAAGGCGATCCGCGAAGGAAGATTACCGGATGACCCGAAGTACGCGGCGCTGTCGGGCATGACCCGGGCCTTGATCCAAAAGCGAGGAAATGTGGCCGAGGAAGATATCGAAAACTTTACTTCCGCTGGGTATTCAGCGCTTCAGATCTTCGAGGTCATCACCAGCATTGGTGTATCCACCATGGCCGCCACTACGACGAACATGGCAGGTACGCCTGTCGAAGAGCGCTTTAAGGCTCAGGCATGGAAGCCTGCCTGACGATAGGAACCGTCACCGGGCGATAACGATCGCGTATGGATCGCGCATGGATCGGTTCGCGCCGAACCATGCGCGATTGCAGTCGTTGCTGCGACCGCCCGCCCAACCGGGCGGCGGCCGGCCGACTTGTGGAGTTAAGCGTATTCTTGTCCAGAAAATCAAAAGACTGCGAACCCGGGCGATGGCCTTATGCCCCTCGCGGTCCATCATGAACCATCACCTGAACCCTGTTGCCAATGAGAGATCAATGAATTCTGCTCGCCTCAACACCAAGCCGCCTGCCAGTGAGCTCGGCTTGCTGCTGCGCCAATGGCGCGACATGCGCGGCAGAAGTCAGTTTGAGTTATCTCTTGATGCGGGCGTGTCGCAACGGCACATCAGTTTTATTGAAAGTGGGCGCAGCGTTCCGAGCCGTCAGATGTTAATGGATATTGCCCAGGCGCTGGACATTCCTCTTCGTGATCGCAATACATTATTGCTGGCGGCCGGCTATGCTCCCATCTACCAGGAAACCGCGTGGGACGCACTCGAAATGCAGAGCGTGACCAGCGCGCTAGGGCGCATCTTGCGTCAGCATGAACCTTTTCCTGCGGTGGTAATGGACCGTTATTGGAACGTGCTCATGGCCAATGAATCTACGCCACGGTTCTTCAATTGCTTTATCAACCTGTCTGCGCGCAAGGGCCCTCGCAACATGCTGCATCTCATGTTCGACCCGGAAGGCATGCGCCCGTTTGTTGCCAACTGGGAAGATGTTGCGAAAAGCCTGATCCAGCGTGTTTATCGTGAATCCGTGGGGCGCGTCATTGATGAAAAAACCCAGGAACTACTCGCGGAACTGCTCGCCTACCCCGATGTCCAGACCGGGTGGAAATCGCCCCATGCTATGAACGCCACGCCCGCTACACGCACCATGCCAGTCATCCCCATCAGCTTCGTCAAAGACGATGAAGTGCTGAGTTATTTTTCGATGGTCACCACGGTAGGAACGCCGCAGACGATCGCCGCGCAGGAGTTGCGGATCGAATGTATGTTCCCGGCGGACGATGTCACGGAAACGCGCCACGTCGCAATGCTTGGCAAGATTCCGGCGGAGTTACCAAAGAACCCTGTTTTGCAGCCGCTGAGGTGCGGCCCTCTTGGACGACAAAAAGCAAAACGAAAAGCAGACGAAAACCAGGATGATAGCGAGACGCTGGAAAGTGCCCCGCATTACCGAGGCATGTTGCCGATAAGTTATTGCGGATAAACGCTCACGAGAAACTCGCCGAATGTATCGAATACGGGCCTGTTTTCGAGCACCACATCAACGGTGGGCAAATCCGGATTTTCCTCTTCGACGACCATAAAACAAAACTCGGGCGCCGCCGACGAAAGTGCTGCCCGGGCATCGGCCAGGTTCCGCTCAGCATCGAGAAGCAAGTTTGCCTCTTCCGCAGCCAAGGGCCGGTCAGAGGAAGGCGGACCTTTACGGATCATATGCACCGTCAGCTTTGCTTCGTTGAGCGATGCAGGGGGCACGAGGTGGAACTCGCAAAGCGAGAGCGTTCCGCGTGTCTCTGCAATCTCCAGCAAAAATTGCATGCCCTCATAGGTCGCTGTGTATCGTTTCGCTTCGCCGGCCGCCGTGAACCCGCTTTTCGTAAAGTGGTTCTTAAATTCGGCGACCGCCGTGCTTTTGGCCTGCACCACGACTGCATTCAACCGCTCGGCGAATTGCCTTTGCAACGGCCCGACCTGAGCCTTCAATTTTGCGATTTCTTTAACGGTTCGAAGATCCATCATTTTTCTCTGTGGGTTGCCAGGCGGCCGTGCCGTTCTGGCGAAAGACCATTAGTACGAGGTGCAGTTCTACCCATTGCGCCTCCGCGCGCCGCCAGCAGGCGGCACACCCGCTGGACGGCATCCGTGCTTGAACGAGGCCGCCGTGTGCGTGGAATGGCATGCAACGGCCCCGGCCGTTCGATCGGGACGAACAGGTTGCTCAAGGCGCGATGCGCAGCGCGGTCTCTTGCATAAACCGCAAACCCGATAAAATGCGGCGGCTCTTTAGTCGAATGGACGGACGAAAACATCGCGCCTGGTCGGATCCGAGACAAACTTGAACAACGACATGCCCGCAGGTTTGGCTTTCAAGTCGCCATTGATGGCCGTGTGTACGGCCGTAAAGGTCTTCGCGACAGCATCGCTCAGTCCGTTTGTGCCGGCAAGGATAGGTGCCCGCGCACAATAATCCCGGACAAACGTATTTCCCGACGCTTGCAACAGCGAAACCATGACTTCGAAGTCAGTGCCGTGTATGCGATGGCTTACAACCAACTTCCCTTCTCCGTGCCCGGCTAGCAACTCTTCTACGATCTGGCGATTCATTTGTACTGACTTCTCCTTTGGCCGTCGTGCAGCAGCGCTGCAAGACCGGCACCCGCGACTGATACCGACGCAATGGGTGCCTCCTTTAGGGGAACACAAATCGGGCGAACAAAGGCAATTCTTTTTAATTACCTTATTCGCACGCTAGTCACGTATTAGTCACGAAGCGGTAAAAGCGGACTGTTTCATGCCGTTTGGAGCCATTTTAAGCGCGAAAACACGGAAACCAACGCCAGAGACTCGATCAGGCGGCACGCTTGGCGATCGTCTCCGGGGCTGCGCTTTCGGCCAGGTCTGCCCAAACAGGGAACGCCTGGTTCAACCTTGCCCGACGCCGCCAACTCTCCCAGGCCTAAATTCGACATTTCACTTCACGAACCGGCGCGCTCGCTTATTGCCAGCTCTTGATAGAATCGATTCGATCAATGGTTGTTTAACGATTGATCACACCATTGGAGTTCAATTTGGCAACGTACGAAGTCGATTTTTTCTATAGTTCGGCCGAAGCGCCGGAAACTTACAATCAGCACATGACTCACCATACAGTCTCGGGCGTGCCCGACTATCTTCTCGGTGAAGCCGCCGTGGCGCATATCACCGCCCGCTTGCTGCATGACAACCCTACTTTCAGGCGAATTCGTAATCTCAAGATCCTGAACACAGTGGTTCCACCGAATTCAAGCAAGCCAACCGTTGAGTGAAGCGGCTTTACGCGGGCTTCTTGCACGCGTCTCGCCTGCGGTATCCAATGCGCCTGCGGTATCCAATACGCCTGCGGTATCCAACGGTCAAAGCCGGTTTGGGCCGTTAATAGAATTAATGACCGCGCGCGCCGCCGCTGACCGACGAGTTAATCCAGCGCCTCAATCAAGCGCTCTTTCATCCAATGCCACAGCACGCCTCCGCCAGTTTGCACACCGGTCAAGCCACGCATTTCCAGCGTTTGCATGCGCGTGTCGTAGCATGATGGCTTAGGAACCGAGAACGAGAAGCGAGACGCGTGCCCATGTCCGAATACCTGTCGAATCAAAAGCTGCGCCGGTTCGCCTCGATCATGGCGCTCGCTGTCGCGCTCACCCTGGTCGGTGTCAAGGCCTGGGCATGGCTTGCGACGGGCTCGATCGCGCTGCTCACCTCTGCGGCCGATGGCCTGGTCGATGTCGTCGCGTCCTTCGTCACCTTTGCGGGCGTCCGGTATGCAGGACGACCTGTCGACCGGGGGCATCGCTATGGACATGGCAAAGCGGAAGCCGTAGCCGCACTGGTGCAAGCGTTGTTGCTCACGGGCGCGGCCGTGGGACTGGGAATTGAATCGGTCGAGCGCCTGTTCGTCCCGCAACCGCTCACCGACATGGGCTTCGGCTTGTGGGTCATCATCGCCAGCCTGGTTGCTGCAAGCGGACTCGTCGCATTGCAAACCTATGTCGTCAAACGAACCGGATCGACAGCCATTGCTGCGGACCGGGCGCACTACGTCACCGACGTTGCGGTGAACATCGCCGTGCTGGTCGCGCTGGCACTTGAACGCTTTCTTGCGTGGAGTCGGGCTGACGCAATAGGCGCGCTGGCCATTTCCTGCTACATGCTGTGGAATGCGCGGGACATGGCGCGGCAAGCGTTGGTGCAGCTACTCGACCGGGAACTCGAACCCTCTGACCGGGAGCGGATCCGGGCCACCGTGCTCGGTTGCGAAGGGGTTCAGGGGGTGCATGACATCCGCACTCGACATGGCGGAGACCGGGTGTTCGTGGAATTCCACGTCGAGGTGGACGGCGCCATGTCGGTTGAACAAGGCCACGGCATTGGAGACCACGCAGAAGATGCTGTGAGATCGATATTCCAGGCAGCCGATGTGGTGGCTCATCTGGAGCCCGCCGGCATTGATGACCGGCGCCTGGACGATCTGGTCAAGTGATTGAGCAAGCACACTACGGAAGCACTACGGCGAGCGGGAATCGGCAAATACGTCAGCGAATGCGTCGCTCGCGGCACAGTGCGACCAGAGCACTCAACTGGCTGAGGTCGGCCGGCTTGATCAGGTGGTGGTCAAAACCCGCTTGCGTGGCGCGCTGAAGATGATCCTCCTCGCCGTATCCGCTATGAGCAATCAGTAAGGTATCCTGCTGACCCGGCATTGAACGTATGCGGCGAGAGACCTCGTAGCCGTCCATTTCAGGCAGGCCGATATCGAGCAACACCACCTCGGGCTTGAATTGTTCAACGCAAAAAAGCGCGGACGGACTGAAGCGCCACATGCACCGGCTCTTCCGCCGCCGTGCCGTGCGGCATGGCTGGCAGGCGCACCACGAACTTGCTGCCCCGGTTGAGCCCTTCACTGTAGGCGCGTACGTCGCCCCCATGCAATCCGACCAGGCGGGTCGATTCGGTCCAACTTGCTGTTTGTACTCATCAAAACGTCTCCCAAATCAATTGCTCAAGCGAAGCGCGATAGCTTCCGCAAATAAACGATCAATTTTCTAACAGCCGATGTTGTCTACTGACTTAACAATAGTTCGATATCCGAATCATATTCATTG
>NZ_JAQGMM010000283.1 GCF_028292365.1 Caballeronia sp.
TACGGAAGCGGTTCTCGGACGCGCCCGCGGTCACGGTCGGGAAGAAGCCTGCGCGCTGATAGTCAACGAACGCGCGAGCTTGCTGCAACTGCGCGACCGCTTTCTTTACGGTCTGGTTCGATACATCAATACGGCTTTCGAGTTCGTTCAACGTTGGGTCACCAAAGACGGTCCACCATGGGCCACGCGACTGGGTATCCGCGGGCGTGGCGGGCGCCCAACCCGCAGTGCCGGCATAGTGCGCCGGTACGGTGAGGTCCGGCTTGTGGTAAGCAGGCAAGGTGGAGCAAGCGCTGAGTGCGACGCCCAGGCAGATGACCAACGTCTTGCGGGCGAGGGCGGAGGGTGATATGAGCGTAAGCGGCATGAGCACGATCCTCAGGAAGCGGACGAAACGATCTGCACCGGCTCGCCTGGGCTGATCGCGTCACCCGGATTGTCGATGACCCGGTCGGTTGCTGTGAGCCCGGTCGTGACTTCCACGTGGGTGCCGAAATCCCGCCCAATGGTTACTGTCTTGAGGGCGGTTTTACCCGTACTGTCGACCACCGCAACGGTCACGCCATTGGGTCTGAACAGGAGCGCGCTCACCGGCAGGTCGAGTGCGGGGCTGGCGTTCTGCAGCGCCAGATGTACCTGTGCATAGGCGCCTGGCAGCAGCGCGCCGTCGCGATTGTCGACATCGACTTCGACATGCATCGTGCGGCTGACCGGATCGATCGCGCCGGCGCTGCGTGCGACTTTCGCGGCAAATCGCCTGCCCGGATATTGCTGCACACTCAGATAGACCTCGGTGCCCGGCGTGACGTAGGGCGCGTCGTTTTGCGGCACATCGACGAACACTCGCAACGTGTCCGTCTGCTCCACATGAAAGAGTTCACCAGGCAGGGCGGCCAGACCCGGCGAACCGCCCGCCGTGACGAGCGCGCCCACGTCCACGTTGCGCGCTGTCACCACGCCGTCGAAGGGTGCGCTTACCTTCTCGTACGACACCAGCTCTGAGAGGCGCTGCACATTGGCCTGTGCGGACTGCAGCATGGCGCGTTTCGCTTCCATGTCGCTGACCTTCGTGTCGGTGTCCTGTTGCGAGACCGACTGCGTCTTCAGCATGTCCTGCCAGCGTTGCGCGCTGACCTTCGAATAGTTGAAATTGGCTTGCGCCGTTGCTGCGTCGGCGCGAGCCTGCTGAAGCTGTGCATCGAGTTCCGGTGTCTGGATGACAGCCAGCGTTTGCCCTGCCTTCACCCTGGCGCCAATGTCGGCGTACCAGTGCTCGAGATAACCGCTTGTACGAGCGTAGATCGAGGCATCGGCGTAGGGCATCACCGAGCCGGGCAGCAGGAGTTCCTCAATCGCAGGCGCATTGCGCGGCTTGATGACCGAGACGCTTAGCGCATGCTGTGCAGCGGCTTGCGAGGTCAGCGCGGTACTGGCTTGTAGTCGCGGAACAATGCCAATCACAAGCAACGCGGCAGCAATGGCGCCGAATGCCAGCGGCATCATGAAGCGTCGCCGGATGGCGGCCTCGGCGGTCGTCTTATCAGCCAGCACCGCTGGTTCGTGCGTGTCGTTACGATGGTTCATGGTCTATGCTCGTTTAAAGGCAGTCACTGAATTGCCGGAGTGGTTTGCGCCGCTGCCGCTTTACTCATACGGCGCTTTTCGATCCACGCGTGGACCATGCCGAATACGACCGGGACGAATAGCAGGGTGGCGACCGTGCCGATCGCCAGGCCACCGATCACGGCACGCCCGAGCGGCGCATTCTGTTCGCCGCCGTCACCCAGGCCGAGCGCCATCGGCAACATGCCGATCAACATCGCGAGCGCGGTCATCAGCACGGGCCGGAAGCGGTTGAAGCCGGCTTCGAGGGCCGCGGTCAGCGGCGGCGCCCCGCCTTGCAACATCTCGCGCGCGGTGTTGATGACAAGAATGCTGTTGGCCGTTGCAATGCCGATGCACAGGATCGTGCCTGTGAGCGCCGGCACGCTCAGCGTGGTATGCGTGGCGAAGAGCATCCACGCGATGCCCGCCAGTGACGCGGGCAAGCCGCTGATGATGATCAACGGGTCGATCCACGACTGGAAGTTCACGACCATCAGCAGGTAGACCAGCGCGATGGCGAATGCGAGTCCCAGTCCCAGGCCGCTAAACGATTCATTCATCGACTGCACCTGGCCGCGAATGACGATCGACGCGCCGGCGGGAAGCTGTGCCTGTGCCTGGTCCACGAGCCGGGTCACGTCCGACGCCACGCCGCCCAGGTCGCGTCCTTGCGCTGAAGCGAATATATCGAGCACGGGCTGCACGTTGTAGTGCGAGATCACGGCCTGTTGCGAGCCGCGCGACATCGTGCCCAATGAACCCAACAGGCTTTGCGGCGAAGAGGAAGCCGCGTCCTTCGTCAGCGGTACATTCGCCAGGGTCTGCAGCGAATGAATATCGTATTGCGGCACTTCAGTCATCAACGGATAACTCACGCCGTTCTTCGGATCGAGCCAGAAGTTAGGCGTTGTCTGCGAGCTGCCCGACAGCGCGATCAGCAGGTTTTGCGCAACATCACGTTGCGTGAGGCCGGCTTGCATCGCCTTGGTCCGATCTACGTTGATGTTGATCGCGGGTTCGTCGCCGGGCTGCTGAATCCGGGCATCGACGAGGCCACGCACGCTCCTCAGCTTCGCCAGCAGGTTGTTCGCCACCACGCGGTTCTGATCGAGCTTGTTGCCGACGATCTGGATGTCGATCGGTGCGGGGAGGCCGAAGTTCAGGATCTGGCTGACGATATCCGCCGGGAGGAACGCGAAGGTCGTGCCGGGGAACGAAGCGGTCAGTACGTTGCGCAGTTTTGCGACATAGTCCGCTGTGGGCGCGTGTCCTTTCTTTAACGTGATCATGATGTCGGCGTCTCCCGATCCGACCGGCGCTGACGAGTCATAGGTCAGGTTGATCCCACTTACCGGCACGCCAATGTTATCGAGCAACGCGGCCTCGTCCGACTTTGGAATGACTGTGCGGATCTTCGCTTCGACTTCGTCCGCGAGACGCGCGGTCTGTTCGATCCTTGTGCCGGTGGGGGCGCGCATGTGAAGGCGGATTTCGCCGGTATCGACAGCCGGGAAGAAGTCTCGGCCTGTGAAGGGCACGAGCGCGAACGACCCCACGCAGAGCAGCATGAACACCAGCAGAAAGCGGTGGCGGCTTTCAATCGCGCGGGTGAGCGTCGCCTTGTAGCCGTGGCGCAATGCTTCGAAGCGACGTTCGAAGCCAGCCTGGAATCGCATCAGGAAAGCGAACGGTCCGCGTGCCGGCCTGCCGTCTTTCGACGGCATTTTCATCAGGTACATCGCGAGGGTCGGAATCAGCGTGCGCGAGAAGAAGTAGGACGCGCACATCGCAAACACAACGGCTTCAGCCAGCGGTACAAACAGATATCGCGCGACCCCTGAGAGGAGGAACATCGGCACGAACACGATGCAGATAGAGAGCGTTGAAACGAAGGTCGGGACCGCGATTTCGCCCGATCCGTTGAGAATGGCGTCGTGTAGAAGCGCCCCTCGTTCCAGATGGTGGGTGATATTTTCGATAGCAACCGTCGCGTCGTCGACGAGGATCCCGACCGCCAGCGCCAGCCCCCCGAGGGTCATGATGTTGATGGTTTGCCCGAGCGCGGATAGCGCGATCAGCGAGGTTAGTACCGAGAGAGGAATGGTGACGGCAATGATCAGCGTTGCGCGCCAACTGCCGAGGAACAGCAGGATCATCAACGCAGTCAGGCATGCCGCGATCAACGCTTCCCGCACGACGCCGGTCACGGCCGACTTCACGAATACCGACTGATCGGAAAGCGCCGTGATGTGCAGCGCCTTCGGCAGGCCTGCTGAGATTTTCGGCAGCATGGACTTGATCTGTCCGATGATTGTCAGCGTCGACGTGCTACCCGTCTTTTCCACGGTGAGCAGCGCGGCGCGCTTGCCGTCGCTGCGCACGATGTTGGTTTGCGGCGCATACCCGTCACGCACCTGCGCGACGTCCCGTACATAGACCACGCCGCCTTTGACCGTCTTGATCGGCAAGTTGTTGAGCGCTGCGACGCTGTCCGTGCTCCCGTTCATCTGCACGTTGTATTCACGTGCGCCGATCTTCGCCGTGCCACCGGGCAGGATCAGGTTCTGCGCATTGACGGCATTGACCACATCGCTGGGCGACAAGCCTTTGGCCTGCAATGCGCGCGGATCAATGTCGATCATGATCTGGCGGATCTTGCCGCCGAAGGGCAGCGGTACGGCCGCGCCCTGCACCGTGGCAAGCTGCGTGCGTATGAAGCTGTTACCCAGGTCGTAGAGCGTTTGCTCGGGCAGCGTATTGCTCGACAGCCCCAGTTGCAGGATAGGGACGGTCGACGCGTTGTACGTAATGATGTTCGGCGGCAGCGTGCCCGGCGGCAGCACGCGCAGAATGGACTCGGAATTCGAGCCGGCTTCGGCAATGGCGCGGTTGATGTCCGCGCCGGGATGAAAGAATATCTTGATGACCGAGACGCCGTTCAGCGACTGCGATTCAATATGTTCGATATCTTCAACATCGGAAGTCAGCGCGCGTTCATAGTTCGACGTGATCCGATTCGCCATGTCCTCCGCGGAGAAGCCGTTAAACGACCAGACGACGCTGACCACCGGAATATTGATATTGGGAAAAATATCCGTAGGTGTACGCATGATGGCGAGCGGTCCGATCAGGAACAGCAGGATCGCAAGCACGATGAAGGTATAGGGCCTGCGCAGGGCCAGTCTGACAATCCACATTGGAAATTCCCGGAAGATAAGCCGCGTTTGAAAGCGGAGACTTCGAAACGTGCGGTCAGTGTGACGATCCGGTCTTTACCCGGTACTGACGGCAAGGTTACAAAGTTGTTATCTTCGAATGCCGGGGTGTGCAATATGACGATCTTGTCATCTGGGCGTCAGCTTCGAGTCAGTGCATGCCGTGCAGAATGAAGTTGCTTACCGTCTCTTACCGGACGATGAAGCATGGGCTTCATTCATTGAGAGTGAAGCCACTTTTCAAAGAGGCTACCCGTCATGAAAACACTGATCTGCACAACACTTGCCCTGGTCCTGGCTGCTCCCGCCATCTCGTTCGCCCAAACCACGGATCAGCCCGTGACGCGTGCCCAGGTGCGCGCCGATCTCATCCAGGTCGAGAACGCGGGATGGCGCCCGAACTCGCAGGACGCTTTCTATCCGGCTGATATTCAGGCTGCTGAAGCTCGCGTGCATTCAGGAAACACCACCACCGGTTACGGCGGAGCCACGGAAAATGGAACGTCAATGTCGCAGCCATCCACCAGCGGAGCCGTGGTGGCCCCCATGTATAAGGGGCAGTGATTCAGGGACAGTGATTCGGACGGTGGTGTAGAGACTGCTGGCGGGCGGCTTGATTAGCTGGATTGCGTAGTGCATCTAAGCGGGTATCCCCCGCGAATGAGGGAAGTTGCGGCCGCTGACAGAAACACCGGCGGAGACAACAGCATTGAACGCGATATTGAGCGGCCAAGCACCGGACTAACCAACGTCCGGCGCTTGGCCGTTGCCTGAGTTTGGCGCTAAGTCAGCTATACAACCCATCAGATGCGCTGTCCTTCCTCACAGTTCTCACCATTGACCCCCGCTTGCAACGCGCGCACGCGCGCTGGCAGGAAAGGATGGATCAACAGTTGGTAAGCGCCGCCACCAATCACGCCGCCTATCAACGGGGCGACCACCGGAATCCACCAGTAGTTGTCCGGTGAAGGCAGCGCGGACGAACCCCAGCCAGCAAAGTATGCAAACAAACGCGGGCCAAGATCGCGGGCCGGATTCATTGCCCAGGCTTCCAGATAGCCCATCGACGATCCAAGGATTGCCACCAGGAACCCGATCATGAGCGCGCCCGCATTTGCCTGGGGCGCCATTTCGTTGAACTGCTCGGTGATCGCGAAAATCCCGAACAAGAGAAACGCCGTCAGAATGACTTCATCGGAGAACGCGTGCATGGGGGTGATGGCCAGGCCCGGATGCGTGAAGAACACGCCCGCTGCGCCGCCGTCCGCCCGTGACAGATGATGAACCAGGTTGTAATGGTCGATCACCGGCCCGAACAGCGCATAAACAATGACGGCGCCCAGAATGCCGCCAACGAGTTGCGCCACCCAGTAGGGCAACACTTTCTTCCACGAGAAACCGCGGAACAACGCGAGGGCCAGTGTCACCGCAGGATTGGCATGGGTGCCCGAAATAGAGCCGGTCACATAAATGGCGAGCGTCACCGCCAGGCCCCACGACATGCAGACACCCCAGTAGGCATTCACATACGGGCTGGGATCGTACAGCACATACATGCACGCCACTGAATCACCGAACGCGATGATGATGAGGACGGCGATAGCCTCGGATATGAGTTCGCCGACAAATTGCCTGCCGGCAGGTTTTGCAATAGCTGATGGCATACAAAGGATTCCTAATAGAAGATCTGCGTTGCAGCAAAGAAGGCCAGGATGCCGCGACGGAGGCTCACGTTGAACGCAAGGTCAACGTGAGTTCAACCCAAGATTCAGATGGCGTCAGCCCACGCCTTGGCGGCGTTCACCGCCCGTTGCCAGCCGTGCATCTGTCGCTTGACCTCGTCAGCCGCAACATCCGGCGAGAAACGACGGTCCAGCTTCCATTGGCTTTGCAGTTCATTCACGTCTTTCCAGTAACCCACTGCCAACCCGGCCAGATAAGCCGCTCCCAGTGCAGTGGTTTCGCTGATCTGCGGACGAACTACGTCCACACCCAGCATGTCGGCCTGGAATTGCATCAAAAGGTCGTTGGCGACCGCACCGCCGTCCACGCGCAATTCGCCAATGCGGATACCGGAATCGGCTTCCATGGCTTTCAGTACATCGATTGATTGAAATGCGATGCTTTCCAGCGCCGCTCGTGCAATGTGGCCGGAGGTCGTGCCACGTGTTAGGCCGAACAGCGTGCCGCGCGCGCGTGCATTCCAGTGCGGCGCTCCCAGGCCGGCGAAGGCGGGCACCATATAGACGCCATCACTATGCGGCACGCTGCGCGCAAGCGCTTCGATTTCACTGGCACTCTTGATGATGCCAAGGCCGTCGCGAACCCATTGCACGACAGCACCACCAATAAAGATGCTGCCTTCCAGTGCATAGTTGACCTGGTCGCCGATCTGCCATGCGATGGTGGTGACCAGGTTGTTGCGCGATTCGATCGGTTTCTTGCCTGTGTTCATAACGAGGAAACAACCGGTGCCGTAGGTGTTTTTCACCATGCCGGACTCCGTGCACATCTGGCCGAAGAGGGCGGCATGCTGGTCGCCTGCAATGCCGGCAATCGGAATCTTGGAGGCGAATACCGTGGTCTTGGTCGGACCGTACACGTCCGACGAGGCACGCACTTCGGGCAGCATGCTGCGCGGAATATCGAGCGCGTCGAGGAGTTCGTCGTCCCACTTGAGCGTGTGGATATTGAAGAGCATGGTGCGCGACGCATTGGTGACGTCGGTGATATGCAAGCCGTGTTTGGTGAAATTCCATACGAGCCAGCTATCGACCGTACCGAAGGCAAGGCGTCCTTGTTTCGCTTTTTCGCGTGCGCCTTCCACGTTGTCGAGGATCCAGCGGATCTTGGTCGCGGAGAAGTAGGAATCAATAGGCAAGCCCGTCTTGGCACGGACCTTTTCTTCCAGCCCTTGCGCTTTCAACTGGTCGCAGAAGTCGGCGGTGCGACGGTCCTGCCAGACAATGGCGTTATAGATCGGCTGGCCGGTTTCGCGATCCCAGACAATGGTGGTTTCGCGTTGGTTGGTAATGCCGATCGCGGCAATAGATGCACCGTTCAGGCCCGCGCGGGTGACGGCTTCGGCGGCGACGCCAGCCTGGGTCGACCAGATTTCCTGCGGATCGTGCTCGACCCAGCCCGGTTGCGGATAGATCTGGCCAAATTCCTTCTGCGCCACTGACACTACGTTGCCCTGGCGATCGAACACCATGGCGCGTGAGCTTGTCGTGCCCTGATCGAGCGCGAGAATGTATTGCTCCTGCATTGTCTTCTCCACTGGTTTTTAGATGGATCGCCGCTTTGTGCATGATGCCTTGCGACGTTGCTGACTTCTTGTTTTGACTGCAGCTTCGGTGAGACAGGCGCTTCTACGAATATTACGTTTTGATTGCGTCGTTAGATCCGGCTAGCCGCGTCGTGCGATTTCATGCGGTTGAAGTTAGGCCCGCCAAGAGACGGGGTGTAGGCGTGGGTTCATCCGCAACCATCGCCTGTTTCATTGAGTGCCGGATGTTTACCTGTGCCGCAGGGGTTCAAGGCGGTCATCACATTCCGCCCCAATCCCGCCCGTGCGAGTCGCTGGTGGTCGATCCGATGGACCGCGCAGCCGAGTGGAAAGAAACTCGCTCTGTTCGCAAAAGAACACCACCCAAGGCGCATCCCGCGATATCACACATGGTGCCGGCTTAACCATTATCTCCGTTCCATGCCCGACAGATAGGCTATTGCGTCCTGAACCTCTTCAGTTTCTCATGTCAATTAGGAAAATCTATCGAACCGATAATGTTCGAATTCGAATCCTAGTGAACAAAATCGAAAATGTAAAGGCGCATTTATGGCAAGCTGAGAGGGGCGAGCAACGCATCGGGGTTAGTAGAAAACCTCGAAACGGCACCAGTAAAAGTTTTGAAAGTTCGAAAGAGAACGGACATGGCTGGCAATAGCGCCCGCAATGGGGGTGACGCTGGAAGCGGAAGTTTGGATGTGGCGACGCCACGGTTTCTTGGGCGTGCAAGCTGCGCAGCGGCGTTCACACCTGCCATCGAATCACGATTGTTTGTACGGGGCAGCTAAAGGTATCGGGTAACCCGGCAATAATTTACGGGTGCAGGTAGAGTGAAACACCGCGACTAAAGTTCGTCGCGGCTGATGCGACGTCGAAAAAAATTGAGGCCAACCATGCGGGTCACCAGACAGGTCACCAAGCTTATTCGAATTGTCACCGTGTTCGCGCTCGCGCCCTACGGGATGTTGTCGACACCTGCACATGCAAGCGCGGTAGAAGAACAGCTCGATTGCAAATCGACGGGCCATGTGTTTATCAGCGCGCTGATGAACAGTGGCGAAATACAGTCCAAGCCCATGCATGTCGAGAAGAATTCAGTCAACGCATTCAGGCCCGCCCATGGCGTGAAGCTCACCGCGTTTGAATTCCCGGTCTTTGTAGTGCTCGGCTATGAGAAGGATGATCCGCTCTTCAAGCCTGGCAAGGGAGATCCCGTCGGGGACTGGGCTTACGGCGTAGTGGTGACAGGCGGGTCTGACGACGTCAAGGACCGCCTGCGTCAAATGGGCAGCGACGCTATCGTTCGCGAAGTCACGCCGGTGATGACGGCGATTCTTTGTAAGGCCCATTGAAGGGCGAAAACGAAGGGCGCGTGGACAAGACCCCATGGCACCGCTCGTCATGCCTGCCTTATGCCGGTGCATGGAGGGACTTCGGTACCGCTATCTCCACTCAATGCCGCATGGGTCTCTACTCTGCCGCCGCTGGCAGCCTTGCATTTTCGTCGCGCAGCGTGAGGCGGGCAATGGCAAACGCCACCAGCGCGGAGAGTGCGATTCCGACCACCATCGGCTTTGGCGCGCCATCGGCGAACAAGCCGGATACGGCCATCACCGCAGCGCCGACAACAAACTGCAATGCACCCATCAGCGCAGAAGCCGTACCCGCAATTGCGCCATGATTTTCAAGCGACAACACCGCGGAAGTCGGCAAGACCAGCCCCAGGAAACCGTATCCGATAAACAGGAAAACCATCATCAGCGCGAGGCTGTCGGCGCCTGCCAGAAACAGCACCGCTACTATGCTCATCGAAATCGCGAAGCCGGTAACAGCCACGCGAATGACGCGCGGCAGGCCGTATCTGGCAGTGAGCCGCGCAGTCAACTGGCTGAAGCCGAAAAACGCCGCCGCGTTGAGCGCGAAGCACAAGCTGAACATGGTGGGCGACAAGCCATAGTGGTTGATGATCACGAACGAGGCGCTTGCCAGGTAGATGAAAAACGACGAGACGCCGAACGCACCGACAAACGTGAGACCAAG
Organism: Caballeronia sp.; assembly: GCF_028292365.1. GTDB lineage: Bacteria > Pseudomonadota > Gammaproteobacteria > Burkholderiales > Burkholderiaceae > Caballeronia. The sequence goes on from NZ_JAQGMM010000283.1 coordinate 10,150, forward strand.
GAACGTCGGATCACTAAGTAGTTTTCGATACCCCGCGAATGCACTCGCCCACGAGCTACCGGCGCGATGATGGATTTCCCGCGTCTCCTTCAACTGCGTAGCCGCAAGCACGAGGGCAAGTCCGCCCGCCACCGTCAGCGCCCAGAAGACCCCGCGCCAGCCGAAAGCCGCAATGATGAAGCTGCCGGTCAGCGGCGCCAATAGCGGAGACACGCTGACAACGAGCATAAGGAGCGACATGAGCCGGGTGGCATCGTGACCGGTGTAAAGGTCCCGCACAATCGCGCGCGGAACAACCATGCCGGCACACGCGCCCAACGCCTGGAGCACGCGGAAACCGATCAGCACGTGGATGTCCGGCGCAAAGGCGCAGCCCACACTGCCAATGGTAAAAATCGCGAGGCCAACATAGATCGGCATCTTGCGGCCGAAGATATCCGAGAGCGGTCCGTACACGAGCTGGCAGACGCCGAGCGTGATGAAAAACACCATCAGGCTCATTTGCACTTCGGCCGGGGTGGCGTGCAGCGCTCCCCCGATGGAAGGCAGGGCGGGCAGGTACATGTCGATGGCAAACGGGCCCACAGCTGTAATCAGGCCCAGCACAATGGCAAGTTGAAGAAAGCGTCGTGTCATCATTTATCGGTAGGAAAGAATGGCGGCATGGTACTCGATGTCATGCCGCTCAAGTGCGCGGCCAAGTGCGCGGGTCAAGTGTGCCTTGCGGCGTATTCCAGTTTCGGATACCAGTCCGTGCCGCGGCCGCCGGGCGTCAGGTCGAGCATGAGCCACAGCGGCATGGGGTCCGGCGCACCGCGCGGGTCCTGCCCCGGGTCGGCCGTTTGCGGTCCCATCTCGTCGCCCCAGAAGTGGCGCACAGTACCGCCTGAACGTGTGAAAACGTTGAACGCGGGGTTGTCGCCGGCATCCGGATCTTCGTTGGCGTATTCGCGATTGAAGCTGTTGCCAGCCGACGAATACAGCCGCAGGTGGCGCCAGCCGCGCTCCCTCTTGAATGCCACCAGCCGCTCGATGGGCCCTCGGGCGATCACTGCAAAGGCTACGCGTTGCAGGATATCGGCCATCTCGCCGTCAAGGGCGCTGAGCAATGACGTGCACATCGGGCAAGGCCGTTCGCGCTTGGGACCGAACATCCAGTTGTAGGTAATCAGAGTGTCATGATCGCCGAATAGTTGTGAGAGCGTGGCCGGTCCATGTTCGCCCTCGAAGCGGTAGTCCTGTGGCACCTCGCCACCGGGTGGCAGTGCCCGGCGCTGAGCCGCCACACGCTCGATGTGGCGGCGTAGCTCAATCTCCTCTGCCAACAGTGCGTTGCGTGCGGTGCGGTATTGCGTACTTTCGCGCGGGAATCGGCGCGTTGACTGAGCCAGTGCCGCGGCCGGCTGCAAGGTCTGTTCAGATCCATTTACGGAAGACATGAATGCTCTCCTCATGGTTGAGGGGAATTAACGGGAACGAGCGGAAATGGGGGCGCGATGCGGCGCGTCCAAAAGCGCATTGCCGTAGCACGGCCCTATATGCATGACGAACGACGCCTTGAGAATTCGACATCGCCTGCTTCAATTATTTCGATACTCACCAGGACGCACGCCGCAACGCGAGGCTATTACATCGGCAGGAGAGTCGGGTGGCGCGGAGGCGGATACAGCGGCTAAAAGCAAACGAAGTCACATAAGGGCGCGGGTTCGAAACCCCGGCGTCCAGGCAGACGCGAACTCTGCATCTGCTGTTCATGATGTGCACTATAGTGAAATCCGCGTTGGCGCGCTCAGATCACCAAGAGACCGTGCGCCAGCGCAGGGGACGACCGGAAGGTCCTTAACATGCATAACCTTGCCTTCGGGTCCCGTTCAATCAACATGGCGTCCAGCGCCATCGTCAAGAACAACAAGGAGCGAGATTCAATGAACCAGGCACATCCACTTTCCTGCCCATGCTGCGGCGATCCAGCCACCCGCGTGCTGACCCGCCGCCGTTTCCTGGCCCTTGCAGCCGAGGGCGCCGCGGCACTCGCCTTGCTACCGCATTCCGCCTACGCCGACACCGATACAACTCGAACCATTGCCTACGACTCGGTCCCTAATCCAGTGCGTTTGCCGCGGGATACCTATTTCGGCGAGTGTTCGGGCATCGCGCTGAACTCCAGGGGCCATATCTTCGTGCTGTCGCGGGGCAATACCACTGGTGCCGCCTACGGTGCCGCAGCGGCTCAGCTCCTCGAGTTCGCACCCGACGGCCGGTTCGTCCGCGAGATCGGCCACAACCTCTATGCCTGGTCTTTCGCGCATATGGTCAAGGTGGATCGCGAGGACAATATCTGGGTAACGGACAAGGGCTCGGACATGGTCATCAAGTTTACGCCTGACGGCCGCGTAGCGATGGTCTTTGGCCGCAAGCAAGAGGCGGCCGATGAGGAGACCGGTCCGCTCAAGCACCCGAATCCGCCGCTTCCCGCCGAGCCGGGCCGTTTCCGCCAGGTGACCGATGTGGCCTGGGACGCTGCCGGCAACAGCTATATCAGCGACGGGTACATCAACTCGCGCGTGGCCAAGGTCGACAAGAACGGTAACTGGATTAAGTCATGGGGCGAGCGCGGCACCGGCCCCGGACAGTTCCACACGCCGCATAGCATTGCGCTTGACGCCAAGGGGAGTGTCTATGTAGCGGACCGAAGCAACCGGCGCATCCAGGTGTTCGATGGCGAGGGCAATTTCCAGCGCCAGTTCACTATCGACGTGCCAGTGCCTCCCGGTGCGCGACCGGCGATTGGTTATGCGCCCGATGAGGCCGCCTTAGCCGCCGGCACGTTTGCACCCGGCTCGCCGTGGGCCATCTGCATCTCGCCGGGGCCGAACCAGGTGCTGTACAGCTCTGACGCGTTCCCCGGGCGCATCTACAAGCTGTCGCTCGAGGGCGAGGTGCTGGGGGTACTCGGCGAATCAGGCAAGCAACTCAAGCAGTTCGGCTGGATTCACCAGATGGCTTGTCCGTCGGAGAACGTGCTGTTTGTTGCCGAACTGCTGAACTGGCGCGTACAGAAACTGGTGTTGCACGCGTGACGTTGATTGAGTCACCGCAGTGGCGGGCTGAAGCTCGCCGCTTAGCGACGGCGGCTGTTCAGGACTTTGCGCTAACCGAAAACTTTTGTTAGTGGTCGTGGTGTTCGCGGGCGGATCTGGTCGAATTCGCTAGCCAATATCTTTAGCGGCTTTAAACAATGTCCGCTCTTTAGCAAACCTGCCCCGCGCTTGGCGATATCCACTATACAAATCCCGGATAGTGCCTGAGAAGCGTTATGCGACGCGGATCAAACGCGATACTCCGGACGCGCCCGCCTGATCCTAGGGGTTGCCCCGCATAGCCGACGCCGATATCCCGCCACTAGTATCGCCGCCGCAGACGCGTGGCGTGTATAAACTGAAAGAATCGCACGCCCGGTGACGACCTAACAAAAATATAAGGAAGAGACATGAGCAGGAGTCCGTCAGTCGACGTCCAGACCTTCATTAATGAACACCCGTTCGGCGGGTTTCAGTGGCTGATCTTTGCAATGTGCTTCGTCATCGTCCTGCTGGACGGATTCGACACAGCCGCTATCGGCTTCATTGCCCCGTCACTGATCACCGAGTGGAATATCAGCAGACCCGCGCTTGCTCCGGTCCTGAGTGCCGCCTTGTTCGGTCTCGCGTTTGGTGCGCTCCTCGCCGGTCCGCTTTCCGATCGCCTGGGACGGCGCGTGCTTTTGATTGCATCGGTCGTGATCTTCGGCGTCGCCTGCCTGGCTTCCTCTTTTTCCGGCGACCTGACTCACTTGACCATACTGCGCTTCATCACGGGACTCGGATTGGGCGCCGCCATGCCGAACGCGGTGACGATCATGAGCGAGTTCTGTCCGGATCGACGACGCGCAACCCTGATCAACCTGATGTTTTGCGGTTTCCCGCTTGGAGCCGCGTTCGGCGGTTTTCTCGCGGCGTGGATGATTCCCGCTTTCGGATGGCGCAGCGTCCTGGTGCTCGGCGGCGCGACTCCGCTTTTGCTGGCGGTCTTGCTGCTTATTGCGCTTCCGGAGTCGGTGCGTTACCGGGTTGCCCATGCGCATCCCATTGAAAAGATTCGGGCAACGCTTAGCCGCATTGATCGCAGCGCCGCCGACGCCGCTTCATTCGTGATGACGGAACAGGCTCAAACTGTGCCTGGGAAGAGTGGTATCGGGTTGGTGCTGTCGCGGGAGTACATCGTTGGATCCGTGATGCTTTGGCTGACCTATTTCATGGGACTCGTCATCTTCTATGCATCGATCAACTGGATGCCGATCTTGCTGAAAGAAGCCGGTCTGAGCCCGCAGCGCGCGACGTTGATTTCCGCGCTGTTCCCGCTTGGCGGCGTGGGCGCCGTACTGTGCGGCGTCCTGATGGACCGGTTCAATCCGAACCGGATTATCGCGGCATGCTATGCGTTGACCGCCGTCAGCGTGTATTGCATCGGCCACTCTGCCGGAAATATCAGCTTGCTGATCGTGGTCGTTTTTGCGGCTGGTGTGCTGATGAACACGGCGCAGTCGTCCATGCCCGCGCTTGCCGCTGCGTTCTATCCGACTCAGGGGCGCGGCACTGGTGTTGCGTGGATGCTGGGCATTGGCCGGTTCGGTGGCATAGCGGGTTCGTTCCTCGTTGCCGAACTGGCCCGGCAGCACTTTAGTTTCGAGAACATTTTCGCTGTCGTGGCGGTTCCCGGTGTGGTCGCATGCATTGCACTGCTGATCAAACAAGCCTTTCAACCGCGAGCTGAAACCGTCAAGGTAAGCGACATAGGAACGCTATCGCACTAGACGAAAAAAACCCGCACCTCTCTCGAAGGCACGGGTAAAAGCTTACGGAGCGTCGCTCGCCGGGACGGGGGGGACCCGGTGAGAACGAGACCTAGCATAAGCGTTTTCGTTTGAAACAGGTCTTTCCACAACTATCTGTTTCTTACTGATTTGTTCCGGACGCCATGAATCAGGACTGGGGTAAGGATCTGTATTGATGCGGACGGGTCGCGCATCAACTTGACCGCGCCGTTCAGCTGTGGAGGCCCATTTTTTCCGAAGCCATTGCCGCGATGCGGACAACGAGCGCGCGAGGAAGCCAGCGCGACAACCAGGTCGCCATTCGTACGCTTAGGCGCCCCGGGTAGGCGACAGCTTTCCTACGGTCAAGGGCTTCGAGTGTTTTATTAACTACGGATTCCGAACTATCCATGTCTTTAGGTGACACGTTGGTCGATACCCCGTCGAAGAAGCTCGTGGCCGTCGGTCCTGGGCAAGCCGCCATCACATGAACGCCCGTGCCAGCCAGCTCGTATTGCAGCGCTTCACTGAAGGAGAGCACAAACGCCTTGGTCGCGGCATAGGTGGCCATGTAAGGGAGCGGCTGAAAACTGGCGTTGGATGCAAGGTTGATGATGCCGCCCTTGCCACGCTTTGTCATCGCACTGCCGAGCAGATGGCTGAGCGCGACCAGCACCTGAACGTTCACCTGGATCTCCGAGTGTTTCTTCCTGGGATCGTGTGAGAGAAAGCTGCCGGTCAGGCCAAGCCCGGCATTGTTCACCAGCAGGTCGACCTGAATGCGGCGCCGTTCGAGTTCTTCGCCAATATGGAGAACGGCGTCGGGGTGGGCAAGATCAACGCTAAGTGCGACGGATTGCACCCCGTATCGGGTAGTCAGGTCCTCCGCCAGCGTCTGCAGGGCATCGCTGGACCGGGCTACCAGCACGAGATTCATTCCGCGTGCGGCAAGCGTCTGCGCGAACGTTTTCCCCAGTCCTTTCGATGCCCCTGTAATCAGGGCGGTTGAGCCTCGATAAACAAACATGTCCTGCTCCTTATAGCGATGGATGTGTATTCACGTTGTGCGCGCGGGGGTAACCGGATGCACGTTCAGCAAACATCGGCGGCGTTACTGACCTCGACCGGGGTTGCTGTGTTCGACAAGGAGGGATAGTCGGTGTACCCGCGCTCATCGCCGCCAAACAGTGTGCTGGCATCAAAGGCGGCCAGCGGCAGACCTTCGGCGAGCCGGCGCACAAAGTCGGGATTGGCGATGAAGGGGCGGCCGAACGCGACCAGGTCCGCATAGCCTTTGGACAGCATCCACTCGGCGTGCGCCTTGTCGTATTTGCCGGCAACAATGATCGGCCGCGTGTACCGGGCACGGATGGCCTGACGGAATACCTCGGTGAACTGCGGTGCATCCTCCCAGTCCGCTTCAACCAGATGAAGATAAGCAATGCCGCGCGCCTGAAGAAATTCGACGGCGTCGAGAATCGTCGGCAGGATATCGGGGCAGTCCATGCCTCGTGCCGTCAGGAACGGGGCGAGGCGAATGGCGGTGCGATCAGCGCCGATCTCGTTCGCCACCGCGTTGACGACTTCCTTGAGAAAGCGCAGACGGTTCTCACGCGAACCACCGTATTCGTCGGTGCGAAGATTGGACGTCGTACGCAGGAACTGGTCGATGAGGTAACCATTGGCGCCATGGATTTCAACACCGTCGAAACCCGCTTCCATCGCGTTACGTGCAGCCCGGCGGAAATCTGCGATCACTTCCGCGATCTCCTCGGGAGCAAGCGCGCGCGGAGTCGGGCTGTCGACCATCGCGCCTATGCCGGTGTCCGAATCGACCTTCCAGATCTGGCCGTCGAAGGCAACGGCGGAAGGGGCCACCGGCAGTTGACCATCGTGAAAGTCCGGGTGGGACATGCGCCCTACATGCCAGAGCTGCGCGAAGATCCGGCCGCCGGCAGCGTGAACTGCGTCGGTCGTGAGGCGCCATCCGGCGACCTGCTCGGGACTGTAGATACCTGGGGTGAAGGAGTAACCCTTGCCTTGGGGCGAGATCTGGGTGGCCTCGGTCACGATCAGGGCGGCGCCGGCGCGCTGGGCGTAATAGCGCGCGTTCAGTGCATTGGGAATATCGCCGGGCTGGGTGCTGCGCGCACGCGTCATGGGCGCCATGACCACGCGATGAGCGAGCGTGTGGCCGGCGACGACGGTCGGACTGAAGATTGACGAGGCGGTGGTCGACATGATTGAGAATCCGGGCTGGTTGACGATGTGCCCATTGTGCAAAACCCGCTGTATTTTGATAACGGGTGTACGATTTGAAGCATTTTCAAAAAGAACGGAAATATCGTGGAGACCCTTGGCGACATCCGGCTTTTTGTGGAGACGGCGAACCTGGGCGGGCTGTCGGCAGCGGGCCGCAAGCTCGGGCTATCTCCTGCCGCCGCAAGCGCACGGTTAGTGAAGCTGGAGGCGAGCCTGAATGCCCGGCTCTTTGAGCGCACGACGCGGCAGTTACGGCTGACGGAAGAAGGCCGGATGTATCTCGCCCATTGTCAGCAAGCTATCCAGGCGCTTGACGACGCGCGTGCAGCACTGCAGGCGGGTCGAAGCGTGATTCGCGGGAAGGTGAGGGTGTCGGCAACGTCGGATTTCGGCCGTCATGTGCTCAAGGGCTGGCTCGACGAATTCAACGTTCTGTATCCCGAGGTCACGTTTGCGTTGGCGTTGTCGGATTCTTTGTCGAACCTGGTGCAGGACGACATCGACCTCGTCATCCGCTTCGGCGTGCCGCCAGATAGCTCGCTCGTCGCCCGCCGGTTGGCGCCGAACCGGCGTGTTTTGTGCGCGTCGCCGGCGTATCTGAAATTACATGGCATTCCTGATCATCCGGGAGATCTCGACCGGTTCGACTACATCGTGCTCAGCTCCGCCTCCGGGGCTGCGAATGAATGGCGATTCAGCCGCGGCAGCGAAGTCGAGACGTTTACCGTTCCCCTTGAACGTGCGCGGGAGACGAACGACGGCGCGCTCGCGAGGGAGTGGGCCGTCGATGGTCATGGCATCGTGATGAAGTCGGTCTGGGATATTGGGGCTGACTTGCGAGCGGGGCGACTGCATATCCTGATGCCGGAATGGCGCTCTCCCGATGTTCCCGTGCATGCCCTGTATCAACGTAGCCGATACATGGCGCCACGCGTGCGCGCGCTACTCGACTTCCTGATCGAGCGCTTCGATACGGTATCCGGCGACCTGGAAGCGTATCTCGATACGGTTAGTTGACGGGGGACGCCAGCTGGCGGGGCGGTCGACGAATCAGGCTATTGCGCCGCCACCGTCCACGAGCACGGTGGACCCTGTTGCAAACGGCGTGCTCGCGAGATACACGATGGCGTTAGCGACGTCTTCCGGCTGACCAACACGTTTAGCGGGCAAGCGGGCAGCGGCACCTTCGTACATGTTCTGGCGAGCCTGCTCGTTAAGCTTCGCCCACAGCGGCGTCGCAATCAAACCGGGCGACACCGTGTTCACCCGCACCGGCGACAACTCCAGCGCGAGGCCACGCGCCAGCGCTTCCAGTGCAGCGTTGATCGCGCCTTGCAACACTGAGCTCTTGTTTGGACGCACGCTGAGGAAACCGGAGACCAGCGTCAGCGAGCCGCTATCGGTAATCTTCACCGCGCGCGCCACACGGTACGCGCCCCAGAACTTGCTGTTCATGGCGGCATAGGCGTCGCTGAGTGCCATTTCGCGCACGGGGCCACCGGGCGTTTGCGCGGCAGAGATGACGACGTGATCGAAGCGTCCAGCGTTGGAGAAAAATGTATCCACGGAAGCTTCGTCGGTTGTGTCAATCACAGCGGTGCGCACATGTGCGCCAATGTCCGCCGCGACGGCGTCCAGCTTCTCCTGACTGCGCGAGGCAATGGTGACGTCCGCGCCTAGCGCTGCGAAGGCCTTCGCAGCGGCGGCACCAATGCCCGAGCTGCCGCCCACGATCAATACGGTTTTTGATTCAAAGTTGCTCATGATTTCGACTCCTTTTATAGTTGAATAGCTATCCTTACTTCTCAATCACACCAAGCTGCTGCAGGAAGGTCAGGTTGTCTTCCAGATGCCAGTTCTCGGCAATTTGGCTATCGGCAATGCGGTAGATATCGGTGGCAATGAAATCGATCGGCTGGCCCTTGCCCTGCACGCCCTTGAAGGTGCCCGTGAAGTGGCCGGTGAAGCGCAGATGCGAGACCACTCTATCCCCGGCTACGATCATTTGCTCGACGTTGCAGTGGATATCCGGCACGGCGGCGTGCACCATCTTCGATGCCGCCAGCGGTCCTTCAATGCCTTGCGGCCGCCCCCGCGGCAGAGTTCGATCGGTAAAGTTGCTGCTAAGCGCGGCGCGCGCCAGTGTCTCGTCGCCCGTGGACCAGAACGTGTCGTAGCGGCGCGCGGCGAGGATCTCAGCCGCGACTTGCGCCTGCGGCAGGCTATGGTCAACGATGAGCGCGGCCGGCGTGACGAGCGTGTCGGGCGCGGCGAACGCAGGGACAGCCGTGCCGAGCGCCGCTAGGGCGAGGGCGAGAAAGCCCGCGCGGTTACCGGGCAGCGTGGACGAGAAGGACACAGGATTCTCCGTACTAAAGTGATGCGGCTTGGGCAGATGCGTGCTCGACGCTGTAGTTCATATGCTAACTTTCGGTTTTCCGATGGAATACGGCGCTGACATAGATGCATCCTCTCCAAATCGTGAAGAATGATCGTCGCCATGATCGATAACCTGCCTAACCTCGTTGCATTTGCCCGTATTGTTTCAGCCGGCAGTTTGTCTGCTGCGGCGCGGGAACTCGACTTGTCGCTGGCGGTGGTCAGCAAGCGGCTCGCGCAACTCGAAGAAAGTCTGGGCGTGCGGCTGATCCAGCGCACAACGCGCCGGCAAACGCTGACCGAGGAGGGCGTGTTGTTCCATCAGCAGGTCCTGCGCATCCTGGCCGAAGTCGAGCAGGCCGAGACGCTGATGTCGCGCCGGCGCGAGGCGGTGAGCGGCTTGTTGAGAGTAAGCGCGCCGGGCGCGCTGGGACGGCAGTGGATCGCGCCGATCATGGCGGACTTCCAGCAGTTGCATCCGCAACTGACGCTGCAACTCGAACTGACCGACGTGGTGGTCGACCTGCTCGACAGCAATCTGGACATGGCGGTGCGCTTCGGCAGCCTTGCTGATTCTTCGATGATCGCGCGTCCGCTCGCGCCCAACTACCGCGTGTTATGCGCGGCTCCCGCTTACATCGAACGATATGGCGCACCGAGCGAACCCGACGATCTTAGCCGTCACCGCTGCATTCTGATTGGTGATCAGCCACGAGCGGAATGGCGCTTCGAGGGCAACGACAGTATTGCGGTGCGGGTGGCCGGCTCGTTGATCACCAATGACGGCGGTGCGGCTCATGCGTGGGCGCTGCATGGTGACGGCATTGCGCTGAAATCGATCTGGGACGTCGGCGATGACATCGCAGCCGGCCGTCTGCAACGGATCTTGCCTGGCTATTCCATGACGGCTGCGCCGCTGCATGCGCTGTATCCGCATAGCCGCCATCTGGCCCCGCGCGTGCGGGTTTTCGTCGAGTTCCTGGGGCAACGCTTGCGCGAGGCGTGGCGCTGGGAAAAACGTTGACCCCGGAGGTTAAACCTGCCGTGAGCAGATCCGCCACGGGATGCGCGCTGAGAAGACGGAGTTGCTTGGGCGCCAGCATGCCGGGGATGACCCACCTCAGCCTCGTGATACGGCGCCGCCTTTGAGCTCGGAGCTCGTGTTTGAAGATCGCGCCTGCTGCGCTTGCATCCTGAGTTCGAGCAAGCGATGGGTCGCGATCGATCCTGCCACCGCGCACAACATGGCCACGATAAAGTCATGATCGACACGCGTGAACTCGACCATGAGAACGAGCGCAGTGATCGGCATTTTCATCGACGAAGCGAGAAAGGCCGTGGCCCCGACAATCGCGAAAGCACCCGTGGGCGTACCCGGCCACATCAAGGTCCAGATCCCGCCCAGCACGATAGCCAGCAACGCGCCGTTAGACATGCCGGGAGTGAGCAGGCCGCCTTGGGCACCCGCGCGCAGGCTGCTGGCGGTTATGGCTACCTTGATGACCAGCAGCGTTGCTGCAAGGCCGATAGTCAGCTCATTGCTGAAGCCCAGTTGCGCGGGTGTCTTGCCGTTGCCGAGGATCTGCGGGAACGACACCGCGAGCAAGCCGATGATCACGAAGTTCACGAGCGAGAAGAGCGGCAGCGTCCATCCCTTCGGTGCGGCGGCGCGGGCTTTCGTTGTCAACTGGACGAACACAAAAGCGGCCATGCCAAATAGGGGACCGGTGACAATGGACCACGTCACGAGGTTCGCGCTCAAGCCGAAGTGCGGCACCACGTATTGCGATGCATCGCCAAGTCCAAGCCACGCGACCACGGCCGCGATGACCGAGGTGACCAACGCGGGAATCACGACACGCAGCTCGAACGACCGAAGCAATACCTCAAGAACAAAGATCGCTCCGCCAAACGGAACGTTGTACACCGCAGCAAGCCCGGCGCCCGCGCCGCAAGCCACCATCAAGCGGGTCTGCTCGACGGTGAGGCCGGCGTAGTGCGACAACCATCCTGCAAGCAAGGAGCCGATCTCGCGGGGCGCAACCTCGCGGCCGAGCGGCGAACCGAGCGCAACGGTGATGATCTGAAGCACGGCATGCGCGGTCGTAGTAACGGGAGGCATGCGCGGGTCGTCGGAGGCAACGGCCTTCTTGATGCTGACCAGCGGCCGTCCATAGCGATAGATGACGAACCAGCCGCAGCCTGCAATGAGGCCGCAAAGCGCGAGCACAGCGACCCTGCGGCCAGCCGATGCTGCCTCGACACCCTCATAGAAACTCTCGTGCCCGACCAGATGCGTGATGCTGTAGCCGTACGCGACGTGCTGGATAAAATGCAGGAGGAGGGCCAACGCCATGCCGCCCAGGCCGGCGCCTATCCCGGTGAGAACGGTGACCACCGCGAATCTGATCAGTGGATTGCCGGGACTTCCGGGGCGGGGTGGTTGAGCGAGCATCGAAAAATGTTGGCAGTATGAAAGAAACGAGTGATTGGGCGTCCTGGTGCCCTTCGGGTGAGCATAATCAAAAAACTTCAATTAGCGTGAACCCGAATCTATCGTTTGAGAAATCAGGCGTCAAATTCATTTATTTTTTCAATTAATGTGGTTTGCGCATGACTCGCATGAGTCGTCGCCATGCGATCTTTCGATCGTGATCAGCTTTGCGTCGGTCCCTTAAGTCGTTCAAGAAGCGAACTGATCAGATCGATTGGCATGGGAAAAACAATGGTCGAATTCTTGTCACCGGCTATGGTGGTCAGTGTCTGCAGATAGCGCAGTTGCATGGCTTGCGGCGCTTGCGCGAGCATTTGCGCGGCCTGCAGCAGCTTCTCCGACGCTTGCAGTTCGCCCTCTGCATGGATGATCTTCGCGCGCCGTTCGCGCTCGGCTTCAGCTTGCCGGGCAATGGCGCGCACCATGGTCTCGTTCAAGTCGACGTCCTTGATCTCGACATTCGACACCTTGATGCCCCATGCGTCGGTCTGCGCATCGAGCACCTTTTGAATGTCCATATTGAGGCGTTCGCGTTCCGCCAGCAGCTCGTCGAGTTCATGCTTGCCGAGGATCGCGCGCAAGGTCGTCTGCGACAACTGGCTGGTTGCATCAAAGAAACGAGCGACCTGGATCACCGCTTTCTCTGGATCGACCACGCGAAAGTAGACCACCGCGTTCACTTTCACAGACACGTTGTCGCGCGTGATCACGTCTTGCGGCGGCACGTCGAAGACGACGGTGCGCAGATCCATTCTCACGACTTGCTGCACCGCCGGAATGATGAGGACAAGGCCCGGCCCCTTGACCTTCCAGAAGCGGCCGAGCATGAAGACCACACCGCGCTCGTATTCGCGAAAAATGCGGATTGACGAGAATACGATAAGGATGACCAGCGCCAGCAAGACGCCGCTGAAGCCAAATGTGAATCCAACCATCATTTTTCTCCTTGTTTTATTTCGTCCAGTCGCGCCACGCTCAGCATCAGGCCATGACGCTCGAGCACACGGACGCGTTCCCCGCGCGCGAGCATCGCCGGAGTCTCGTGACAGCGCACACGCCATCGTTCACCGTGCACGCGAGCCCACCCGCTGTCGCTCGGCGGCACGTCTTCCAGCATCTCGCCGATGCTGCCAAGCAGCGCTTCCGCCCCGCTTACAACGGGCTGCCGGCGTGCCCGCAGCGCGACGCTTGACACGACGAACACAAACAGCGCGGTGGCAATGGTCAGGCCGACTACGAGCGACACTGGAATGCCATAGCCGGGGGTATCGGTACGGAACAGCATGAGCGCTCCCATCGCAAACGCGACAATGCCGCCGAAGCCGAGCGTGCCGAACGTGGGCAGGAAAATCTCGGCGACAAGAAAGGCGATGCCAAGCAGGATCAGGCCCAGACCGGCAAAGTCGACGGGCAGCAATTGCAATGCGAACAGGCCCAGCATCAGGCTGATTGCGCCTGCAACACCGGGCAACGCGAGGCCGGGATTGGCGAACTCGAAGAACAGGCCATACATGCCGATCGTAATGAGGATGAGCGCTACGCTCGGATCGGTGATGGTGGCGAGAAAGCGGCTGCGCCAGTCGGGCTGGATCGTCACGACCACTGCGCCGGATGTGGCCAGGACATGACTGCCCGTGATCGTTTGAACATGCCTGCCGTTGAGCTTCGCGAGCAAGTCGGGTACGTCGGACGCGTTCAGGTCGATCACGTTCTGCGCGAGTGCTTCGCTCGCTGACAAGCTGACCGCTTCGCGTACCGCGCGCTCGGCCCACTGCACATTGCGACCGCGCAATTGTGCGAGACCGCGTATATAAGCCGCAGCATCCTGCACTTGCTTGGTGGTCTCGGTGGATGCCGCGTTCGCGCCGGCAGATGCTGACGCGCCCGCGCCCGCGTCTGTCCTTGCCTGGCCCGGCTCGGGCTCGGCGGACCCGCCTGCGCTGAGTCGGATAGGCGTTGCGGCGCCGAGATTGGTGCCCGGCGCCATCGCGGCTATGTGGCTCGCATAGACAATGTACGTGCCGGCGCTGGCCGCCCGTGCCCCGCCCGGTGCAATGAACGCTGCAACGGGAACGGGTGACGCGAGAATGGCCTTGATGATCGAGCGCATCGACTGGTCGAGTCCGCCAGGCGTATCGATCTCGAGAATGGCGAGTTGAGCGCGTTCTTCAGCCGCCCGGGTGAGCGCGCGAACGACGAAGTCGGCGCTAGCCGGTCCTACAGCGCCATTAAGCGGAACGACCACGACAACCGGGCTTGCGGCTACGGCATTGCTGAGCACCAGTCCTGCGAAAAGGGCTACCGCTTTGCGCAACAGTAAGCCCGCTGTGCCGGAAAACGCGCGCACGGTGTCCGGGTGAAACAAGCGAAACAGATAGCGTTCCATCACTATAAGAACCGCGCCTGTAGACAGGGTGACGCCGGCTCAACGAGGGTTGCCTGATATTAAGCTTATGCCAAATTAGGCACATACCAAGTGTGTCCACTCTAAGGATTTCCACGATAGAGCCACATCAGGCGCTTGAGCGATATCAGGCGCGCGCAAAGGCTTCGCTAACTTTCGCCTGATTGTTGCCGGGTGCGTGCAGCGTCGGAATATTTCCACGGCTTCGATCGTTTAACCCCTATACCAAGGCTCATGTGGCGAGCGATGCCGATGCGCCCGGGTTCACGCGGGAGACGATGATGCGTCAGTTACTCAGGTTGGGAATAGTGCTTGCCGCACTGGGTTTTGGGGCGCCCGCGCTTGCACAATCGTACGACGACATCGTGGGTGTAGATGGTGACTCTGGAGCCAATTGCGCGCCGTAGCGGGACAAGCGGATGTTGACGGCTCGGCGCAGCAAGTCGTGGGACGGGCGTGTCTGCAAAGCGATGGAACGTGGCAGATGGTCGAGAGTCCCGACGGCACCACGCTTGTGTACCCGGTCGCGTACTATCCGTATCCCGACCCATGGTATTGGGGGCCACCGCTGTTCATTGGCGCGGGCGTGAGCTTTATTTTCGTCGATCGTTTCCATCACCATTCGCACTTCGACCATTTTCATCAAATGGGTCATATGCACGTTGGCGCGCCAATGGGTTCCGGTTTTCACGGCGGACCGTCGAGATTTGGCGGCGGCTCACACGCGTTCTGGGGAGGCCACCGGCACTAGTATTGAAATTTTTAAATAATACGTCCGCTTGACAAACGGCTTCCGCGTGACCGATCGCCGGCAACAAGGTGCCATGCCGGGTGAAAATCCGCTTGCTTGTGTTTGCTTATCGCAGGGCGACCGTAGGCAATTTCGGTTCATCCAGAACGGCGACTCCGCAGAACCAGTCGCCTCCATGCACGTCATATTTCCAATGCATATTGGATTTCATCAGCGACCTGCAGTTGTCGAGCGAGATCATGCCGGGCTCGGCAATGGTGCATCGACCCATGGCAATCGTAGGCTCCGCCAATAAATTCACAGAGGCCGTGCGAACGGGCGATGGCTTCGAGATGGATTGCAGGTCATCGACCATTTGCTGAAGTTCTTCGATACGGCCGGAATACCAGGTCGTGAGGCACGTTTCATCCGTGCAATGAGTTTCCCGCCAAGTCCATTTGGCATCGCTGTCCGCGCGGAACGAGCGCTTATCTGCCACTGCGCGGCGCGCTTTCCAATACAGCTTTCCGAGTTCATCGTCGAGCTTCGATAAATACTCGTTGTGGCAAATCAGCTTTTCAGTCGCTGAGCGGCCGAGGTTGCAATCGAAGCTGGTGGCGTGAGCCACGAGCGGACTGCCCAATAGAATCACAGAGATCAGGGTGGTCTTGAAGAGGGTCATCGTTATCGCAGGAAGAATGGTCGCTTATCCATACTCGGCTGGATTCGATGCTTGGAATGCAAGGAAAAGAACTAGGGATCGGTCTGTACTTACCAAATATTTCAAATTAACCCGAATGTTTCTCCAAGCGCGCGCCAAACGGCTGGCTAGAGGATTTTTCTACAAGTGGCGTGAGGGACGCTAGGGACTGCCAGCTAGAGGGTAGTCACTGAGGGAGGACACGACCAAGGCCGGTTAGTGACCCCAAACCCTAGACCTTAGACGTTAGACTTTACTTAAGGCTTACGATGCACCACATTGAATGCGCAGTAAGTCAGGGTAAGGGGTCTGGAAAATAATGCGGTCATTCTCTGATGATCACAGGCACTTACGCGCAATCATTCCATGTCGGAAGACGAGTTGGCGAGTTATCACGTATTGGCGGCGTGCCTTGGCGCTAACAATGTAACAAGGAGCGCTAGTGTGGGGCGAGTCGTGCAGATTGTCACTATCATCGGGGGTATGGCGCCCAAGGCGAATGCCCCGGCTTGAAGCTGACGGCCTAAGCGGCTTGCCCGGGTACGCAAGGCGCCCGGTGAAAGAAATCAAGGATCTGATCAGTGCATTGGTGGAGCACGTAAGTGTAGGCCGAAGCTGAAGGTGATGTGGCTTCTCCCCTCGCTAGTTCCAAAACATGGCTCATCGGAGTTGGCTTATGCTGAAAACGGTCGCAGCCTCTTTATTGCGTCCTGGCATGTTCTTGCACAGTCTGGATCGGCGCTGGCTCGATCACCCATTCTGGAAGAACTCGTTTTTGCTCACCGCTATCGATATCGAGAAGATCGTCGAAAGCGGAATTACGTCCATTGTGATCGATACGGATCGAGGTCTGTCCTGCTCTGAGGACGGCATGGGTGAACCGGTCGACCCGTTCGATGCAGCGAGCTCCACCGCGCAGACGGGGGACGGCGAGCAACTCATTACGGGAAGTATGGCGCGCACGCAAATGGCGCGAAGACCGTTGGGCGAGGAAATTGAACACGCAAAGCGACTGTTCGAATCGGCCTCCAATGAAATGAAGGTGGTGTTTCAGCAAGCCCGCATGGGACGTGCGGTGTCCGGCGTCAGCATGATGCCGCTGGTGAAGAGCATTGCCGCGTCCGTTATGCGCAACCCGTACGCATTGACCAGCGTGGCGCGTCTGAAGCACCACGACGGCTACACGTATATGCATTCCGTTGCCGTGTGCGCGCTGATGACGGCGCTGGCACGCGAACTCGAACTGGACGAGCCGGATGTGCTGGAGGCCGGCGTGGGCGGATTACTTCACGACCTCGGCAAGGCGCTCATGCCGCTCGCCGTGTTGAACAAACCCGGAAAGCTGAGCGTGGAAGAGTACGAGGTCGCCAAGAAACACTCTTACGACGGCTGGCATATGCTGCAGTCGGCCGATGTCAGTGTCGGGGTGCTGCAAGTCGCGTTGCACCACCACGAGAAGATCAATGGCCGCGGGTATCCGCATGGGCTCAAGGACAAGGCCATTCCCCTGTTGGCCAGGATGGGCGCGGTCTGCGACGTGTACGACGCAGTCACTTCCGAGCGGCCATACAAATCATCCTGGCATCCGACTCAGGCGCTTCGCAGCATGGCGTCATGGGATGGACAGTTCGACAAGACCATTCTCGCGGCCTTTATAAGCACGGTAGGCATTTATCCGGTGGGCTCGCTGGTCCGGCTGGAATCGGGCTTTCTGGCTGTCGTGCTCGATCAGGGCAGCGGGTCCATTCTCGCGCCGATCGTCAAGACGTTCTTCTCATGCAAGTCGAATCAACCGGTTTTCCCACAAATAGTAGACCTGAAGAAATTAACGGGAATTGACCGGGTAGTGGCTATTGAAGACCCTAAACAGTGGAACCTTCCGCAATTCAACGACCTTTGGTTGAATCAGACCGGCCCCTTTGCATAAGCCACGCAGGCTGCGTCATGGTCTTTGTAGCGTCTTGCCAGATGTATCCGGGCTCTCCAGGCTAGCTTAAGCGGACTGTTCAGTCGCTGCCGCCTCTGCTTGACTTTGAACAGCCGAAACTCATTACCGTCCGGTTCCGAATCCGCGTTCGACAGACCGACCAGGAACGGGCGCAAAGAGCGGCATCGGCCCTGTTGCGTTCATGCTCCCGCCTAGGTAATAGCTCGTAAGCAGACGGTATCTACAGCCCGTAATTGCCGAAATGCCCCTCTTCAAAGCGCTCTAATCTCTCTGCGTGCATGGGGCTCTCTGCGTTGACCCCTTCAAACAGATATCAGGCCCATGACGGGAAGCTGCGTCAGGTGCCTCGGCGTTACGCCCGGTCCAAACCGCAGCAACACTGTTGAGGGAGAAAAATCTTGCGGCGCTGCATTTACATCGCGATGCTATTTTGCACACTCAATCTTCAAGCGTGCGCTAGTTCGGTGGAGACGTTTGCCCTCGGCGGAATCGTTGGTGCGGTGGCGGGCGTATCGGCCATCGTCTGTGCGGTCGGGTGCAAATGACCCGCACCGCGAAGCGTACAAGTGTTCGCACCGCTCCCCGCGAGCATGCGCATGTGAGTCAGGCGCAGGGGAGTGTCGCTCGCTTTCCCTCGTTACTCGAACCCGATGACTCACTGGCGGATCACGTCGTCATGCCGCTTATGCCGGTCATGCAGCGAGCAACGACGGCGGGGCATTCGCATGGGTTGAGCGAAACAATGATCGAGCGGCTTCTTAAGCGCAACGACGTTGTATTGCTGATGGAATGCGATCAAGGAGTGTGCCGCGTCCCGTATCGCGGCAAGCAACGCAGGAGCGACGTACTGCGCTTCCTGAGAATAGCGGGGCCGCAGGCTCGGGCGCTTGTCTATAGCCATCAAGCTGAAGAGGGTCCTGTCTGGATCGACGTCATGTCGGGCGAAGTATCGGCCCGGTAACAGAGCGCCAGCATCTGCCTGCATTTCTCGCGTCTCGTGCCGCTTGCGGGCTCGATGGAGAGTAGTGTCGATTAGCGCCGCTTCATCTGCGGTAAGGACACGTTGTTAATGATTCTGTATTTTATGAGCCAACGAGATGCCATCAAGTATCTCGTGGAAGTCCGGCGTGACACGTTAACCAAGCCAAGCTCGGAAGTCATTGTTAAAACGCATTTGCATGAAAGTCCCGGTGTTGAAGGCGTCGAACGCGTTCTTCTCGACGTCAGGGCCGCCCGTACCGCGTATTTCGTGGAATGCGGTTCGACGGTGGGCGACCGGATCGTGTTTATTACCTGAATGCCGCCATGCCCAACAGAGCTGATTGCGAGGAAGCCGTTTAGAAGAATCCGTCGCGTGAAACCCGGGTTCTTGATGCGTTGATCATGCCGCCTCGAATCGCCACTCCTCAAAGCTTCTTAGCTCCCCAGTCTGGATGTCGACCCATAACATATCTCCGTCGGATGTGTGGCTGAAGACCAGCGCGCGAACCTCGCGCTGACTATCCAGGAGTCCCAGTACGGCCCGCAGTGTGTGTTTGCCGCGATACCGAATCGCACGGCTTGCCACACCTTGACCGCTAACAAGCATGATGGGGTTGATGCGCACTTTGCAAGCAATCTCGCCGGTCGTGGAAAAATTCATTTCATCCTCCAAGTACATTCAATACTCAGTGATAACGTCAGCGGTGCGAACAACCTTAGGTTTCGAAAGGCCCGGTAAGAGAGTTGTCTAAGTGACGTTATTTACTTAAGAGACCAGGCCATCAAATAGCCGATCGTGAGGTCAAGTTGTTTGCATTCAACGCTTGCAAAAAATATAAGAATTGCACCCTTTCGCAAGCTGGCGACCAAGCGGAAGGTAATGACTTCGTTACCGGATCTTTCATTGTCGTGGCAGCATCGCTTAGTCCATAAGACTACCGGCATGCTAGCCGGATTCAGCTTCTTACCTCGCCTTTCCAACACTACAGATTCCTGCTTGCCGGGTCGATATGACGTCTGGGCGAATGGATCCGTGCGCTCGCCATTCAATCATCAGCACCACTGCCAACCTGTTTCATGCAGCCGATTCTGCGTCACGGAACAACCAACCGAGAGACACCATGGCACTCGATTCCAGCATGTCAATTTCATCTTCGGATTTTCCCGGCAACACGGCCAAGCAATCGCCCAGTGCGCCCAGCAGCGCGCTTCCTGAGCGACCATCGGCGGCATCGTCAGGAAGCGGAGACACCTTGATGGCGGCACTCAAGCTGACGTTGCAACGCATGGGGCTGGACCCGAGCGGGTTTGCGTCGGCCAGTAGTGGCGCCACCGACACGGATTCGTTGGCTGGCAGCTCCGGCATTGCGGCCGGATCCCACGCGCGCGAAGAGGCAAACAAAAACGCAGGCAAGCAATTTCTGGTGGCGCTGTATCAGGCACTTGTCCTGCAACACGGTCTCAACGCGCCTGTTCAGCAAGAGGGTGATGCTGCGCCAGTGGATCAGGTGACATCGGCCTATGTCGATCTTGGCTCTTCCATAGAAGAGCTTGCGAAGACTGTCCGGTCTGCCTTCGTGGACGGCGACAGGCCAGTCGACGCCTGGGACTGGCAGCTAGACGACCCCCTGGGGCCCACGTCCGGCAGTGATGCTGGGGCGAGCGAGAACACCAAAATTGCCGGAGCTGTCAGCATGCTCGACAACGCATTGCAATCCTATGTAGCGCCTGATGGTGACTCGGGAGAGGTGTCGTTAGCCGATGTTCTGGATGGTTTGAGCGAAGAGACCAAGGGCGTTAGATGGGATCCGATAGGACTGTTAGTCGACGTGAAGATCTAGGCTTCCCGGTGCCAAACGATGATCGGGAGCGCAAGTCAGGTGCTTGCATTAATTGCGGCTAAGACAGTGCGGTAAGTGCTGGTAAGGAGTCGAGAAAAAGCGGTGATCTTTCATTAATCGACCCTAGCCGTTAAGCGTGATCATTCAATGTCGAAAGAGAGTTCTAGCGACCTGGCATGCGCTCAAGTCTCCCTTGACGCTGCCTCGATCCCCTCATCTTTATTGAAAGCGAGCCTGATCATGAATGTTAACAACTATAGTCCTGCAGAACGTATCGCACCAACACCCATGCGCCCGACCGGCGGCAGCGCAGCCGGCAATAGCGCTAAAACCGATTCGCCGTCGCTGCCGATTGAGCAAGCCACCCCTCCCGCGCTGCCATCGAACGGCTTGGTTGGCACACGCATCAACACTAGCGCCTGAAAGGGTAGCGGCCTTATTTATGTTCAATTTGCAGTCTTATAAACGCTGCGTGCGGCTAGCGGCATGCCTCATGGCGGGCGTGGTCATATTGCCGATGGAGGGTTGCGCGGTAGCTGCACTGCCGTGCCGCCTGGTATCGGCTACGCTCAAGATCGTGCCGGCCGTGGGTCATGCGGCTGCCGCGCCGTTCGATACATGCGCCGACGCGATCGATTGACAATGTCCGACTCGCCGCTCAAAACGACGAGTGACGAGCGGTCGAGGCCGGCTTAGGGGTCAGGCTTGGCGCTTAGCGACAAGTCGACGATTCAGACGCTGCTCATTATCTGATCGTGCCACGCGCGGCCAAGAATCTTAATCTGGCGAACCATTAAAAACATGAACTCGTTAAAGTTTGTGATTCTGACTAGTGGTATGGTTTCGTTAGCCGGATGCTCAGGTGGCTCGAATTCTATCGTCGATATGCCGACGTTCGCGCCGGTCGTGGTTTCAAGTCCGTTGAATATCGAAACGGGGGGCGCGATCTTCCAGGGTGGCAACACGTTGGCCTTGTATGAAACGCCTCGCGCACAGCACGTGGGCGACGTATTGACGATCCGTCTCTCGGAATCCTACTCGGCTAATAACAGCGGCGATGCGTCAGCCAATCGATCGAGCGACATCAGCGCGCAAGCCGCCGACCAGTCTAGCGGCGCAGCAGCACGACTGGCCAAGCTGTTTAACATCGGATCCGCTAGCACCACATTCAAAGGTCAGGGCGCTGTGTCGAACACGACGGGGATGACTGGGACGCTGGCCGTGTCGGTTATCGCCACGCTGCCGACGGGGAACCTTGTGATTGCGGGGGACAAGATCATTGCGATGAACCAGAACCGCGATCGCCTGCGGTTGTCGGGTATCGTGAATCCTAAGGACATCGAGGTTGGAAACTACGTATCGTCCAGTAAAGTTGCCAACGCGCGAATTGAGCAAGCAGGTGTCGGCATGCTCGCCGACGCGACAACGGTAGGCTGGCTGCAACGAATGTTCCTTAGCGTGCTGACGTTCTGATCCTGCGAGGGTGGAGGGGCGGGGTTGGCGCCAGGTTCCTGGTAGCGACCGCGCCTGCGTCATCGCTGACCGCCTTGAGCCGGCGGCTTTCCGATGGATTGTTTCGTACAGAAGCCAAGACGGCCGGTTACCTTTCCCTCAACTAAACACTTAGCGCCCGCTTGGGCGCGGCACGTGCCTCACGGAGCGGACGGATGTTTCGCCAACGTGCTCAGGTCTTCATCCAGGCTCGTGCGAATGGTCGTAATTGCCTGGTCCACGTTGGTCGGGCGGAGCAGGTTGCGCGCCAGTGCTTCGTAGACGTATTGGCGGATTGCCGGAACCTGCGTCTTTAGCAGGACGTCGTGGTAGATATCCCGCATCTCGCTTTCCCGGCCGTTCAGGTCATAAAGCCGTTGCAAATGCTGTAGATCGTTCACCACCGCAAAGCCCGGTTCGAAGCCTTCGCGGCCAATGTGGCCGCCGTCCAGGTTGGATGGCAAAGTGCCTTGGGCGAGTGCGCTGCCGGCGCTGGTTGCCAGGACGCTTGCGAGAAGGAGAGTTTGGGTAAGTTGTTTCATGATTATCGAGTAGGACTTCCCTCAAGCGGAAGTCGAGTAGAAAATGACAACGCAACCTCACCTTCGACGGGTGACGAGCTTGGCAACACTGCTGATCATTCGCCCGGTCGCAAACGGAAAGGCGTGGCGAACGAGCGTCACGCTGTACTCAAGCGACCTTCTTCGTATCTGGTCTCTGCATTGATCCCGGCTTCGACACTAGCCACAGACAATGCCCGGGATCGATCCTGCGAAGAAATCAGACTGCACGATCGTACTAAGCAATCTTCCACAACCTTTTATCAACGGGTGAAGAAGAACGCGGAGCACCGTTGCGATCCAGCCATTCCCCCACATGGCTTCTTCAATCTGCGGGGTTATGATTGCGCACTTTCGCTAGCACTGAAACGTCGAGCAGCATGCACGTTCGCCAAGTCCTTCCCGAATCTTATAAATAATTTCGCCGTGTTTATTCAAGTAGGCCGGGTGAGTACGTGGGTCTCCGAAATGCTTAGCAATTAAAGGAAATATTCCGTAAGCCTTAGGACAAAGCCTCGTCTTTTCGACGCAATTTACTTGAGAGAAAAGGAGGATCATTCCGTTCAGGGTAGGTCGTTGCCAATACAATGGGACGCTTCTCCTAACGTTTTGGTCAAAGGATCGATGATCAATTCATCGATGATCCCTTTTTGAGCTCGGTAAAATTCGCGGAGGCAGCATGTTGCTAATCGGCGGTGCGGTGGGTTTTATGTCCGGAGTGCTGCTTATGTTTTTTCTCCTGGGACATCGGGCGCCTGAGGATCGAGTAGTCGATCTCACCGGCACACTGATCACGCACAATCCGGCTAGCGCGGGGACACGGAGCGCGGAGGCGTTCTTGCGAGTGCTCGGTTCCCGGGCTTGAATTTTTGGGCTTAGCGCCATAGCGCTGGCCGACGTGGCAGTCGAGCGATTTATATAAGAAGAGGTTACGCCAATGGCGAAGAAGAGCATTGCTGAAGACGCTCAAGATGTGATGCGGGCGGCCATTCTGATCGAACTCGGTGCCCGTATTCAAGTTCTGGAAAGCGAAGTCAACCTCTCCCGTGACCGCATGATTCGTCTTTATCAGGAAGTAAAGGGCGTATCGCCGCCGAAGGGCATGTTGCCGTTCTCAGTCGACTGGTTCCTGACGTGGGCACCGAATATTCACGCATCGCTCTTCTACAACATCTACAGATTCCTTAAGGATCTCGCGGGTTGTTCGCATTTCGATGCATTGACGAAAGGCTACAAGCTTTATCTCGAGCATTGCGAGCGGCACGACAGCTACATCATGTTGAGCTTCACGCGCGCCTGGACGATCGTGCGTTTCTTCGACGCCGGCATCCTGCAGTTGACGCGATGCTGCAGCTGCACGGGCAAATTCGTCATGCGCAAGCAGGACGCGGCACATGGCGCGGTGTGCGGGATTTGCCAGCCGCCGTCGCGGGCGGGCAAGAGCGCCAAAACCGAGCCGCGCGTCACGCGAGACGAAACCGTGGGTGAATGCAGCACCGTACAGCCCGAGGCCGTGGATGCGTTGAATTCGACTCTAGCCGGCTACGTTGACGTGGAGCAGGCCAGGCACGAAGCATCCTGCAGGCAAGCTGCCTGAGTTGGCTGACTGCGTTGACTCACTGAGCCATGCGATAGAGTCCGCGAGTCCGGCTTTGCGTCACTGGACAACCGGGTTCTTGATGATATCGCGGCCTTTCTGGCCGCATTATTGTTTCATTCTCTAATCAATCCGACGTTGCAATCACCATCTTGTCGATGAGCGCGGTGACCTTGGTCGCCGTGCTCGCGAAGCGGTCCAGCTTGGCGCCGCTAGTCGCATAGCTGGCGGCGACCACGATCTTTCCCCTTTGGATCAACGTGAGGTTGATGGCGGAAAGATACTCGGTGTATCCGTCGGTGAATGTTCGATGCCCCCAATCCGTGGCTGCACTGTAGACTAGTGTCGCTTCGCAACCGGGCGGTGAGGTCCCTGGCGCATACACGGTCGACTCCACCCCGCGTTTATGCAAAGCGTATTGCAATGCCGGAACAAAGTCGCCAACGGGGACCATGGAATTCCACTCGATGCAAACGGCGCGAAGGGATGCCTGATCACCATTGACGACGGTGGGTGACGAATGGTTCGACGCAATACTCAAGCCGGCTTGCACGACGGACCCGGCTGCATCAACAGCGGATATCACGGTCAATGCGCAGCCGGATAAGAAGCATGGGCTGAGGACGGTGCAGATGAGCGAGGCGTAGCGCAGAGATTTTTTAACCCGGCAGGCGAGCAGGCTCATTGGTTTGGCGACGTCTGTCATGCCGAGTCGAATGGCGGATTCGACAATAGCCGAACCGTATCCTTCGGTCTCACATTCGATCAAGCTAACCATGACGCCGCCACTCCTGTTTTTCGTTCTTCAACGGGTCGCGAGCAGGCACACTCGGTGAGAACCTTGCACGCTTGCACCAAGGCTGACTCGATCCCATGTGCGCTTGACGATGAAATGACCGCGATAACGGCGAGTGATATTCCTGCTGGCTTGCATGATTGAGTTCCGGGGATGAACAGGGCGCTGATTGCGATTCGACTAGCGGCAAGCAATGGATGGTCTGGCCGCCATCCCATGGTCGCGTATCTCAGCCATCGACGAAACGGCAAGCAACAGATAGCTCCCGCACGTCCTTTCTCAACCTTTCCGTGACGCTCGAAAAATCACGCGGCTTGCACGGGACCGGTGCTTGTCGACCTTTCATCAAGCTGCATTAACTTTCACTAACTCGCATCGACGCTGCTGGTTTTCCATTGCAGCACAACAGACTTCACCCACGCGTCGGGTGCTTTCAGCAGATAAACGAGCGTGGCGTTACGGGTCGCCGGCAAGAAACGCAAAGTGATCGAGCTCACTGCGTTTTCCCATTCGTAGACGGGCAGCGCGTTGCTCGTAGATGTGGAGGCGGTTGCACGAGCGTTAGCTCGCGGCGCGCCATAGCGGTCCGCCAGAGCGTGGCGCAGATCGGCTGCGGTGCCTTCGTCTATGACGAACGACATCTCATACAGCCTGAAGGTGCTTTGTCCGCTAACGCGTGCGAAGCGCAGCATGTGGTCCTGCGCCGGTGCGCCGTCGACCACGGCGCGCGATAGCGCCCATCCATTGGCTCGTTGATGCGCCCAGCGGCAAGCAACTGTCAGGCTTTCGCGCGTCTTCAGGCTCATGCCGAGGGAGCCGGCAATCACATCGGTCTCGCAGACCGGCACGCTGTCGATCGGGGTCGCCCTGACGGTCGCGCCTGCCTGGAATTCATCGAGCGTTATGCCGAGCGGGATTCCACGAAACGCGAAGGGCGCATCTTGAAGGCGCCTTTTCTGATCGACGCCCTTGCTTCGGGAGCCGCCCGCATCGTGTGCGACCGGCTCCGCGCGCACAGTGACAGACGGAGTGAGCGACAGCACGCCGCTAGCTAGCGCAAGGGCGCAGACAAACAAGGTGGGTTTCATGACTCAGCCGATTGCCAACGCACGCATGTCTAATGCAATGCGTGTGGTTTGTTCCGCGAACCTGACTCGCTGTGGTGTTGCTAAAGGCTTTTGCCCGCGTTGGGCCATTGCTGGCACGTGAAGCCGGTTTGAGAAACCAGCAAGTTCTGGATTGCCGTGAAGGGTCATGATAAGCCTCGCGTAGCGCAGTGATTCCTAGCTTCTATTCGACACCACGCATGGAAGCCCCCGCTTGCGGGTGATCGATGCGCGGCGAAGCGTATTGCGTGTCGAATCATCGCACCGCGTCCGGGCGTGCGATGTGAGAAGGAGTGCGCGGTTTCCCGCAGTGCTTACGAGCTGTTTCCGCTGCTTACCAATTTTTAGCCGGAGCAACTCCGTGCTTAAGCGATTGGGAAATGGGGCGAGCCTGGGTTAGAACATTGTGTTGTCGTTAGCCGCGTGCTCGGGCACCGGTTGGATCACATCCCAATGTTCGGCAATCTTGCCGTGGTCCACGCGGAAGATATCCACTATGGCGCTGCCGCGATCTTGCGGGTTGCTGGTCGAATGAACATGAAGAAACACGAGATCGCCATCGGCCGCGCTGCGCACGATCGTGGAGCGTGCCTCGGGGTTTGCTTTGAAGTGCTCGGTAAAGAAACTGATAAACGGCGCCGAGCCGCTTGGCACATGCGGATTGTGCTGAATGTAATTCGGCGCAAGCACGGTGCTGGCAATACTGAGATCGTGTTGGTTGAATACCGTGTTGTAGAAGCGTACGACCAGTGCCCGATTGGTAGCTTCCTGGGCGAGATTTCGCGTGGTTGTCTGAGGCGGCATGACGCTATCTTCCGCGCTGGCGGGATTGATTGCGACCATGGCAAGCAGCGCGGTAGCGGCGAGCGCACTGCAAAGAAAGGGTGTCTTGAGCGTCATATGAAATCCGTTGAAGAGTAGATCGCAAGCTTAGAGGTTATCTCAGCGCAAGCGCCAGTTCCACGAACTGCTGAACGCGTGAGTTCACATCGCCGTGACGATGAGCGATATAAAGCGTTGTCTTGGTATCGTCATCGTCGAGCTCCCTGAACACGACACCCGGTATGGCGATGGCCTTCAGCGTGGCCGGTACCAGCGCGATCCCCAGGCCGGTCGCGGTCAGTCCGATCAGCGTGGACGCCTGCTGCGCTTCCTGGACTACATAAGGCTCGAAGCCGCGCTTCGCGCATAACGCCACCGTTTGCTCGTGTACCGCTACGCCCGCCTGCCGAGGATATGCAATAAACGGTTCATCACGCAGGTCTGCGATCTTGATGGACGCGGCTTTGGCGAGCGGATGACCCGCATGCATCGCGAGCAGCAGCGGCTCTTCGAGCAACGGTGTGAATACGAGATTTGACGGCGGCGTGGAGAGCGGCAAGCGCAGCAGTCCGACATCGAGTTCGCGGGCATCGAGCTGTTCAATCTGCTGTGACGACGACAACTCATGCAGGCCAATCTGCACGTTGGGCCGCTGCGTACGGTACGCGTGGATCAAGCGCGGAAAAAGCGGCGATAACGATGACGCATTCGTAAAACCTAGCCGCAAACGCCCGACTTGTCCGCTAACCGTCTGCCAGACATTTTCCTTAGCGAGGTCGATGCGCGCGAGGATGTGCTTCGCATCGTTCATTAGGGAAAACCCGGCCTCAGTCAATGCCACCGAGCGGCTCGTCCGATGAAAGAGGCGCGCGCCTAGTTCGGTTTCGAGCGCCTGGATCGCGAGGCTCAAGGGCGCTTGCGTAATACCAAGCCGCTCTGCGCTACGCCGGAAATGCAGCTCCTCGGCGAGCACGACGAAATACTCCAGATGCCTGACGTGCATTGATTGCCTCTGTGAATCAATAAGATTTTCTGGAGAATAAATCAGAATGGATTCTGAGGCGATACTTGTTCCGAAGCCAAATAACAGACGGAGACAACATGAACGGTATCGAACTGACTGAGCGCTTGCGGGCGGGTCTTCCCGTCTACGCGCTCGGTATCCGCGCGTCGCGAACCACGGACGTGGTGCGCTGGGCGAAAGCGACCGGCTACGACACCATATGGATCGACATGGAACACAGCACGCTGCCCGTGGATACGGTTGCGCAGTTGTGCTCATGCGCGGTCGATCTCGGCTTGACGCCTTGGGTCCGGGTCCCTGAGCGTGACTACGGCACCATCAATCGCGTTCTCGACGGTGGGGCGTTGGGTATCATCGTCGCGCGTGTGGAGACGGCAGCGCAAGCGAGAGACGTAGTCATGGCAACCCGTTTCCCGCCGCTTGGCCAGCGCTCGCAACTCGCGACGCTACCCTATGTGAATTTCGAAAAGATTCACGCCCGCGAACTCAATCAAACGCTTAATGATGCCACCGCGATCAAGGTGCTGATCGAGAGCCGCGCGGGTGTGGAAGCGGCCGATGCAATTGCGGCCGTCGACGGCGTGGACATACTGGCAGTCGGCTGCAACGACTTGAGCGCCGATCTGGGACATGCCGGCGAGTCGACGCATCCCGAGGTCGTGGAAGCGTGCCGGCGCGTGATTGCCGCCGCCCGGCGTTGCGGCAAGGTCGCGATTGTTGGAGGCATGCCGGATAGCGAAGCATTGACGAGCCTCAGGAAAGAAGGGGCCGCGCCTTTCATTTTCGCGGGCATCGACACGGACCTGTTCCTGAATGCGCTACGGCAGCGAATAGAGAGTAGCCGCGCGGCATTTCTCTAAGCTGGCCAAGCCCTCCAAGTCCAACTAACCTGATCATTCACGACCTACTTTCATGGCCGAAATTCCGCTGATATCCACTTCGATGCGTGCGTTCGACACGCTGTCACGCCCCGCCTTTGCGATGCCCGCTCATGCTTGCGACGCGCACATGCACGCGTTCGGTCCAGAGGCGCTTTATCCCCACGTGGAGCACCCGCATTACACCCTGCCGGACGGCAAGCTCGACGCTTACTTGCAACTGATGAACGTGCTTCAACTCGAACGTTTCGTGATCGTGCAACCGAGTTTCTACGGCACCGATAACCGCTGCCTGATCGACACCTTGAATGCTGCAGGCCCGATTGCGCGAGGTGTGGTTATGATCGAAGAGGGTACCGACGCAGCCACGCTTGATCACTATCATCGGGCAGGGGTTCGTGCCGTCCGGCTCGACCTGTTCGCGCGCTCGGCGTTGCCTACCGAAGAGATTCAGCAGTACATCACCCGTATGTCAACGCTGTGCACGAGCCTCGGCTGGCATGTGCAGTTCTACGCGCCGGGCTGGGTCGTGCGCAACCTCATTCCCTTCCTGGCGGATGTGCAATCGGATTTCGTGATCGATCACATGGGGTACATGCTTGAAGAGGACGGCCTCACGCCAGCGGATTTCGAGCGCCTGCTGAATCTGCTCAAGGACGGCAACTGCTGGCTCAAGCTCAGCGCGCCATATCGGATCGCCAGGCATCGTGGGTACGACGCTGTTGCGCCAATGGCGCAGAAGATAATCGAGGCGGCTCCGCACAAGGTGATCTGGGGTTCCGACTGGCCGCACATTCCCGATTCCACTCGCGATACCGGGGAGCTGCTCAATCTGCTTGGCGCGTGGACGGAAGATCCGAAGGTTCGGCAGAGGATTCTCTCCGACAACCCTGCACGACTGTTCGATTACTGACTTGCATCACGGAGCCTTCAGGCGATGACTTATCAACCGCATCCCGCCTTTGCCGCGCTGTTCCGTGCGTTTACATCGGACCCGGCCAGCATCGGCAACCAGTTGACGCAACAGATGACGCAGTGCGAGGCGGATGCGCCGTTGCTGGTATCGACCGGCTCGGATATCGTGCTGTTTCCAGGCGGCGGGCGGCCCGCGTCTATCGAGAGCTTTCGCAAATCGACGCGCGGCTTCATTGAACTGACCGCCGTGTCGCATTTGCCACTCGCCGTTGCCTACCTCGCACGGATGCGGGAGCTGGCGCCGCATGACAACGCCTGGCAGCACGCGGCCGCGAAGTTGATGCTTCATGCACGCAACACCCGTGAGGCGAATTCGGCGGCGCTATGGCGCGACGAGATCGCCGTGCAAAGTCTGGCGGGCTTCGATCTCAAGCTCGCAAACCTGGTCGACTATACGTGCGCCATCACCATCGATTTACTTGAGCGCGTAGCGGACGAACCGGCGTTGATGAGCTTCGATTCCTTGCGCGATCACTATTTTGCACCGCTCGATTCCGGCGCGGTCCCAGTGCCCATGAACGACGTAATGTTCGCGACCTTCGGTCTCGCGTTCCTCGATATTGTGTATCGGATCGGCAACTGGCTGCGTGCACAGGAGCTCGATTGGGCCCACCTGATGGTGCTGGTCAGCGGCAGGTCGGGCCGGCCGACGGCGGGTGCGACCTGGGCGACCAACAACATGTGTCATCTGATCTGGCGTGTCTCCGGTGGAGCGTTGCCGCCGGAACGCGTGTTCGTTGCCCCGTTTGCGCCATCGTTCTCCGTGGCTGAGTTACCCGACGCTGCGGGTCTGGTTGCGCTCGAAAACACGTATCGGATGCTATGGCAGAACACTCGCGCAAGCATAGATGTCGCGCGTGAATTGTTTCCGGATCATCCGGGATATCGCTTTGAACCGGCAGCCGCCGAGTGCATGCCGCCGATCACGTCGGTGAATGACCGGGATGCCACTACCGCGCGCCTCAGACGCATCATGGAAGACCCGTCGCAACTGTTGTCGAACTGCGTGGCCGACTACATTGTCGATCAGTTGCAGGCCAACGGAAACCATCCGGAGCGCGTCGAGATTCCAGGCTTCACGAATGTGACGTATCCCGGGTCGTCGGCGAGGTAATCTTGCCGCAGGAACCGTAGGTAACAAGACATCGATATCGCAGGGCGGTGATATCGATTTTTATAGAAAGCCCGTATATGGAGACGTCAGATCATGAATATTGAAGTTGCATCCTCCGGAGGCCGGGCTGTCCGCTCGGTCGTCAGCATCACGCTCGTCTGCTTCGCGGTCTCCATGATCGATGGATTCGATACGCTGATGCTGTCGTTCGTTGCACCGCTGCTGGCGAAATCCTTGCAGATCGATCATGCGTCGCTCGGGCGCGTATTCGGTGCGGGTTTTGTCGGCACGGTGCTGGGCTCGCTAACCATCGGCCCGCTTGCCGATCGTTTCGGCCGCAGGAAAATGCTCGTGCTCGCATTGGTCGTGACCGGAGGCTTCACGCTGGCCTGCGCGTTCGCCAGTTCGGCTGGCACGCTCGCTGCATTGCGGTTCCTCGGTGGCCTCGGCATGGGCGGCGCCATTCCGCCTATCGCCGCAATCACGGCCGAAAGCGCCTCGTCAGAACGCCGCTCGTCGCTGGTCATCCTGATGTTCATCGGCTTCCCGCTCGGTGCCGTCGTAGGCGGCGCGATCACGGCTGCATTGATGATGAAATTCGGCTGGCCGTTCGTGTTCCTGATGGGCGGATCGTGCGCGCTGGCGGCAATCATCCCGGTGCTGCTGATCATTCCGGCAGCAACGCCAGCCGAGGCAACAAGCAAACCGGCTCCGCAGGCAAGCGACGGCATGGGCAGCGATCTCCTGGCCCGGTTCGTGGGCAACCTGTTCGCTGAAGGACGTCTCGCCGCAACATTCGCGCTTTGGTTCGGGGTGCTTGCCAGCATGATCCTGTCGGGCTTCCTGGTCAGCTTCATGCCGACCATCCTCAACCTGAACGGTGTGGCCCCCGACCGGGCCGCGTTGGGCGCGGTCGTGCTCAACGTGGGTGCAATCGTCGGAGCGTTGCTGATCTCGCTGATCGTGAGACGAGGCGCTCCGTTCGTCGCGGTGGCCGTGGCGTTTGTAGCGGGCTCCGTGATGGTCTTCACGCTCGGCCGGGTGATCGGCGCGGGCAACGCAGCGTTCGGCTTGCTGTTCGTGGTGGGCGCATGCATTGTTGGCGGCCAGCTGACCTTTCCGGCGATTGCAAGCTGCCTCTTCCCCACCGGTGTACGCGCGGCGGGTGTGGGCTGGACGCTGGCCATCGGACGCACCGGGTCGATCATAGGGCCCGTGGTCGGCGGCATTCTGCTCGCGCAGAACTGGTCCCTCGGTCATCTATTCCTGGCGGCTGGGCTGCTCGCGTTGTTCGCGGCGCTTGGCATTACGCTGGCAAATCTATGGCGCCCACGCGACGATGGCACGCTGCGCCACAAGCCGTTTTCAAAATTCATGATGACGGGGCAGGAGATCAGCGATGGCAAACACTGAGGCGCTCAAGTCGCTCCTTACGCCGGTGCAAAGGCTGGCGACCAGCGGTGCGCGCGCAGTCGAAGTATTCAACATCGACCAGCGGCTCTTCGTGGTCGTCCCTCAACTGGCGCGTGACATCCCCGGGCAGGCGCCCGGAATGAGCGCGGGCGACAGCAACGTTGATACGTTGATCTATACCTGGCAAGCGGGGCGGCTCGTCGAGCACGACACACTTTCTGTACCAGGCGGCGAGGACGCGGAGTACTTCGAGATTGGTGACCGGCGCTTTCTCGCGACCGTAGGCGTGCGCTCCGGCAGCGGCCCTTATACGCTTGATACTGAGGCGATCCTGTACGAGCGCGACGACAATCAGTGGACACCGTTTCAGCGCCTCCCTACGTTCGCCGGCAAACAGTGGCGCTTTTTCTCTATCGGCGGCCGGCATTTCCTCGCGCTGGCTCAGGGTGTCACGGTCGAAGGGGTGACGCCAAATAATCCGCGTGAATCCTGCATTTTCGAATGGGATGGAAAACAATTCGGATTGCTACAAAAACTCGATGGATACTGGGGATACAACTGGGCGTTTATCACGTTCGGCGGCCAGCACTATCTGGCCTATGCGGATCATGTCAGCGGTTCTTTGATTTATCGCTGGCAGGGGGCGGGTTTTGAGATTGTTCAACGCTTCGACGAGCCCGGCGGGCGCGCATTCAGTTTCTTCATTGAACAGGATACGTTGTGGATGGTGCACGCGAACCTGATGGGCGAGACGCGCTTGTTCCAGTTCGATGGAGCACGGATCCAGTTCGATCCGGTCCAGTCGTTGGGCGCGGCAGGAGGACGCGAGCTGCGCCTTGTCGACGGCGCGCACGGCCTCTATCTCGTGCGTGTGTGTTTCATTACCGGCACGCCTCACGCGCCGCAGACGCAGCAGCAATCACAAATATTCCTGTGGAGACAGGGACAGGGCCGCTTCGAACTAGTCGATGAGTTCCCCACTTCGGGTGGCACGGATGCCGCTGCCTTCATGGCGGACGGCCAGCGCTATCTTCTCGTCAGTAACGCGCTGGCAGAGGACGTGCGTTTTCGTGTAGATAGCGTGCTCTATCGATTCGACGGCTGAACGCATAGCCGGCGCGCAACGCTGTCGGCCAACCCTGTGACCACACGCTGTTTGCACTAAGCGAAGTCAATGACCTCGGGTCAAGAGCTCCCGTATGGAGGGGCGGGGTGTTGCTTTGCCTAAAAAAAAGAACCCTAAAAGTCGATGTGGCCGGAATGAGTCTGGGCGCACACGCTTTGAACCGAAAATCAGGAGACAACCTTGAAAAAATATCCGCAAAAAGCGCTTGGATGGACCCTTGCCGCGACCCTGCCGCTGATCGTCGCTAGTTGTGGCGGCAGTGACAGCAGTACGGTTAGTGATCCGAATCTGGTTCAGACTGCTCAGGGTCAGGCAAAGGGCGTCGCCGTCAACGGTGTGCACGCGTATCTCGGCTTACCGTATGCGGCGCCGCCTGTTGGTGCACTCCGCTGGAAGGCGCCTGTTGCAGCGGCCGCCTATTCGGGCGTCCGCGACGCGTCGCATGCCGGCTCGGAATGCGTGCAGGGCTCGCCAGCGGCTACCGCGGGTAGCGAGGACTGCCTGTACATGAACATCTATGTGCCCGGACCCACGACGGTAACGACCCCTTTGCCTGTGCTGTTCTGGATACACGGCGGCGGGTTTATCAACGGGTCCGGGATTGGCACCGACGGTTCGGCGTTGGCGGTCAAGGCAAACGCAATTGTAGTGACGTTCAACTACCGTCTTAATGCGCTGGGTTTCCTCGCGCATCCGGCGCTTGCCGCGGAGGACCCGAACGGGGCTGCGGGCAACTATGGAATCATGGACCAGGCCGCTGCGCTGACGTGGGTGCAGAAGAATATTGCGGCATTCGGCGGCGATCCGAAGAACGTCACTATCTTCGGCGATTCAGCCGGCGGACATTCTGTCTATGTTCAACTCGCATCGCCGGGATCGGCTGGACTGTTTGCGAAAGCTGTCGCAGCAGTTGATTCCGACGCCCACCGCCAATCAGGCAACGCTGTCGGATGCGATGACGGCGGCGCTGTCGTCGTTTGCTCACTCAGGCAATCCGAATACCGGGAGCACCGTTGCGAACTGGCCGGCGTATACCTCTGCAACGCGTCGGGTTCTCGATTTTGGTTATCCTGTTTCGAACACATATGACGCGTATACCGCCCACAATTGCAGTTACTGGTTTGGGCAACCGCCATCGCAACATTTGTGATGTGGTGGCGGGTACCAGGAGGGTGTCAGGATCCGCGAGCATCTGACTCGCGCGTGATCCTGCCGGGACAACCAGTTACCGCTCGGATGCGACCATGCTATCTGCCGGTGTCCATGCTGCCTGCGAGGATATTGTTGATGACAAGCACGACGCAGACCGGAATCTTCCGGCCGAGACCCGCCCCAACGAACATCATAAGTCCATCCCGATGCCCATCCTGATCCGTGCAGAAACACCCGCCGACAACGCCGTCATCGAGCAACTGACTGCGGCCGCATTCCAGAACGCCCCCCATACGAACCATACCGAGCAGTTCATCGTTCACGCGTTGCGGCGTGCCGGACAACTATCCGTTTCCCTTGTAGGTCAGGACGGCAATCAGATAGTCGGTCATGTCGCGATCTCGCCGGTCTCCCTCACTTGCGGCATGACCGGGTGGTACGGCCTTGGCCCGATTTCGGTGTCGCCGGAGCGGCAAGGGCAGGGAATTGGAACTCAGCTTATGCAATCAGCGTTGGCGGAACTGCGATGCCTTGGGGGCGCCGGCTGCGTCGTCCTTGGCGATCCCGCGTATTACGAGCGCTTCGGATTTTCCGCCCAGCCTGGACTGGTGCTACCGGGCGTGCCAGCCGAGTACTTCCAGGCAATTCTGTTCAGCGGCAATTGGCCCGTCGGTAACGTGAGTTATCACGACGCGTTCGACGCCGCGGAGTGATCAATCACTGAGCCGACGGTGGCAATCAAAATCCTCGGAAGCTTAGCTGGCTGCAGTTATCACCTTCGTTTAAATTGGAGGTGATAACTCCGCTGCCGGCTTATCCTGCCGATTCGCCTCCTCAGTCAATCATCTGAAGAAACGTTCACCCTGCCACGCGTGACATCCCGCGACATAATTGTTGGATAGAGATTGGGCGGCCGTTCATTCATACTTCACTTCGTTGCAGGAACGCCAGAACGAGCAGATCTAACGCAGATTCAGCCAGGCGTTTCCAGCACGAATAGAGCGCCGATGATCAGCTATCCATACTTGTTTATCTCATCGGACGATGTGTTTGAATAATCGAGACACGATGGTGTCGATGACAGGATGAACATGCTGAATATTCTTAAGATGTTAGCCGGACGAAGCGCATTTCGTGCACTGTCCGCCTTGGCTTTTTGTGCCGTTCTGCTGACCGGCTGCGCTGGTGGTGTCACCAACGTGAGTGCTTTCCCCGCGGCGGCGCAGGTACGGCCGGAGACCATTTATGTCTATGCGTTTGAAAGCTCGCCGGATCAGGTGAAACTCGACGGTGGTTTGCTTCAGAAGGTGAAGACGCAATTCGACGGTGCCTCGACCATGAAGAAGCAAGCCGACGATGCAGTCGAAGTGCGGGAGCAGGTGGCCGATGAAATCGTCAAGCAACTACAGTCAATGGGCCTGCATGCAGTACGTGCAGATTCGTCTGCCCCCACCGACCGGAACGCCCTGATCGTGCAGGGCAGCTTCGAGACGATCGACGCCGGGAATCGCCGCCGCCGGATGCTGGTTGGTCTGGGCGCAGGGAAAAGCCAGGTCGGCACATCCGTGCAGCTCGTGTATCAACCGGCGGGCGAAATGCCGAGGCTGGTTCAGAGTTTCGATGCAAAGGCGGACAGCGGCAAGGCGCCCGGCGTCGTGGAAACAGCGGGTGTTGGCGCTGCTGCCGGGCATGTTGCGACATCGGCTGCGGCAGGCGTGGGTCTGCATGCGGTGTCCGAGACCAAACACGCCGGGGTACCGGATGATGCGAAGCGCCTGGCCGATTCCGTCGCGAAGCAGGTTGCGCAGATCGGCGTGAGCGAGGGCTGGATGACGGCTGACCGGATCAAGGGCTAATGATTTGGCATCAAAGCCCCGGGTTCAGAACGGTACTTCAGCCACGTGCCAAAGCACGCCGGAAGGATCGAAGATGAACCCGACTTTCATGCCCCAGCTTTGCAGCGCCGGCTCGCGAGGAGCATTAACAGAAAACTGCTCGACAAGCTCTCCGGGTTTCGCTTTCTGCCACCACGAATCCACATCCCGTACGAGAAGTTGAATCATGCAGTTCTCGGCAAATTCCTTTGCGTAGAAATTCTGAAGAATGAAGCTGAAACTGCCCAGCTTTAATATCGCAATGCTTTCGTCCTCGTGGGTCAGCGTGAAACCTAATGCCCGGTAGAAACGCTTGGAAGCGTCGAAGTCTTTCGCAGGGACGAAGGGTCGAATAGCGAGGATCTGATCCATGATGATTCTTCACTCCCGAAGATGTTAGTGCCGCCGTTGTTGGCGAAACCGCGTGGAAATTTTATCAAGCTGCAGGGCACCGATTGAAAGCCTCATGCCGCGGTCGAGGTCAACTGCCTTAGCTGGTCCAGCAGCATGACGGCGGGGCGCGGCAGAATGCCCTGACGGCGTCGGAAGGCCGTTAGCGTGCGACGCGCGACGAGTCCTGGAATGGGCAGGGTATCGAACACGCCTGCCGCGCTTTCGGTGTCGTACATTGGCGCGGCCATCCAGCTTAAAAACCCCGCACGCGTGACAAGGCTCTTCAGGACGGTGATGGAGCGGGTCTCGACCGCGATCTCCGGCATGGGTAGCCCATGCTCGGCGAACACGCGCTGCATGTGCTCGAACGGGCCGGTGCCACGAGGCGGGATGCACCACAGCTGATCAAGCGTATCGGCCAGGCATAGCTCCGTTTTGGCACGCAGCCGATGATCGAGCGCGGCAACCACGTAGCTCGTGTCCTCCCAGCAACAATCGGAAATGGCGGTAATCTCATCCGTATCGGGCACCGCCATGCTTAGCGCAAGGTCGATCTCCTGCCTGAGCAAACTGTCGGCGAGCCGGTCCCACACGCCCTCAATAATCTGCACGCGCAAGTTCGGCCAACGAGCGAGTACACCGCTGACCGCCAAGGGCAGCACGAGGGTTGCAATGCTCGCCACAGCGCCTACCCGGATCGTGCCCTTGGCGAGGCCGCGGATCGCGTCGATCTCTTCGCGCGCGTTGTCGGCTTCATGCAGCAGCAGGGTGGCGTGCGGGAGCAGAGCCTCGCCGATCGCGGTCAGTTGCATGCCCTTTGAGTGGCGTTCGAACAGCGGGGCGCCAAGCTCTTCCTCCAGCCGCTTGATCGTCCGGCTCAAAGCCGGCTGCGTCACATGGAGGACCTCTGCTGCGCGACCGAGGCTGCTGCTTTCGACAATCGTCGTGAACGCATGAAGTTGCTGAAGACTAAAGGTCATGATTGCTGGGGAGCGGGAGGCAAATGGGAAGGCAGATCAACGCAATGCCCCTTAGCGATAAAGGTTAAAACGGAAACGTGTGCTGGAGAGCGGGGTCCGCGGGTGACACGGTGCGCGATCCACAATAGCCTGCACGTCATACGATCTCTCATTTTTGGCATAAATCGACTGAAAACGCATCGATTCGACATTGTGCTGGATGTGCGTCGGAAAATCGAAAGAGTCGTGTCGCGATTTAACGGGAAGATCGACGGTTGAAACGAAACGCGACTTATCGCAGCAACCATATATCGTGCATGCCTTCCTCGCTATGGATTGGAAATATTGACGGTGATACGTTTCAAATCCTAACAGCAGCGTTGTTCGGGCCGGCGCGCGAAAGCCCCGGAAACGGCGGTGTAAGCACGCAAAAACCAACGCGAGCCCAAGACGTGAGCCGTCCCATCCGCTTCCATTACCGCCAAGCTGTCTGCGCTCACCATGCCAATTGTAATCAGAGTCGATACCGAAGCGACGATACAGATCCGCAGCTTCGCGCGAAGCATGGGCCAAATCGTGCTGCAGCGAAACGCCGCGACAGGCGCGATCCTCGTCCTCGCCTTGTTGTGCTTCAGCCCCCGTCTTGCATGCGCGTTGTTAATAGGCACGCTAACGGGCAATGTGCTCGCGCATATCTTCGATGACCATGGTTCGCCGGCAACGCGCAATGACTTGCACGGCTTCAATGGAGGGCTAGCGGCACTTGCTGCGTTTACTTTCATCCATGACGATTCGCGCGCGACTGCCGTCGCAATCCTTGCGGCGGTGTTAGCCACCGGTTTGTCGGACATGCTCACGCGGGCGCTCGGCCGTTGGAATCTGGCAGCCTATTCGAGTCCTGCAGTGCTTGTGACATGGGCATGGTTACCCATATTTGCAGACCAGTCTTTCGGAACTGCGGCAGTGAGCGTTGCTGCCGCGGCAGGCGCGGACAGCGATGTTCGTTTGCTTTTAAGCGCAGCCCCCGCATTCCTTCGGCCCTGCCTCGAAGGTAGTGTCGCGGGCCTGGCCCCGATCGCTTTTGCTGCAGGGCCTGCTGCGGGCGCTTTGATCCTCGCCGCCCTTCTGGTGGCGAGACCGTCGCGCGCTGCATGGGCGCTTGGTGGTAGTGCGCTCGGGCTTGCGCTATGGTCGGTTCTCGGCACATCCGCGGGCGTGCTGCAGAGCGGTATATGCGGCTTCAATCCGGCACTGGCGGCGCTTGCGACTTGCCGGTTCGGTGCCAAAGCGGCAATTACAGCCATTGTTTTGACGTTGCTAATTGAGCTTGCTGCGTCAGCAGTCGGCATGCCGGCGTTGACCGCGCCTTTCGTATTGGCTTCGTGGATTGTGCAGTTGCTGGAGCAGCATTTCAATGCGCGCGCTAACAACGGTCACTCCTAGAAATACTCCAGATGGATGTTGCCAGGGTATATCCATTGTCGCGAGTGAGCGACGACAACGTCCATAAAGGCCGTCGGCCCGCAACAGTAGGCGTGGGTATTTGATGAAACCGCTTCGACGGCATAGCCGACCGCACGTTCGGTTGCCTCAGGAGTGAGCCCATAGTAATAGTGGACGTTTCCGCTGTGTTCCATGTTGTTCAAGCGATCCTGAAACGCAGCGAACTCCGCCGATCGCGCGAAATAGTGCAAATCGAACGGACGCTGATTAAATGCCAGCTCTTGAGCCATCGCGAGCAATGGCGTGATTCCAATACCCGCAGCGAACAAAAGCGCCTTCTGCGAAGAGTCGGACAATTTAAAATTGTTACGAGGCGGCCCTATGAAAAGTTTGTCCCCTTCAAGAATGTCTCGATGAATGGTGGCTGACCCTCCCCGGGACCGGCTATCTTCTTTGATACCTAATACGTAGGCATCCCTGTCCGTCGGACCGTTGCAGAGCGAATACCGACGAACGACGCTTTGAGCATATTTTGGCTGAGGAATGTGCACATCAATATACGCGCCTGCCGTGAATGCGGGGAGCCTGGTTTGAGGCTCAGCGACTAACTC
This sequence comes from Caballeronia sp., assembly GCF_028292365.1. Classification (GTDB taxonomy): domain Bacteria; phylum Pseudomonadota; class Gammaproteobacteria; order Burkholderiales; family Burkholderiaceae; genus Caballeronia. The sequence continues at coordinate 50,075 of NZ_JAQGMM010000283.1, forward strand.
CAGGCCAATAATGTCCTGTGCCACGGCCCATTTCCTCCGAACAACAACACAAAGCGTATCCATTTCGTCATCCTAATCGGTAGATACTCGTTAGCGATCGCAGCGTTCCTGAAAATGTAGCTGTTTGTGACGGTCAGGGATACGTAGTCGCGACGAATTGCAGGTATACCGAAATGCCGTCTTGCTTGTGAGCGTGCAGCACCTTAAGGAGCGCGCTACGGAAAGGGCGGCGTTCCCGCTTCTATACAAGAGACTGCTCACCGAGTACGGCGAAGTGATGGGCAAAGGCCGTGCTGCTCTGAAGAGGGCGATACCGGACGTGCCGGCAAGGATCAGCAAAAGTCGGCGGCAATTTTCCTCTTTTAATAAACGATACCGTATGGTATCGTTAGACTTTCGAGATTGGAGTTCGCCGTGATTGAAGGGGCCGTACCGATCAGATTGTTGGGTATTTCTGGGAGCCTGCGCCGCCACTCGTATTGCACGGCGACTCTCCGTATGTTGGGCCAAACCATTGCCGAAAGCAGGACGCTAGAGATTTTTGATCTGTCGTCCATTCATCCGTACAACGAAGATGAGGAAGGCGAAAGGCTCCCGCGGGCGGTTCTTGCGCTGGCGGACAAGATTTCCTTGCGACGGCTGGCCCGGCCAGCCATCGCTTGAACCGAGGGCGACATGGGACGAACGGATTCGAATGCGAAGCGCGAACTTCTTCTCGGCATAGCCGCGGAGCGCTTTCTCGCAAGTGGCTTCTCCGCTGTGAGCGTAGACGAACTCGTCGCAAGCGCCGGACAGTCGAAGACCAACGTGTATTCGTGGTTTGGTGGCAAGGAGGGTCTTTTCCTGGCGACTATTGATCGGCTGCTCGACGCCATGCTTGTTCCCCTCATGGACAACCGATTCGCTTTGCTGCCGCTGAGTGAAGGCCTGCGAGTGCTTGCGGATGCCGTGCTGACAATCGTGCTCGGGAAGGATGCGTTGGCTTTGCATCGCCTGATCATTGCCGAGTCGCAGGCATTCCCCGCGATCGGGCGGGCCTGGGTCGTGGCGGGTCCAGAACGGACATACCGCTTCTGTGCCGATTTCGTCGAGGCCCACCAACAGGCCGGCCGGCTTCGACTGGCGGATCCCAACCGCGCCGCCGTCTTTTTCCACGATATGCTGACTGGAGACCTGGAACATCGAATTCTTGTCGGTGAGCGGACAATGCCCGACGCCGCCGAGCGGGACCGGCTTATCGACGCCGTAATCGATGTGTTCACGCGCGGTTATGCTGCTTGAGTTCGTGACGCTTGCGACATTGTCCGCCGGACGGTGAGGGTCGATGATGCGGATGGCAGCGGCGCAGGGGGGGCGATCGAAGATATTCTCTGCACGATCGATTCGCCTTCGACTCCGCTGTATGCAGTGCGTTTTTTCGCCGATTATTTTTGTCAAGACTTTTAGCACGGGTGCAACATGCGGACGTAATTGAAGCATGCAAAATCTCTGGATTCCTACAGCAGCAAGTGAAGTTACTGAGGCTCGTTTTAATTAACGAATTCTCTTTTTCGCTTTGCGTATGCGAGTCGGCAAGAAATTTCACAAGGGTTCTCGATTAAAGTCGGGAACTGAATAAACATGTCATCGAAAATCGTTATTCCGGGTAATTCAACAATCTGAAATATGTGATAAAAAACCCTTAAAAGAGGATTTTCCGCTATCGTTTTGGCCGCCAACCGGCGCCAAAGCGGCGCGGTTCCTATGCTTGTGCTCGCCCATAGTTCTTGTTGACAAACTTTCTATATATAAATTCGTTTGCTAATTGAAACTTAAACTCTGACTATCCAAAGGATAGAAAATCACAATCTCGCAATTATCTTTTTTGGATTAATATTTTTTTCGGTTAATTCTGAAAAACCAGGAAAAAACGTGAAAAACTCGATTAGAAAGATTGCGGCAAGTATTTTCTCGATGACTTTGGTAACAAGCGTGACTCCGTTTGCGCAGGCTGCCGATATGACCAGCGATAATGGGTCTCCTGTCGGAGACAATCAGAATTCGCAGACAGCCGGTCCCTCGGGTCCAGTCGTCCTGCAAGACTCTCACCTTATCGAAAAGCTTCAGCGTTTCGATCGGGAACGTATTCCGGAGCGAGTCGTTCATGCCCGCGGGACGGGTCTCTTCGGCGACTTCACGCCGAGCGCCGACATCAGCTCGCTGACAGACGCCCAGGTGTTCACGCCCGGAACGAAGACGCCTGTCTTCGTTCGATTTTCCACCGTGATGGGTTATCGCGGATCGCCCGAGCAGGCTCGCGACCCACGCGGGTTTGCTGTCAAGTTCTACACGCAGCAAGGTAACTGGGACATTGTCGGGATCAACTGGCCCATATTCTTTATCCGCGATGCCATCAAGTTCCCGGACTTCGTGCACGCGAACAAACCGTCCGCCGTGACCGGCGTGCAGGATCCGAACCTGGCCTTCGACTTCTTCGCGCATTCGCCGGAAGCGACCAACATGCTGACCCATCTGTACACCGACGAGGGTATGCCGGACTCATACCGGCACATGGATGGTTTCGGCGTTCACGCCTTCAAGTTCGTCAATGCCAAGGGCGAGATTCACTATGTGAAATTTCACTGGAAAAGCCGCCAGGGTGTCGAGGGTCTTCGTCCGCAGGACATTGCCCATTCAATCGGCGCTGACTGGAACATGATGACGAATGATCTCTACAACGCGGTCAAGGCACACGACTATCCGCAATGGGATCTCTACATCCAGGTACTCACGCCGCAAGAGCTCGGCCAATTCGATTTCGATGCACTTGACGACACCAAAGTCTGGCCGGCCAGCATTCCCGAACAGAAGGTCGGAACGATGACGCTCAACCGCATCCCGGACAACTATTTTGAGTCCACCGAAGAGTCCGCATTTGCTCCGTCCCGTTTGGTGCCGGGCATCGAGCCCTCCGAAGATCGGATGCTTCAGGGGCGCCTGTTCGCCTATGCCGATACACAAATGTATCGGCTGGGTGCGAACTACAACCAGTTGCCCATTAACCGGCCGGTCGTTCCTGTCAACAACGACAACCAGGACGGCAAGATGAACGCTGGAGGCCGACAGGGGGAAACCAACTACGAGCCATCGGGGATCAACGAGCTTGGTCAGCAGGCAAAGTACAAATACACGCAGACGCCGCTCACGGGCACGACCCAGCAGGCTGCAATTCACAAGACGCTCGATTTCCGGCAAGCGGGCGAGTATTACCGTTCGTTGTCGAGCACCGACAAGACGGACCTTATCACCGCATTGTCGAACGACCTGGTCCGGGTAACCAATGACGGGAACAAGTACGCGATGCTGTCTTACTTTTATAAGGCCGACCCGGATTACGGATCGCGGCTCGCCCGTGCCTCGCATGCAGACGTAGCACGCGTGCGCGACGCGGCGGCTCATCTTTCCGAGAACTAGGGCGAATCGGTTTGCCCCGGTGTTCCTTTTGGCCTGACCTGTCCCCGATGGAGAACATGATGCGATGCCTTCCCACTCACCGATACTTCGTCCGCGCAGTGGCTGCCGGAGTCGTGGCCATGACGGCGCTAGCGGGTTGCGCGCAACATGTGTATTTATCGGGGGCGCCTTCGCCGGATCCTGCGGCCTTCCAGCGGTACTCGGACGATTGGTTCGCTGCGGCCCGTGCCGGGCGCACGGATATTTTGCAGGCGCTCAATGAGGCGCACTATCCGCTCGAAATGAAGACTCCCGAGGGTTATACAGCGCTGATCCTCAGCGCCTACGACGGTCATCCGGACTCCTTGAAGATGCTGATTGACGCGGGCGCTGATCCATGTGCCTACGATCGACACGGCAACACGGCCCTGATGGGCGCGCTTTTCAAAGGCGATGAGCGCATCGCGGCGACACTGATTGACACGCATTGCGCAATTGATCAAACCAACAACGCGGGTGAAACGGCGTTGTCGTTTGCGGCGCTGTTCGGGCGGCTCGATGTGCTGCCCGTACTGGTCGCGCACGGCGCAGACCCGAATCACGAAGATGCCCGCGGCGTAACGGCGTTGCAAATCGCAATCCAGCAACGCAACCTTGCCGCGGCAGATGCATTGCGCCATGTTGGCGCGACGCAGTGAGGGCGCGCAGTTGTCATCAAGGGGATCAGTCGGACGTCACATTTTTCTCGCACCCGGAACGCAGGTATGCGCAACACGCGATTGATTTCCCCTGATGACGCCCGCGTGCTGCTCACGTCCTTGCAAGAACGTCTAACTGCGCCGTAGACCTCACGGCGTACGGTCACTTCGGGCAAACTATCCAGACACGATACGAATCGGTCCATGACATACAGCACTTCGAACTCCGACTTCCTGCACTTTTTCCGATCATGGCTTTCCGACCCATTGAGCGTTTCAGCCGTTGCTCCATCGGGAGAAGCACTTGGGCAGCTAATGACTCGGGACATTGATCCGTGCGATAGCCCCGTCCTCGAGCTTGGCCCCGGAACCGGCGTTTTCACAAAAGCGCTTTTGGGTCGTGGCTTGACGGAAACTGAACTCACGCTGATTGAAAGCGGCCCCGACTTTGCTCGACTCCTGCGGCGTCGATTCCCGCAATCCCGAGTGCTTTTGGCTGACGCGTCGCGGCTTTCTACGCTCGATCTGTTTCCGCCCGCCTCGATCGGTGCGGTGGTCAGCGGTCTACCGTTACTGTCCATGTCGCGGCGAAAGGTGATCGCTGTCCTTCGTGGCTCCTTTCGCTATATCCGGCCTGGTGGGGCTTTCTATCAGTTCACGTACGGATTTCGTTGTCCCGTGCCGCACGCAGTCCTGGCTCGTCTGGGGTTAAAAGCCACCCGCGTAGGACAGACCGTTCGCAATCTGCCGCCCGCCGTGGTCTATCGGATCACCATGGGATCTGCAAATTGATTGAACGAAAACGTCCATGGCAGCCATTGCGTGAAGCAGTGAAATCACGGCGCGAAAAACGGTCGCCATGCTTCGGAAGCTCGTTCCGAGTCTGAGTGGATACACGTGGAGGGACGAGTACATTCAGTCACTCTTGAAATTTCATGTCGAAGGCTGCAAATCAGAGATCAGAGATCTGAATAACGCGGCAACAAGTCTTGATCCGCCAGCCGAACTTCGATTGCATTCGCTACCTTTACGTGCTCGGGGTTATCTGCCGAGAATACTTCATCGATGACGCTGACAACGACTGTTCCTTTCTGCTTCTTGCCCTCCATGACTGGAATCAGCTCGCGCGCTTCGGGAACCTCTTTCACGGTTAACACGCGGGGCAGGTAGAGCATCCAACCGGCACCCGGTCTATTCGGAAAGACTTGTTGCAAGGAGAAGTATTTGTACGGGCCGACTTCGATGGTGGAGGCAGGCCAGATTTTTAGTAGCCCAAGGAGCAAGGGGACCGTTTTCTCTCCGTCGCCCAAACTGGCGACACCTTTCGACTGGAGCCGAAAAGTACAAATTTGCGCGCCAGGTCCGACTGACAATGCGGTATCGAAGCCAATTGCACCGTCTTCCTCGCTACCATTCCATACGCCGAATAAGCGCAGCCCTGGCGTTTCCAATTCCTGTTTCTCGGCATGAAGGATTGCGAGTGCTGCGGGGGTGGGGCCGTTTTTGTCGAACGCCGGGTTGAGTGACGAATGCTCGGGCGTGTCTGCGGGCGGATACCAATTGTCGATCGGGAAGCCGAGTGGTTCGAGCAGCGTTGCCACTTTCCAAAGGTCTGAAAGTTGGTCAGATTCCGTTGGCAAGCTATCTTGCCTGAGGCGGAACGTCAGGGTTATGTTCATGGTCATGGCTGCAGTAAGGTGTTAATGACTGGGGCCTCTGTTGCGAAGAGCCGGGCAAAGTATCTGTACGACAGCGGCTGCATGAAGTACCAAGCGAGCTGAGTTGGCGGGTTACTTGCGACGACAACACTTTGGGTCCGGGCTTGTCGCCGAATATTTCTCTCACCGGTTAACGAAAAAAAGAACTTGGGTTGACCGCTGTCAGGACTAAAGAACTGGTCGTATCGCGCCTTGGCCTCTTGAAGGAGACATTGCGTCGAACGAAAGCCGTCAAAATCAAGCCCGGAAAAGCTCCATTCCGTTGTCGGCGCAAAACCTGTTACGCGAGCCTGATACTCGCGAGAAATCTCCGACATGTTCCAGTTGCGATTCACAAGGCTACCGATGTCAGGCGGGCACTTTTTGCACGACTCGTCCTGCTTGGGTATCGCCCGAGTGGAAGGCTGAGCCTTCGACTTGTCCTGTTCGGTATCGCCAGACAACGACAGTATGCCTGCCGTCGCCGCACCGCCAAGAAGCGCGGGAAACGCTTCGGCCAATGCCGTGCCAGCGGCCTCAAGCAGCGGAATCGCCAATACAGCCATCAGTTAGCCTCCTTTGCCGGTTCCAGAAGCTTGCGTCTCGCTACCGCAAACACATCCTCGAAGCGTTCCTCGATCGGACGACCCGGCTTGGCTAGCCACGCGGCAATGGCGGGTTTGCGACAGAACCCCGGAGCATCCGCTTCGACATAGAGAAATTCGACAAGGGCCTTGTCCTGCTGGAAACCTATTCGCCTTGCTTCCTGGTAGGCACTCACCAGCCGGTCCAGCAACGTTGAATCGTCGGCGAGCCGAGGACTGTCGCGAATGATGTCATCACGAATCGTAGCGACGAAGTTACGTTCGTCGCTGGCACACAGGGCTGCCCATTGTTCTGCAGTCAGTTCAAGCATAGTGGGAGACGTGAAAGCGTTTGCCATTTTTCAACCCATGCCACTCGGTGATGTCGCCAAAGTAAGCCTGACGGCCAGCCGCATCCAACGCGTTGAACAACGGTACGAATACACGAGGATCCCAAAACCGGAGGAGTGCTACCTTTCCGTCCGGAAGTCTGCTATTTAGCTTGCTCTGAAGCGTCACCACAAGCGATTCGATATCCTGATTCGTGAATAACCACATGACGCCGGGACGCGCCTCTTCCAGTTCGCCGAGCGGGGAAATAATGGCAGCCTCGTGCGCGGCGAGATCGATCACCCACGGGCCCGCATCTGCGAGCGGCTCGTCCTCGGTTCCAGCGAACAGCGCTGCAACGGCGCCCCAGCGCCGTTTTAACGGATGACCGAAATACTCGTCGTATTGAAGACCGTCGACAAGTGCGTACGCGCGCAATCCAGGAGTCGATGTTCGCAGACGCTCCAGCCGCTCCGCGAGCTGCGGCGGAATCACGAGCGCACCACGGTCGACGCGCCGGTCTCTGCCGCATGGGCAAGACATTCACGGCAGATGCCCGGTGCGACCGCTGGGACTGTTGGAGCAGAGGCGAGGGAGGTGCCTTCCATTGTTCCCTGTACGTTCGCCGTCGTTGCCGATTGCGCCGCGATCAGCACCGCGCCGCACGCCGTTTTGTCGCCATGAAAGGCAAGCGGGATGCCGTCTGCAGTCATCGCGGGGTTCTGGGTCGTGACGATCGGGAACGTGCCGTTGCACTTCGGGCAGTGGACCAGATCGCCAAGCCGGGCGGCTCGCCGGCCGCTGTCGCCCACACCAATCGATGCAGAAGCCGAGATGATCGTGCCGCCGTGGGACGTGCTGTCGCCTTCGCACGCAAATGAACTCATGCGCCACCTGTCAGGAATCTGATTGAACACATTTTCATGTGACCCGTTTTCGCGCCTTTCCACCGAAACCGATCGTTCTCACAAAAAACACACCAACAGCAAAAAATGGAAATCCGATCGAGAAGAGGATGGCGGCAAGACCCCAACGCTCCCAGAAACTGTCGATCATTGCGCGCTCGGGCGTCTGCGCGTCATAGAGGACATCGACCGCCTGGCCCTCGCGCAGATCGTTATGCGTTGACGACGAACCTTGGGGAAACGAGATCTGCCGCCCAGTAGCTGTTTTGAAAACGATGACCGCCGAGTAAAGCCGCGAGTGGGGCTGATATGGACGCTCGTTCTCGAGCACGCCGACTACCCGGCCCTGTGCCCGGTTGAATTTCTGTCCGATGTGCAGCTCATGAAGACCGGATGCGGCAGCCGCCAACAGGAAAGCCGTGCCGATCACTACGGGAACCAGGCTGATCACGAGGTTTTGCCGGCTGCGCTGCTGCTTGCGGTGCGAATAGGAAAGTGCGGCACCAGATGGGAAACGAGGTCGATCACCCCTATAAAAAATGATACCGATTCCCAGTAACGCGGCGCCGATTGCGACCAATACTGTGGCCGGAAACCACCTCTGTGTGAAATCATTGATGACAGCTCGCCGTTCAGGATGCGCTGCGTCGTAGAAAATCTGCACGGTTTGGCCGATGTCGTAGGAGGGTTGCGTCGACGACGTTTCTCCGGTCACTTCTGCGTGCTGGCCGTTGGCGGTCGTGAACGCGATGACCGGCGTGTAAGAGCGCAACGACTGCGCGTTCCCGTCGAATCTCACGACAGAACCGTCAACGGCAGTCATGTCATGCGTGCTGACGAGCGACGCGCCAGACAGAATGAGTGCGAGCACGATCAGGCCGCCGCCGAGCAATAGCAGGATCAAGGTACTTTTGCGCAGCGAAACCTGCCTGGGTGCGTTAGTCATATTCTGGCGAGCAGCGTTGACATCGTGCGTCACCGACCGTCGGGTTCGGACTGGTTGAGAACACAACGAAACCCGAGATCGCCTTTCTCGGTATCCGGCGCGAGCCCAGTGCGGTCGATCACGAGCCGGGTCCGGCTATCCGTCGCATAGCGGACGCTTCGCAAGCTTCCATGATCCGGACCACTCGGATCATGCGCCGCGCTGTGGCTGTAGTAGTTCTTGTCGAACCAGTCACGGGTCCACTCCTTGCCACGGCCAAACACATCCGACACGCCGATCTTGTTGTCGCCATAAGTTCCCACAGGACGGCTGATCAATGGCTCGGGACTCGTTCCGTTCTCTTCCATTTTGCTGATGATGCTGTCGAGTTGTTCGACGTTGTATTTCCCATCGACGACGGGTACAGCCGGACTCGGTATCACCCAAGGCTCACCACGCGAGCGCGCCGCGTATTCCCACTGCGCCTCGGTCGGCAAGTCGAACGGCATGCCCGTCACCTGTCCAACCCACGTGCAGAAATCGCGCGACTGTTTCCATGTCACGTGAGCCACCGGATAGTCCGGAAAGCGAAACTCGAAATACTCGCCCTTGCTAATGGCCACCGGCGGCAGATTGTTGGCCCTCGTATAGAGGTCGTAGTCCGCATACGTGACGCGATGCTTGAAGATCGAGTAGCTTTCGAGCGTTACCGGATGAGCGGGCGCGGCGCCATCGTTGGCAGAATAGGGGAGCTTTTCCTGTGACTTCTCCGGGCCGAAATCACCCATCAGAAACTCGCCGCCTTTGACGAACACAAGCTCGCTTTGCAACTTTTTCTTAAGCCCCGTCAGTTCATCGCTGACAGGCGCAGGCAGCGTCCTGAAGTAATCCTGCAGTATCTTGACGGTGTCATCGTAGGGCTTGCCGCGACCCCAGTTGAGCACCATGCTCAAGTGTTCCCACGTGCTTTTCGGCGGTGACGGTGTCGTGATTTCTCGAATCAGACGGTCTTTGTCTGCTGGCGCGTTCGCATCGATCTTCTGTGCCAAAGCGCCGCCTGACAGCAGCAGGGAAATGCTCAACAACGCCAATGTGCACGATTTCCGGCGAACACGATGAGACAGATAACTCATGCAGCAACACTCCTTTGTTCTTCGTTAAACCGATGCTGCCGCTCAAGCCAATTGCGAACCGTCGCCTGCGGTCGTTGTCGGATGGAGCCATGCGACGTTGGTTCCCTGTTGCATCGTATAGGTTGGCGTGTCATTGAAAGCAAAGGCGAAGCCTGGCGCCGGCTCGTCGCGTAGCCTGCTCTCGATCATCGCCACCTGATCCATGCCTATGAATCGCCCGATGTCATTGCGCGCAAGCTGTGGATCGCCTTTCTCCGCGATTTCCGGCGAGGTGAACTGGTAGACGTTATCCAGCTCGTTTCTGACCTGTGCCGCCGCGAGAATATGGTCGATCGCGTCGGATGCCTCGATGCGCCACTCTTCAAACTGATCGCCGATCGCTTTTAATGCATAGACGATGTAGCCCTTCACTTCGGCGAGACTATTCAGCAATGAATCGTGCGCGTTTTTTATGGCGTTCAAAAACTGCCTGGGTTCCGTCCGTATGAAATTGGTGAGCTCGGACCTGAGTTCGTCAAACTGCTTGCCGACATAAGCGCCTATTTCCTTGCCCTTCGCGATTGCCAGCGTGTACATTGCGACGAACGTCTTGAACGCCTCTTTGGAGAAATACTGCAAGTTTTTGTCACCGGCATACGCGACTTGTGATTTCGCCCACCAGGCGAACTCGGCCATGTTGACGACATCGACGGTCGCCTCAATCTCACCCTTCAAGCCGACGCCTACGCACACACCCGCCTTCATCAGGATGCGGAATTTTTCGTCGTAGGTAATGTGGAAGGCCGCCTGTGCACCGACGCCTGCCTGACCGCTTACCCCCGGTTTTACTGATGCGAAGGACGTCCATTTGACCTTTTCCTGAGGGCGTCGCCATTCGAAGGCGCCTTCCATCGAGGCTTCCGCCTCCACACCGGCAAACGCCTTCAGATCGCCGCCGGCGTCCGCTTTCACTTCTACCTTCGTTACATCCAGCTTTGGCCGTTGCATTTGATTGGCGTCCCGCGTGGCGCGTGTGCCTTTCACTTGCTGGGTCTTGCCGTCGCGTCCCAGTTTAAACTCGACGCCGCCTTCCGCGAGCAGGCTTGCTCCGCAAGACGCTTCGGCCTTGGCCGCAAGCGAAATTCTAAAAAATCCGAGCGTGGTGTCAGGCGTGCTCGACCATGAGTAGCTCCCGCCCTGAGTGGCTGTGGGCGCGGGAATCCAGAGTTCGAGTCCCGACTTCCACGGCAGATAGAGTGTGGCCTTGATGTTCCCGTCTGCCAATACGCCGCCGACCTCACCCTTGGCTTTCGCCGATGCCGCCACCTCGCCGCGTAGATGCAGCACGTCATCGAAGGACTTGAAGGTGCTCTCAGCCTTCGCGCTGGCGCCTGCACCGGCGAACAGCCGGAGGATCTGGGTGCCGCCCGAGAATTCGCACATGGCGTTCGGATCGTCCGGCGACTTGAACTTCGCGTTTTTGTTAAAAGCCTCTGCGAACTCGGGTGCCCATTCGCGCCCCCAGGGCGGTGTCTTCCACTCATGAAGCTTGCTCTTTTTGAAGGCTTCATTGAGTTTTTCAGAAATTTTGTCATGGTCCAGCTTGTACTTGCCCGTCGATTCGTCCTTGACGAGAAATGACTTGAGCTGTGGTTTGTCGGAGTCGAGCTTGTAACGGCGGAAGTGGTTCCTGACTTTGGACGAACGTACGTATGTGAAGCGTTGACCGCTGTATTGCTCCTTGCCAGCAGCTGTCTTGCGCAAAGGCAGGAGTTCCCAGACGCCGTCCTTGTTGAACGCAGGCGTCTCCTCCAACTGGCTGTGGACCTCGGCTGTTGCCGCTTCTTCATTCTTGATTGATTCTTTCAGCTTCGCTTCGAGTTGTGGACGCAGCGCAACGTTCGATTGTTGCTCAAGCCAGTTGGCGTGCGCAACCCCGAGCGCCTGCCGGGCTTCGATGAGGTTCTCTGACAACCTGCTCATCAGAGCGATTTCCTTCGCCACCGCATCGACCGATTCCAGCGGACATTCAAAAAGCTCAGCAGTATCCGGATAAAAGAAATAGAGCGGACGCTGTTTTCCTTTTGCGTCGGCTGTGCTGCCTTCAAGGGTGTCCGTACGACTGGTCCCCGCTGCGTTCTCGTTGCTCATGGTTGGTCTCGACTTGCCCGTGACGTTGTAGTTTTCGGTCTTATGCTTCGCCGTCCTCGTGGAACATCTTCAGGTCCTGTGCCTGTGTGCCGGTGAATACCCGTACTGTCTTCCCTTCGGCGTCGGTAATGCCGCGCGCCAGGACTTGACCGCCATTTCCCTCGATGCGGTAAGGCGCGAGCGGCATCACATTGCCGCTGGCTTCATCCTTCAGGATGAACTGCTGGTCGTTCGACACGCTTTTCGGCAAGGCCGGTGGCTGGCCGTCATATTGGGTGGGTCCCGAAAAGGCGTGATTCGATCCTTTGATGTCGACTTCGCCCGGTGCGTGGATTTGAATATTTCCGCCGCTTATCCTGACGTAAGCGCCGCCAGACGTGAGCAGGATTTCTTTCTCCGCGCTCAACTCGATGGCATCCGTTGAAGATGAAATCTTGATCCCTTTGCTTGCAAGCAGATCGATACCGTCGGTCTGGGCCTGTATCTCCAGCTTGCCGCGCGCCGCGATCAGTTTCATGCCCAGCTTGTACGCGAACAAGCTGATTTTATCGACTGCGTTTGCAACAAGGCTCTTGCCGACGGCGATGTTAATGTCGCTATTCGCGGACATCGTCACGTTCTCGCCAGCATGTATATGGACGCTGGCCGGTGTAGTTATCCCCACCCCTTTGGGCGATGCAATAAGCAAGACCGGATCGCTGAATCCATTTGCCTGACCGGCCCCTCCCGAAGACTCCTGGCCTTGACCGGCGGCACTTGAGGACCCGCCACCGTAGCCGGTTTGCGTCGCGTCAGTGAATGCCTTCAGCGAGTCGATTGCCTGCATATCGGCTGCGCCGTGTTGCTTCGCTGTACCGGCGGTTGCGCTCAACAACTGCTGCCCCGCCGAGAGCTGGCCACGCGCTTCGCGTACGTCGAGCTGATCGCTGCCCGCCGCAGGACGACCGAAGGTACTGATGTACAGACCCTGTTGCGCCCGGATAGCACCATATGCGTCAGTGGCCATTTCGAAGCCAGTTCCCCTGAACTGACCTCGCTGGTTGTCGCGCTGCGCCACGATATAGCCGAGGTTCAGTTGTGCGCCTGCTTGCGTGCTGTAAAGCTGGATGCGGTTTTGCCCGGTCGAGTCGTCGAGCACGAGTTGGTTATATCCAGAACCTTTGTGTTCCTTCGATTTGTAGCCAGACATTTGTCCCTGGCTGTGCCACTGGGGAGTACACGCACTGTTGTAGACACGCCCTGTGACCAGTGGTCTGTCGGGATCGCCATCCAGATAAGTGATCACGACCTCCTGGCCAATGCGAGGAACAAATACCCCGCCCCAGTTTTCACCGGCGTTTGGATAAGAGACGCGCATCCAGCACGACGCCTTTTCGTCGCCGCTGTTCAACCTGTCCCAGTGCATGCGCACCTTCACCCGGTTCAGTTGATCGGTGAATACTTCTTCGCCCGAGGGTCCGACAACGGTCGCGGTTTGCGTCGGCATAACCGGCTTGTGGTGATCGAAGGGACTGCGAAAAGGTACGGTGCGGCGTTGCACCTCCACCATGGTCATGAAGAAACCAGTGCTGCCGTCGGCCGCCTTGGTCGTCACCGTTTGATAGGTGGATTCGAAGCTTGCACGCACGGAGTCGACCTTCGATTTGAGACTGTGCGGAAAGTCGACGGCGCCACCTGACACCGGCAAGTTGTTCTCGATGACCCATTCCACCGCGAGTATGGCGAACTGTCTCTCCTGAGCATTGCTGCCCTCGTGGTCAGGATGATCCGACAGTTCGAACCACTGGCCAGGCTCGGCCCCACGTACCGCGCCTACGCCATGGAAGCGTTTGGCACGGGACTCCCATTCTTCCACACGCACTTTGGATAGCGTATCGCCGCGGTCCTGCTCGCGATACGTGTATGCCCCGGAATACTCGTAGACCTCAGCCTGCGATGGCAGCGATCCCTGATTACCGACCGTCGGAATGTTCGTACTCTTCGCGTTGCGCGGCGTTTTGTAGTCATAGGTGCTGGTGACAACAGACGTACTTTGCAGTGTTCTCGTGCCTGACCATTGCACGAAGGCGTCGATTTCGCTGTTGGGGCCCCCACGATAGAACGCGACCGCTTGGGGCGACATTGGCTTGAACGAATCGAGATTGTCGGTGATGACCAGCGTGTGAGACCGGCCGTCGTCGGCCTGTTCGAAGCGACCATACCAACCTTCGGCCTCCATCAGACGGTGGACGAAGTTCCAGTCATCTTCGTATTGGACACAAAACGACCGCGGCCGGGTCTGCCTGAACAACGAGAACCGGAATGCACCCTGTGCCTGCGGGTGTTGATTGAATACCTGCGTGATGATTTCATCGACCGTGAGATTTTGCCAAACACGCGCGTCGCGGCGAAAACGCAGGAAGTGCAACCAGCAGGAAAACCCGATCTGATAACTCGTTAGTTCACCATCAGAGCCCAGGCGTCGCGCGGTGTGAACGAAACCATGAACTGGGCGATACGATTTATCGGTCTGTTGCAGCCAGAGTGTGACAGGTTGAGCGATCAGGCTTTTGAGCTCGATCGATTCGTTTAATGACGCGACGTCAATAGTGAAGGCGTAATCCCTCCCGACGCGGCTGTGCCCAACAACACGCTGAACGAGCAACGTATTGGCGCCGAGCGGTGTGTCGAGCTTTACCAGCCGCTCGGTTTGCAAAACGCCCGATCTGATCTGGTCGATTATGTCCGCTGCCCCCATGGGAATCATTCTCCGTAACTTGTCACGTCAGTCTGGCTGGGCGATTCTAAAACAGTGCGGTCGCGTTTGACCTGGCAGGTTTCACGATCGGCGAGTCGTCCGCGCCGCACTCATCACTCGGCAAACTCTAAGGCAACGAGATCGTCAGGTTTGCCGACTTCGGCCCTACCTTCACGATCTCGGAATAGGGCGCAACGGCTTTCAGCGTCGAGTCCTTCAGGTACGAGTTCAACCCGACAAACGCCAGCACGCCGATCAATGCAAACACCGATGCGATGACCCACAACGGCACTTCGCTTTTTAGCCGGTGAGCGATCTGATCCGGCAACGGCCAATGCGGCGCGAACGGCGCGCGCTTGCCCTTCATCTGCGCGATCTCATCGCCGACTCGCGCGGTAAGGTACGCGAGTTTTTCGGGCCCTTCCATCAAGTACTTGCCCTGGAATCCCAGCAGCAGGCACATGTGAAATACCTCAAGCGATTGCAAGCGCGCGACACCTTGTGCACGCGCTTCCTCGAGATACTGAAAAAACTTCTCGCCGGCCAGTTGCTCACCGAATAACGTGATTTGCAACGGCTTGCGCTCCCACACCGAACGGATCTTGAAGTTCGACGCGAGCACGGACTCATCGACTGCCGCGCAAAACGCGAACTTGGCAGCGAACGCATCGTCGGCGGATACGTTCAACTTCTTCGCACCGCGATCGAAGTCGCCCAGGAAATCCTGGATGCGTGCGAGAAAGCTCGCTGAGTCGGCAGGCTCGCGGCCGTTCTTTAGCAGGAACAGCATGAAGAAACCGTCGTAAAGCAGATCGAGCAGGGAATGGATCTGATACGACGATGCCGTGGGCGGAGCGGAATTTCGATTGCTCTGCTGCGCAGGGGCATCGCCGAAAAGAGAGGGCGCGTAGCTCATGAAGTCACCGCGATCAAGTCGAGTTTGAGGTCATCAATACCGGACGGGGCGTAGATCATGGCCGATTGCGCCTGCAGCATGCGGTCATACAGGGCGCCACGCGTCTCAAGGGCGAAGTAGCAGGCGCCGGGACGCACGGGAATGGCTGGGGGCACCTGGGGCGTGTACGTGAGCCGCACGCCGGGCATGGCCGAAAGAACGAGCTTGTCGACGTCTTCGGGGGCTCCGACCTTGAAGCGTGCAGGCACGGCTTCGACAAGTTCCACCGTCGGCATGCTGGCCGTGACCGAGAGGAAGAACAGGGTCTTGTCGTCGATCTTGCCGGAGTCGATGCGCCCGAGATGGAACGACGGGCGCACCTCGTCCAGCGCGATTGCGAAGTAGCGCGTGGAGATCACGGTATCGAGCAGGTCGCGCAAGATGCCGTCGAGCTGGTCGAAGGCAGGACCGGGGTCATCATGCCGATAGACCGGCAGGTCTGCGAGGGCGTAACCCTTCGAGAATGTCATCAACTGGCCCGCAAGCCGTAGCAACTCCTGGAACAGGCGCTCGGGATGCAATGCTGGATGCTGGTAAAGATGCGTGAGGGCGGCGAAGGCCGCGCTTGCCGTGTGAAGCAGCCAGAACGAAGCTACGTCGCCGGAGCGGAACTCGATGATGTTTTTCGTTGGCTCGCGATGAAAACCATACAGCGCGCTCACCTTGGCCTGCAACGCCTCGATGAGTTGGCGCAGGCGCTGATGCAGCAGCGGAGACGCTTCGATAGCGAGGCTTGGCGGCACGAACGATTCGTCGATCTCAAAGCCAGAAGTTGCCGTGCGCCGGATGCGCACGAGCGGCACCGACATGTACTGGTCGCGCGGCTCGCTGTTCGCCACCAGTTTGACGCTGGCCTTGAGGAAGGTGATGTCGGCCTGGGCGGCATCAGTGAAATGATCGCCTACCGAGTTCTGCTCGCTCACATATCGCGAGACAAAACCGGCGTCCGGATCCTGAACGTAGTTCGCTCCTGCTTCGCGCAACGGATGCATGGCGAGATAGAAGGTGAACTCGTTGACGCCGTCCGGCAATGTATCGAGCGCGATGGCTGGCGGCAGGTCATTTGCTTGCGGCGCGGAATACAATTCGCCGTCGGGAAATACCAGCGCCAGGTCACTCAGGCGCAGCACATTGCTCGCGAGCGCGTCGCGATCGAACCGGACAGAGCGCACGCCCCAGTTGTAGGGTTGAATGGCCCGAACAGACTCGAAGAGACGTGCCTCGTGATAAGCGTCCTGACGCTGAAAGTGCTGTGGCCGCAAAAAGAGGCCTTCTCCCCACAGCACTTTGGCGGAATAACTCATATTCGACCTGTATAGGTTTCGCTGCGGCGATTGCGCATTATGAAAAATTTCTCTCTGCACACTCGCTTTCGCTCGGGTCTTGAAAACAACCGCTCACTGCGACGGCTCATTGCAACCGCTCATTGGAACCGCTTACCAAGGTTCTGCTACCGATATCCACTTCAAATTGCCCGTACCGGTGCCGCACGTAGCGGGTTCAATAATATTCTTTCGAAACTCATCATTTAACCAAGCCTAGCCGCAGCTCACTGATGACAGCAGATTCAGTTGTTGTGCCGGTAATCCCTGGTCTGCGGGTATCACCGTTCCGCCGGTCACGGTCATCGCGCAATTATGCAGGCCGATCATTATGCCGGATTTCTCCGACTTGGCAGGATCGAATGCGAACTTCCAACGCTGTTGCGCCGGATCGCGAAATAAGGCGACGATACCGAGCGCGCCCGCTTCACGCGTCACCTTTTCCTTTACTGTATAACGCTGTCCCGGGATCAGCGTCACTTCTCGCACCCGGATCAAATCTTCGCCAAGAGTCGCTTTTTCGCGACCTGGATCGGTGAATGTATCAAACGGGGCCTGCTGGAAAGAAGTCGCGTCTTTGAGTGTATAAAGACGGACTACCAGCGCCAGTGGCCGTTTATCAGTCGCGGCATTCAGATTCGGCGCAGCATAAAGGGTCAACGGCACTTCGCGCGGCGGTTTTTGCGCGTCCGGAACATCGGGTTTACCAATGCCGGCCGCCTGCAAACCCGCGCTGGCTGCGGCTCCGAGCACTGAAATCCCTGCTGCGCATCCCCCCATGAGCAGGGTGAGAGCGAATATAACGCTGCACTTAAGATAACTTGTATTCATGCTTTGCCATTGCGCAGCGCGCTTGGGCTCCCCGATTATGACCAGCACTTGACGATAATTAACGAATCAGGCTGGTCTTCGTACAAGCGTTTGATTTATAAGTACGTTTTGTTTCGAATAACGGTGGTTCCGGACCCGTCGTCAATCTGTTCTGAACCCATTTAATCGGTGTAACTCGGAAAAAAATTCCGAATCATCAGACGTTTGCAGTAAAACACAGAGCGTGCTGTTTAGTTACTAGGCCTGGCTATAAAAATTTGCTTGTTTTACGTTACGATTGAATTAACAAAATTTGGCCTGTACTATACCTGCGCACTCCGAGCGTGGCAAAATTCGATTTTGCTCTTGAATAAAAAATTAGCCTTAGTGAAGAAATGATGACAGAGCGGCTGTTTACAAAAATCAGCGGGGTAGTGATGGCGTGCGCCATCGTGGCCGGTTGTGCAACTCAACAGGCTAATGTCCCTCCGACCCCTGACGTATTTAACAAGCAGTTGGCGGATGCCGATGCCGTCTCTAAAGCGGGCGATCAAGACAAGGCAATCGGGCTTTATCAGGATCTCGCAAAATCGGACCCGACTCGCGAAGAACCGTGGTCGCGAATCGCGCAAATTCAATTCACGCAACAGCATTACGGCCAGGCAATAGTGGCCGCGCAAGAAGCATTGCAGCGTGATCAAACGGATCGCCAGGCTAAAAGCGTTCTCGCGGTAAGCGGCTTGCGAATTGCAACGCAATCGCTCGGCGAATTGCGCCAGGATTCGGCGCTGGCCGGCGACGCGAAATCCGACGCTCAAGCGCTCGCGAAACAACTGCGCGACACGCTTGGTGAAGACGCCTTGTTCCCGCCCGAGCAGCAAGCCCAGAAGGCGGTTGTGAAAAAGCGGCACATCGTACGCAAGAAGCCGGTGACGACGGCCGCCGCAACGGATGCGGATGCGAAACCCGATGCAGCAACGGCTCCTGCCGCTCCGGCGCCGGCGGCGACTCCTGCTCCCGCGCCCGCCCCGCAGAAAGCGGCCAAGGGCGGCGGTGCGTCCGACCCGTTCAGCGCGCTGCGTTGAACACATCAAGCACATAAGCAGATCGAAATACCCGTTCACGCCGAAACCACGGAGACCAGCCATGGCCAAGAAAGAAAGTATCCAGAAGCGTCTGCAAAAGATTCGACCGCCGCGCGTCCAGTTGACCTATGAGGTCGAGCGCGGCGACGCAATCGAAATCAAGGAACTTCCTTTCGTGGTCGGCGTGATGGGCGATCTCGCGGGGCAGTCGGAAGTCGAGCAGCCCAGGTTGCGCGACAGGAAATTCGTCAACATCGATCGCGACAACTTCGACGACGTGATGAAGGGCATCGAGCCGCGTGCCGCGTTTCAGGTGGAGAATCGCCTGAGCGAAGCGGGCGGCAAATTTGCAGTCGACCTGCGCTTCAATTCGATTGCGGACTTCGATCCCGACGCGATCGTGCAGCAGGTGGAACCGCTTCGACGTTTGCTCGAAGCGCGGTCCAAGCTTGCCGATCTACGCAACAAGCTCGCCGGCAATGACAAGCTGGAAGATCTGCTAAGTGAAGTGCTGCACAACACGCAGCAACTGCAATCGCTTGCGCACGACGCAGGCGGGGCAAGTACGTCTGAGCATGGCAACCAGCCGCACGACGACCAGCAGCGCGACTAACCAGCGGGGTGTGAAATGAATCAGCAAACGGCTGCGGCACAGGTCGGCACGCAACAATCCGAAGCGGCACCGTCGCTGCTCGACGAGATCGTCGAGAAGAGCAAGGTCGCGAAGTCTCACTCCGAACACGCGCGCGCCAAGGACCTGATCGGCGAGCTCGTCAATCAGGTCCTTGACGGCACGGTGGTGGTATCGAACAACTTGTCGGCGACTATTGATGCGCGTGTCGCGGAACTCGACCAGTTGATTTCCGCACAACTCAGCGCCGTGATGCATGCGCCGGAGTTCCAGCGCCTGGAGAGCACATGGCGTGGACTTGACTATCTGTGCAAGGAAAGCAACACCGGCACGACAGTCAAGATCAAGGCGTTGCATGCGCCCAAGCGCGACATCGTGCGCGACTTCAAGACGGCCATCGAGTTCGACCAGAGCGCACTCTTCAAAAAGGTCTACGAAGAAGAATTCGGCACCTTCGGCGGTGCCCCCTTCGGTGCGTTGATCGGCGACTTCGAGGTGACGCGGCAGCCGGAAGACATGTACTTTATTGAACAGATGTCGCATGTCGCGGCGGCTGCGCACGCACCGTTCATCGCTTCGGCGTCGCCGGAACTTATTGGCCTTGAGAGCTTCGCCGACCTCGGCCGGCCGCGCGATCTCGGCAAGGTGTTCGATACGGTTGAGTACGCAAAGTGGAAGTCGTTCCGCGATTCGGAAGACTCGCGTTATGTCGGCCTCACGTTGCCGCGTTTCCTGGGACGCCTGCCGTTCAATCCTAAAGATGGCCAGACCGCCGAGACCTTCAACTTCGTCGAGGACGTGGATGGAACGGACCACGCCAAATACCTGTGGTGCAACGCCGCGTGGGCATTTGCTGCGCGCCTGACCGCAGCGTTCGATGACTTCGGCTGGTGCGCCGCCATTCGCGGCGTGGAGGGCGGCGGCCTGGTGGAAGACTTGCCGACGCACACCTTCAAGACCGACGACGGCGAAGTGGCGCTCAAGTGCCCGACTGAAATCGCGGTGACGGATCGTCGCGAGAAAGAACTGAGTGACCTCGGTTTCATCCCGTTGGTTCACTGCAAGAATTCCGACTACGCCGCTTTCTTTGCAGCGCAATCGGTACAGAAGCCCAAGAAATACAACACCGATAGCGCGAACGCCAACTCGGTCCTGTCCGCTCAGTTGCAGTACATCTTCTCGGTATCGCGCGTGGCGCACTACCTGAAGGCCATGATGCGCGACAAGATCGGCAGCTTCGCCTCGGCTCAGAACGTCGAAGTGTTCCTGAATCGCTGGATCTCGCAGTATGTGCTGCTTGACGACAACGCGACTCAGGAGCAGAAAGCGCAGTTTCCGCTGCGCGAGGCATCCATACAAGTGGCAGAGATTCCCGGCAAGCCGGGTTCGTACCGGTCAGTGGCGTTCCTGCGCCCGCATTTTCAACTGGACGAACTATCGATTTCGCTGCGGCTTGTCGCAGATCTACCGAAGCCCGCTTCTTCCTGAACGGCATGACTGCGTGTGGCCCGGACACCGTCCAGGCCGGCTATAAAACCACTCTATGGGGAGTCGAGGTATGAAGGATATCTACTTGAAATTTGGCAATCCCGCGATCAAAGGTGAATCGCAGGACAAGGACCACGCGAACTGGGTCGAGATCGATTCGTGGAGCCATGCGATCACCCAGCCGCGCTCGGCTACGGCGTCCACCGCGGGCGGACACACGTCCGAGCGTTGCGAGCACGGCGACATGGTGTTCACGAAGGACATCGACGTCGTCAGCCCGCTCATGTATCAGCACGCTTCCGGTGGTACAACGTTCGACGAAGTCACCATCGACTTCATGCGTTCGGATGGCGAAGGCAACCGCATCAAGTACCTTGAAGTGAAGCTCAAGTACGTGATCATCTCCAGCATCAATCCGAGCATCAACGCGCCCACCACGGCGACCACGACGGGTGCGCCCGCGGTCAGCGGCGCAAGCCTGCCGGTCGAGCAGTTCTCGCTCAAGTATGCAGCCGTGCAGTGGAAGTACACCCAGCAAAAGATCGGCGGCAACCAGAGCGGTAACGCTCAAGGTGCCTGGAGCCTGACCAAGAACGACAAGACCTACGCGGTCTGATTTTCGCGTTCTGGGAGCCCGGACAGTCCCAGAGAGTTCCGGGGCATCCTGATCCTGGCCGGTGCCGCGACGCTTCGGTGGCAGTACGCATCCGCGTGCGGCACCGGCGTCGCGGTCATACGCCCCAGGTTTCGACCGCAAGAACAGCAGGGCTTCATGAAACGTTTTGAGCCGAGCTTTCTCGACAAACTATTCGACGACGACCCGTACGAACCGGCTGCGGCCGCGCTGCGTCAATTATCGCTTGAGGAGCTGAAGAGCACGGTTGCCCGCGATGTCGAATCGCTCCTGAACACGCGTATCGCTTTCACGCAGGCAGACCTGGCTGCGTTGCCGGAATGTCAGTTGTCCATCCTGACCTATGGGCTCAACGACTTCGCTGGAATGAGCCTCGCGAGCCACTACGATCGCGTGTTTATTTGCCAGTCGATCCAGCAGGCCATTGCCCGGCACGAGCCGCGTTTGCAACAGGTAACGGTGAAGCTCGAACTCAACGGGCAGTCCACCAGCGCGCTCAACTTCGCGATCCGTGCCGTGTTGATCGTGCATCCGGCCGAAGAGCCGGTCAGCTTCGACGCCATGTTGCTGCCGTCGACGTTGCAATATTCCGTGACGCGCTCACGGGCGAAGCTTTGAAGCGCGCCTGAGCCGCGAACTTTGGTGTGTCGTCTGGTTTTTCTGCAAGGCAGCATCCGTGCAAGACACGGAGATGGGGATTTGAGCAATGGAAGAACTGCTGCCGTATTACGAGCGCGAGCTGTCGTTCCTGAGGCGTTATTCGCGCGACTTTGCTGAACGGTATCCGAAGATCGCAGCGCGTCTCGCCATGTCGGGCGAGCACGCGGAAGACCCGCACGTCGAGCGCATGATCCAGTCGTTCGCGTTGCTTGGGGCACGCATCAACAAGAAGCTCGACGACGATTACCCCGAGTTCACGGAAGCGCTGCTGGAAGTACTTTATCCGCACTACCTGCGGCCGTTTCCCTCGTGTTCGATCGCACAGTTCGACCCGGGACAGGCGCTTGGCCAGCTCACCGGGACAGCCACGATCGAGCGCGGGACCGAGCTGAAGTCCCGTTCGATTCGCGGCGTGCAGTGCCGCTTTCGCAATGCGTATGACGTCGTGCTGGCCCCGCTCAGGATTGTCGAGGCGAAGTACACGCCGGTGGCGTCGGCACCGAGCGCGACGATCTTGCCTCGGGACGCCGCAGCGCTGATCTCCGTCACCTTCGAATCCACCGCGGCGCAGTTCGATCTGGCGACCCTTGCGTTGAACCAGGTTCGTGTGCATTTGCACGGCGAACAGTCGTTCGTCGCGGCGTTAGCCGACTGCCTTCTCCTCAATACCACGGCGAGCTACGTTGAGGTAGATGGCAGCGGCAAATGGAAAAAGCTTCAGGACTCCGCGGTCGAGCAGTCGGGTTTCAGCGAACGCGATGCGCTCATCGACTATCCGGAGAAATCGCATCCGGCGTATCGCTTGCTGACCGAGTATTTCGCGTTCCCGGAGAAATTCAATTTCATCGATTTCGATTTCGCCGCGATGACGCGGGCGGGCGGCCGATGCAACCGTATTACGCTGCATCTGGTGCTGAAAGGAATACGCAGCGACTCGCAAACGGCGCGGATGCTCGACGGCCTGTCGAAGGACCATCTGAGGTTGTTCTGCTCGCCGGTCGTCAATCTTTTCAAGCAACATGGTGACCCGATTCGCGTCACGCATCAGGCTGTGGCGTATCCGGTCGTGTGTGACGGGCGCCGTGCGTCCGCGTATGAGGTTTGCTCGATTGACTCCGTGCATCTTGTGCGCGAACAGGCTGACGGCGAATCCGTGATCGAATTCCGGCCGTTCTATTCGCTGCATCATGGTGAAAGCGGGCAGGCGGGCCATTACTGGCTCGCTCGCCGCGACGACGCGGTTGCGAAATCCAGCCCAGGCTACGAAACGGAAATTTCCATTGTCGATATCGACTTCGAACCGCTGCAGCCGCAGACGGACACGCTGAGTCTCGAGCTGACTTGCACGAACCGCGACCTGCCATCGCAACTCGCATTCGGGTTGGACGGCGGCGACCTTTTTCTAGAGGGGGACTCGCTCGTGAGCGGCGTGCGCATGTTGCGGCGTGCGACACCGAGCGTGCGTTTTGAACGAGGACGTGCCGCACACTGGCGACTGATTTCGCATCTCGCGCTCAACCACGTCTCGCTCGCTCAAAGCGGCGTCTCGGCGCTCAAGGAACTACTGCGGCTATACGATCTTCGGCGCACGGCGGTCT
>NZ_JAQGMM010000290.1 GCF_028292365.1 Caballeronia sp.
GAGATACTGGACGCCGTGTTGTCGCGCATGAACGCGTTTGGACGAATCGCGCTGTGCGGGATGATCGCGAGTTACGACGGTTCGCCGATGCCGCTCAAAAAACCCGCTCTGCTACTCACGCAACGCCTGAAGGTGCAGGGTTTTATCGTCAGCGAGTCGCCGGAAGTGTGGCCCGAAGCGCTTACGCAACTCGGCGGCCTCGTTGCGCAGAAGAAGCTGCAATATCGCGAGACCATTGCGCAGGGCCTTGAAAATGCCCCGGAGGCTTTTCTCGGATTGCTCAAGGGCAAGAACTTCGGCAAGCAGCTCGTCAAGCTGATCTGAACGTTCGGATCTTTGCGATCAAAAGAAAGGAGACAGAGTGGACCAGTTCGACGGCAAAGTGGCTGTAATCACGGGCGCCGGTAGCGGCTTCGGCCGCGAGTTTGCATTGAAGGGCGCGGAGCTGGGCATGAAGCTCGTGCTTGCCGATGTCGATGTGAAAGGCCTCACGGAAACGGTCGAGATGGCGCGCGGTCTGGGCGCCGAAGCGCTCGGCGTGCCCACTGATGTCTCCGATGCAGCGCAGGTCGACGCACTTGCGCGCGCGACTATTGATACCTACGGCGCCGTGCATCTGCTCTTCAATAACGCGGGCGTCGGGACGGGTGGTTTCGTCTGGGAAAGCAGCGCGAACGACTGGGCTTGGGTGTTTGGCGTCAACGTAATGGGCGTGGCGAACGGCGTGCGCGCGTTCACGCCATTGATGCTCGCGCAGCAAGAGCCTGCGCATATTGTCAACACGGCGTCGGTGGCGGGCTTGTTGTCGGCGCCGGGGATGGGCGTCTATAACGCGTCGAAGCATGCGGTCGTCGCGTTGACCGAGACGCTGTATCACGACTTGAAAATAGTCGGCGGTCAGGTCCATTGTTCGTTGCTGTGTCCAGCATTTGTGCCGACAGGCATTGCGAACGCCGAACGCGCGCGGCCGGAGGGTTTGCGCAATGATGAACCGCTGACGGCATCGCAGCGCATGGCCGGCAAGCAACTCACGAAGGCGGTGGAGAGCGGGAAGCAGAGCGCGAAACAGGTGGCGGAACTGACCTTCGGCGCGGTCCGCGAACGGCGGTTTTACGTGCTGACGCACCCGAAGATTCTGGCGTCGGTGCAACTGCGTTTCGATGACGTTACCCAGCAGCGTAATCCGACCGATCCGTTGTCGTTGAAGCCGGAGGTGAAGGAGTAGGGTCCCAGTTAGCGCACTAAATCGCATCGAATTCGCGGTGCTATGTCATCATCGCTAGCTCCGATCGATCGCCAATTCCCCGCTCCCATGCCGCTGAATCCTGCCATTGCACAGGTCCTTGAACTCATCGCGAAGGCCAAGCGGCCGCCGTTCCACACGCTTTCAGCTTCTGCCGCGCGCGCGTCCTATGAGCGCAGCTCGCTGATTCTCGACGTCGCGCCCGCCGCGATGTTCGACGTCCACGAGCTCACGATCCCCACGCGCGATCAAGCGTCCATTCGTACCCGCCTTTATCACCCGGTCGAGCCGAACTGGGCCGCACCTGCGCCTACGCTGGTCTACTTTCACGGTGGTGGTTTTGTGGTTGGCAGTATCGATACCCACGACTCACTCTGCCGACGCCTCGCCGCTGATTCGGGTTGCACAGTGGCATCGGTCGATTACCGGCTCGCGCCCGAGTATAAATTTCCAACCGCCGTGCACGATGCCTTCGACGCGCTCACGTGGCTTCACGCGCAAGCGGCGTCGCTGGGACTCGATAGCACGCGTTTTGCGGTCGGTGGCGATAGCGCGGGCGGCACGCTCGCCACGGTGTGTGCATTGCTCGCACGCGATGCCGGCATCCCGCTAGTCCTCCAGTTGCTGATTTATCCCGGCGTAAGCGCGCGGCAGGACACGCAGTCGCATGCGCAATTCGCCGAGGGTTTTGTGTTATCGGCGAAGACTATTCAGTGGTTCTTTGCGCAATATCTTCGCAACGATAAAGACCGCGACGACTGGCGTTTCGCCCCGCTGGATGCACGCGGGTCCGTGCCGGATTTCACCGGCGTCGCTCCTGCATGGATCGCTGCGGCGGATCACGATCCGCTCTTCGACGAAGACATAGCGTATGCGGCCAAGCTTGAAAAAGCACAGGTCCCGGTTGAACTGGTCCGCTACGAAGGCATGACGCATGAGTTCTTCAAGATGGGCGGTTTTGTGCCGGATGTGGCGAAAGCGCATGCGGACGCAGCAGATGCATTGCGTCGATATATGAACGTCACAGAGAGCTAAAAACCAGCGTCGAAAACTTTACGCGCACAAAGTTTCGCTCGGAGTTCGACGGTCCTAAATCATCCTAAGCCGCCCGCACAATCGTGAACGCATCACTTCGTTCGAACGTGCCAGGGCGTTCGATCCGGTGTGAACCATCGTCGTCACTGAGTTCCTTGATTTGCAGCGTCAAGACACCGTCAACCGCCGTTACCTGCAACGCCGTCGTGCTGCGCGTGCCGTAACCCTCGGACTCAATAAACGCCGCCGACAACACTCTCTCACGCTCAAGCGAGAGCCCGGTAGACGGCAGCAGATGATCATCGGCGAGTTGGGGGTTGCGCATGGTCTCGATCAGGCTGTCCAGCGACGGCCGTTCATCGACGTGAAGCAGATCGCGCAACGCGTCGCGTTGCGCGACGAGCTTGGGCCAAGGTGTGTCGAGCAGACTATTCGACAATCCGTGAATGCCCGAGTCAAGAAGCGAAGGCGGGGCATCGGCACGATTACCGTACCAGGCAAGCTCGCGCCGCGTGAAGTCACCCACAACCAGATTGAACCCGTTGTACCGATGTCCATCGCGGGCCACCGTGTCCAGGTAGGCCATCGGCGCGACCGGTGTGCCAGATAAATAATCGCTGACCAACGTACCCCGAGTCGGCGCGTCAGGCCGCACTTCCGCCGGCGCCCGATAGTTCGTCAACGCGGCAAAACGGCCGTCGCGCGTAACGCCGAGCCAGGTTCCGCCGCCCGTCAGATCGCGGCCGGCGAGCACCTCCGGCGCGTTTTCCCACCAGTGCAACGGCTCGGTTTCGCGATGAAAAAACTCATCGCGGTTGGCCGCGAGCGTGAGCAACGGGCGCTCAGCGTCAGACGCTGTCGCGTCCGGTTGCCAGTCGAAGACAATCAGGCACATGAGCGAACCGTCCGCAATAAGTCAGACTTCCGTCGGCAGCGCATAGGGCAGCGGCAAGAACTTCAACGCGGGACCGTCCGCCGAACCCACGTGTACCGAACCCTGGTCAAGCGCCGCGAGCTTGATTTCTACGAGCGCATCAACGCCGCCACCGGGCGCAGGCGCCACGTTGACTACCAGGCCGCACGGCTGGCCGGGGTCGTCGGAGTGGAACAGTTCGTCGCCGGCTTTTGCTGTTTCGGCATGGGCCAGCGACGTACGGCGCTTGATCGTGCCGCGATACTGGCTGCGTGCGACCACTTCCTGTCCGGGATAACACCCCTTCTTGAAGTTGACGCCGCCGAGCACGTCGAAGTTGACCATCTGCGGGACGAATTGCTCGGAAGTGGGCTGCGTAATGCGCGGTTCGCCAGCGTGAATGTCGAGCCAGTCCCATACCTCGGCCGGGGCGCGTGTGAGCTGCTTTTCGATATCGGCGAGGCGCGCTTCGACTTCGGCCTTGGGACCAACCCAGAGGAAGCGCGGCCGCCCGGCGGCATCGGGAACGCGGATCAGCGAGCCGAGCGGGCCGTCCACTTTCACGTGCACGCCGTCAGGCATGGCGTCGAAGAGATGGGACAGCGTCTTGCGGACATCGCCGGCAAAACCCACCGCGGCGAGCGACGGCGTGGCATCGACAAGCTTCGCTTTCGCGCGCATCACGAACATCGACAAGCGTTTTTGCACCGATACCTGGATGTCAGCGGCAAGCATCAGGCGCACGGCTTCGCCGCATCGCCACATTAGAAACGACGCCAGCAAGCGGCCCTTCGGCGAGCAATAGCCAGCGAGACGGGCGCTCGATGCGTCCAGATGTTGGACGTCGCTCGTCAATTGCGTGTGAAGAAAAGCAGCGGCGTCGTCGCCGGTGGTGTCGATAATCCCGAACTGCGTCAGCGGCACGAATACGCCTGCATGGAGAACGGCGTCGAAGGGGGATGAAAGCGGTGAGAGGGTCGAGGAATTCATGGACCTGACTTTGACGGAGGCGAACAAGTATTATATGGGTCTTACTTAGAGCGTGTTTCGCATGTCCCTTTTGAAGAAATGTTTGACCGTGGCTGTCGTCGCGGTCGTGGTTGCCGGTGCACTCGCTGGGGGCATGTTCAAGTGGGCGAATAGCCCGGTCGAGCTGGCCTCACCCGAACTCGACATCACCATCAAATCCCATAGCACCTTACGCAGCGTGGCCCTCCAGCTGGACCGCGGCGGCGCGCACGTCCAGCAGCAGTTGTTTGTGCTGATGACGCGCGCGCTCGGCCTTTCGTCGCAGCTCAAGTCCGGTAACTACGCGTTCAAGGAGGGCATCACGCCCTACGAGATGCTGCAGAAAATTGCCCGCGGCGACGTCAACGAATATGTGGCGACCGTGATCGAAGGGTGGACCTTCCAGAAAATGCGCAACGAACTGGACGGCAATCCGGCGTTGCAGCACGACACCGCTGGCATGACCGATACCGACTTGCTGAAGGCAATCGGCGCGCCGGACGACGTGATTGCGCGGGCGAGTGCGGAGGGCTTGTTCTTCCCTGACACCTATCTCTTCGATAAAGGCACGAGTGACATCGCCGTCTACAAACGCTCGTACAAACTGATGCAGCAACGCCTCGATGAAGCCTGGGCTACTCGCGCGCAGAATTTGCCGTACAAGACGCCTTACGACGCGCTGATCATGGCGTCGATTGTCGAAAAGGAAACGGGGCGCGCCGCCGACCGGCCGCTGGTCGCCGCCGTGTTCACGAACCGGCTGCGCATTGGCATGCCGCTGCAAACGGACCCTTCGGTGATCTACGGGCTGGGTTCGGCCTACGCTGGCCGGCTGCGTAAAAAAGACCTGCAAACCGACACTCCGTACAATACCTACACGCGCATGGGCCTTCCGCCCGGTCCGATCGCGCTGCCGGGCGTGGCGGCCCTAGCGGCGACGGTCAATCCTGCGTCCAGCACGGCACTGTATTTCGTGTCGCGCGGCGACGGCAGCAGCTTCTTTTCAGACAATCTCGGCGACCACAATCGGGCCGTCGACAAGTACATCCGGGGACAATGATGGTGCGCGGCAGATTCATCACGTTTGAAGGCATCGACGGCGCGGGTAAGACGACGCACCTCGCGTGGTTTCGTCAGCGCCTGGACGACAAGATTGCCGCCACCGGCCGTTCGGTCGTGATCACGCGAGAGCCCGGCGGCACGACGTTGGGTGAAAGCCTGCGAGACCTGCTGCTCAACCAGCCGATGGACCTCGAAACCGAAGCGTTGCTGATGTTCGCGGCACGCCGGGAACACTTGGCGCAGATCATTGAGCCGGCGCTGGCCCGAGGCGACTGGGTGCTGTCGGATCGTTTCTCCGATGCCACCTTCGCGTATCAGGGCGGCGGCCGCGGTTTGCCGCGTGACAAACTGGAAGCGCTCGAGCGATGGGTGCAGGGCGGTTTTCAGCCAGACCTGACCGTCCTCTTCGATGTACCAACGAACGTTGCCAGCGAACGACGCGGCGCGGTTCGCTCACCAGACAAGTTCGAGAGCGAATCAGATTCGTTTTTCGGCCGCACGCGGGCTGAGTATTTGCGCCGGGCCGCGGAATCGCCGGAGCGATTTGTGATAATTGACGCTACTCAATCGATAGCTGATATTCAGAAACAACTTGAAGAAGTGGTTGCAAGTATTTGATTTTATGAAAAATTATTATCAATAATTTACTTTAAGTCGCGCTATGCGGCGGTTTTTCCCGCTGGCGTCCATTGACGCAACATCAGCTTGAACGTCGAAAAAACTTCAATTACTGTCAACAACCGGTTGAATTAATTGAATTTTACCGACGAGTTAAAGTAAATTAAGACTCGCAAGATTGCTTTGCAAATACCTGATCCAAAAGACTTTTCATGATCTATCCGTGGCAAACCGATGACTGGACCCGTCTCGAACAACTGCGTGCAAGCTGGCCGCACGCGTTGCTCCTGCACGGTCGCGCGGGCATTGGTAAATTGCAGTTCGCGCAACATCTTGCTCAGAGCCTGCTCTGCGAAACTCCCACTGAGACGCGCGAACCGTGCGGAAAGTGCGTTGCCTGCCTGTGGTTCAGCCAGGGCAACCATCCTGACTATCGCGCGGTGCTGCCGGAAGCGCTCGCAGGGGAATTGATCAACGACGACAAGATTGACAAGGCAGACGAGGACGGCAAGAAAACGAAGGTGCTGAGCAAGGAGATCAAGATCGATCAGGTGCTCGGGCTGATGAATTTCTTCAGCCTCGGCTCGCACCGTGGCGGCTTGCGTGTCGTCCTGGTGTATCCGGCGGAATCGATCAACGTGTTCGCCGCAAACGCATTGCTCAAGACGCTGGAAGAACCGCCTGCGGGCGTGGTGTTCATTCTCGTCACGGCGCGCATAGACCGCTTGCTGCCAACCATCATCAGCCGATGCCGCCAATGGCCAATGACCCTTCCGGCCACCGAGCCGGCCGTCGCATGGCTCGCGCAGCAGGGCGTGGAGCGTCCCGCGGCCGTGCTGGCGGAAGCGGGCGGCGCACCGCTGACCGCGCTGGCGCTCGCTTCCGATGAAAACCGCGCGCTGCGTGATTTCGCGCTGGCGCAACTGGCCGCCGGCCCGGCCTGCGACGCTTTCGCGTGCGGGGAAAGCCTGCAGAAACTTCCCGTGCCCATGGTGCTCGGCTGGCTGCAGCGCTGGCTTTACGACCTGCTCGCACAGAAAGCGGCAGGGCGTCCGCGCTACTTTCCGGGGGCATCGAAGGCGCTCGAACGCTGTGCGGCGCAGATCGATACCGAGCGGTTCGCCCGCTTTCAAAAGACGGTGACCCGGCAGCGCGCGGTGGAAAATCATCCACTGAACGCGCGGCTGGTGTTCGAAGAACTGTTCCTGGGCTATCGCGACGTATTTAACGCTGCCTGATTATCGAACCACTCTGAAACACTCTTTTTGCACGCGACCGCACTATGAACCCCAATTTTCGCGACGCCACGCTCGACGATCTTCCCGGCATCGTGGCCATCTACAATTCCACCGTGCCCTCGCGCCTTGTCACTGCTGACCTGGAACCGGTCTCGGTCGAAAGCCGACTTGCGTGGTTTCATGCGCATGGCCCGAAGGCACGTCCGCTATGGGTGG
>NZ_JAQGMM010000318.1 GCF_028292365.1 Caballeronia sp.
ACACGCGGCTCGCCAGTTCGGCGTGGCTAAATACCGGTTCGCACGTGTGGCAACCGATTTGTCTCACGCATTGTTTTTCGACGGTCGTTTCAAAGCATGGATCCCGCAATCCAATCACCAGTGCGTCCTATGCATCATTTCGGTCTACCCGATTGCATCGGTCGTCGTCGATACCCTCAGTTTCACCACACCAGTGTCGGGAAGCCTTTGCATCGTTGTGGCATCGTCGGAAACTCAAAGTGCCAGTGCAGCTATCGTTCGCAGTCAGCGTACGTGGTGCGGCTGACCGACCGGCGGGGTCCGGCCGATGCTGTTGAAAAAGTCGCCGCATGGCGTTGCCGCGCTCGGCCTCTCAGATTAGCCTACAAGCCGCTCGTGAGCCTTGGTCAAGGGTATAACGACCCATGAAAACCTCGCAAAACAGCTCGGCATCAACTTTTTCAACAGCATCGGCCAGGAAGCGACGTTCGCCCGATCTGTGCAATGGCCGAAACTCGGCCGTGAACAGCCCTTTGTAGAGGCCCCGATGTCTCGCCGGGCCGCCCGGATCAAGTCAACTTGCAACCGACCGCAGCCTCGCGAGCGCCAGAAATGCGCGCACCGCGCCTTCGGTTTCGTTGGCCCGACTTAACAGCACTAAATCTGCCACTATGTCGGTCTCCGCGACCGGACGGTAGGTCAAGTTTGGAATGGCAACCTTGTTCAGTGGCGCGGGTACTAGTGCGACGCCCAGTCCCGCCGCGGCCAACGCCAGCACACTCAGTGTGCTCGACACCCGGTGCGCTGGAAGGAACGATGTGCCCAGGTAAGTCCGGAGGCGCTCAAGAACGGCGTCACCGTCGCCGCTGCTGTACATGATGACCGGCTCTCCCTTCAACAGCGAGATCGACACACGCTTGCGCTTCGCGAGCGGATGCTCGGATGACATCGCGAGCATCATCGGCCATTGACCAACTGCCTCGGCGACCAGTGCCAGACTGGCCGCCCACTCGTGAGTAGGGCTATAGCCTACGTCGACCTGCCCGGTCCGAATTGCCTCGCCTTGCAGATGTGGTGCCAATTCATGCAGTTCGAGTTGCGCCTCGGGATAACGTAGCCGAAATTCGCGCAACGCATCCATGAGCAGACCGGTCATCACCGCATTCCCGGCGAAGGCGACCTTTACGCTGCCGATGTCACCCCGTAGAGAGCGTTGCACAATTGCCTTCGTACGTTCGGCCTGCATGAGGGTACGACGCGCCTCGACGAGCAGCAGCTCGCCTGCCTCGGTCAGCTCGACACGCCGGCTGGTGCGTACGAGGAGCGGTCCGCCGATCTCCTCCTCGAGCGCGCGAATCTGCATGCTTAGCGCTGGCTGCACGATGTGCAACTGCTGCGCGGCCCGGCCGAAATGCCCCGTTTCAGCAACGGCGACGAAGTAACGAAGATGGCGCAAATCCATCGGACGACCCATCACTCAGATTGATTAATCAATCATATCAATCTATTTGAGTTACCGGGCAGCAATGAGCAACACTGTCTTCATTCGGCCCGCTTTCGACGCGGCACGCCGTGCAATCCTGATTGGAGAGGAACCTCGAATGCAAACGAACCTGCAAGACAGAATGGATATCGCTGACCTGATGACGGGCTGGATTCACCGCGATCTCGCTCAGTGGGACCACCTGCGCACCCTGTTCCATCCGGACGGCGAGATCGAGGTCACGTGGTTTGAAGGTAAGGCGAGCGACTTTGTCGATGCTTCAATGCGCATGGGCGCATCGGATCTGCGGACGAAACACCTCATCACGTCGCCGGTGGTGGCGTTCAATGGCCGCAAGGCAGTGGTCGAAACCAACGCGGTGATTATTGGCGAGAACCTGAAGCTTGGTCTCGGCTGCGCGGCACACAGCCGCTTCTACGATCTCGTCGAAATGCGCGGCGGCGTCTGGAAGATAGTCAAGCGTCAATGCATTTACGACATGGGATCGTTCACGTTTCCGATCGGGATTGTCGACATCGACAAGGCAATCGTTGCCCGTTATCCCAGCGCTTATGCACCGCTTGCCTATCTGCTGGAAAAAAGCGGCTTTCCGGTGCGCCGCGTCTTTGCGACGAAGGGTAGCGACCTCGAAGTACAGATGAAGAAGGGCGGGCAGGCCTGGCTCGCACAATGATCGCGAACGACGTCCAAGGCGTAGCCCACCGTTACTGCCGGTGGTTGGCAGTAACGGCGACACTAAGCTGCTCACCGCGTTAAAGGCCCCCGTCACATAGGCTTGGAGCGAGTCCGCAGCCCAGTAGTCGGCAACCTCGCCATGGTCATTTGTTCGCCGCTTTTTTGTTGAGCGATAAGGGTAGCCTGTTCGGCTCAAAATAAGCGGTGGGTCGCAATGAAAACCGCGATACTCAGCTCGCTTGACGGTCGTGCCCAGTCCATGCGCGAGCCGGTACGCCAGATAGCGCTCAATGGCGTCTATGAACTTCGGGCTGGACAGATAGTTGCAACGCGTCTCCCATTGGGCGACGGTGTTGTTCATGGATGAGGTCCTTGCATCTAAAGGTTCAAGGACTGTGATGCGAATTGGCCACAGATTCGCTTGTGCGGCAAACCTGTTGGGTCCAACGCGCGGTTGTGCGCATGCCGCGGTTCGGCAATCTTTCCATCGGATGCAGTTTTACTGGCGAACATTCACTCGGTCGGCGCCCGGGCCCGCCCTTTTCGGCATGACGCGCGGCCTGCCGCTTGTTGTTTGGGGGATAGCGATCACGCAGAATTCCTTGTACGCCGGGACGCGCTCCGCGTGTGCGTGCGGAGCTGCACTTCCCGGGCGGCACATTCGGCATCCGCTTGAGCAGCAAACTCGGTGGCAAGAAAGTCAATCAAATGGCGCACGGCCGGCAGCAGTCCGCGCCGGGACGGGAATACCGCGTGGATGATGCCGCTGCGCGGCAACCAGCAGGGAAGCACCTCGATCAGACGACCTTGCAGCAGATCCTGCCTCACCTGAATCTCTGGCAGTTGCACGACGCCGGCACCAAGAAGTGCGGCGTGATACAAGGCGGCCAGATCGGTCGTGACGAGCCGGGGTTGATGGTTGATTTCGAGTCGGCTCCCGTCAGCCCCTTCAAGGGTCCAACGGTGTTCGCGCATCGGTGGCCCAAGATCCAGACTCGGCAAACGTCCAAGCTCTTCGGGCGCAGAGTCGGGCGCATATCTCGCCAGTAAGGCGGGATGTGCAACCAGGCGCTGGGAACTGTCTCCGAGCACCTTCATCACGAGATCGGCGTCTTCGAGCGGCGGGAAGCGCACCCGCAACCCGATATCAAATCCTTCACTGACGACGTCGACGCGCCGGTTGGCGACCTCCATGTGGACCTGAACATGGGGGTTTTGCATCATGAACCGGGCGACCATTTCTCCTACTCCAAGTGCCGCCAGGCCCGTAGGACAGCTTAGACGCACGATGCCGCGAGGCTCGGAGCGGGAGCGCTCGACCGCGGCCTCCGCTGCTTCGGCCTCAACCAGCATCGCAACGCAGTGGCGATAGTAGTCCTGGCCGATCTCCGTCACCACAAATTGTCTCGTTGAGCGCTGTATGAGCCGCACGCCGAGACGTTCCTCCAGCAGTGCAATCCGACGGCTCAGTTTCGATTTCGGCGTGCCCAGCTTTCGTCCCGCCGGCGCGAAGCCGCCGTTGTCCACCACCTGGACGTAGAAAAACAGGTCATTCAGATCGTGCATTGATGTCCCCATCGTTCATAAAATAGAACGCTGATGGCAAATATAGCGTACTACCGGGTAAATCGTCCCATATCTAATATTCATTCCAGATCGCGGCAGGCAAGGCCCGAGGAGCAGCGGGTGGTCCGTAGAGCGGACAGTGCGGCTCGAAGGACCTTCCGGTTGCGACGCCTGCAGACGAGGACGCCGACAGGCACTTTTCCCATCTCTTTCTAATGTGAACACCATGACGCTGAATACCGACGACACGCTGTTGACCCCCGACAACCACGCTGTGATGCTGATCGACCATCAATACCTGCAGTTGTTGACCGTCCGTTCGCATTCCGTGGAAACGGTCGTGAACAATGCGACCTTCCTGGCCGAGGGCGCCAGGATCTTCAATATACCCACCCTGTTCACGACGGCATTCGCGGAACGCCAGGCAATGTTTGCCGAACTTCAGGCGGTGCATCCGGAGCAAAAGCCCATCGATCGCTTCGGCCTGAACGCCTGGGACGATGAGCGCGTGCGCGAATGGGTGAAGAACACGGACAAGAGGAAGTTGGTGATGGCGGGTCTATGGACCGAGGTTTGCCTGACGATGCCCGTGCTGTCCGCGCTGGCAGCCGACTTCGAGGTCTACATCGTCACTGACGCCTCGGGCGCCAGCAGCGTCGAAGCGCACGAGCGCGCTGTTCAACGGATGGTGCAGGCCGGCGCACGTCCGCTGTCCACCGTCAGCTATGTCAGCGAAGTGCAACGCGACTGGAGCAGGGCGGACACGGCCGAACAGGTGGTGAAGCTGTTCGAAAAGCGCGGCGGTGGCTTCGGCCACGGCTTGAAGTGGGAATGGCAACTCCTCGGCCTGCAGGAAGGCACCCGCTGATCTGCCAACAGGCTCTTTCATGGTGCCTTTGGCACCCTCCTTCAAGTGAGTCACCAACAGGCGGGGCAGGCTGTCAGCCGGCTGCGCCGCAAGGAAGCACATCATGGCAAACCGCACAATCAAGGCGATCCATCGCGCCTACCGTGACGACATCCGGGATCTGGCGACGCGACGTCCCTTGCCCGGTCCCGACTTACCGGATATGAATCCGTTTCTTTTTCTTAACCATCATGGTCCGCAAGTCTACGCACCTAATAACGGTGGCTTGCCGTTCGGTCCGCATCCGCACCGGGGCTTTGAGACGGTGACATTTGTGCTGGAAGGCAGTCTCGCGCACTCGGATACCGGCGGCCACGAAAACATCATCGATGCGGGTGGCGTGCAGTGGATGACCGCGGGTAGCGGCCTCGTACATGCCGAGCTGTCGCCGCAGAGTTTCATGGAGCGAGGCGGCAAGTTGGAGATCCTCCAGTTGTGGCTCAACCTTCCGGCCACGCTGAAGATGACCGCGCCGCGGTACGTTGGTGTGCAGGAAGATGCTATTCCGTCTATTCCCACGCAAGACGGCACCGCTCGGATTCAACTGGTCTCCGGCGAATGTGCAGGCTTCCGCGGCCCAATCCAGTCCCTGACTGACACGTTCATGTCCGTTGTCCGGGTGGCAGCCGGTGGTCGTGTGAAATTCGCTGGTGTAGCGGGCCGGCAGATCTTTATGTATGTCGTTCGCGGCAGTATCGCCATCGATGGTGGGCAAGTTGCGCAGTTCAATCTTGCAGAACTGCACGATGACGGTGACGTGGTCGAGCTGGAGGCAACGGAGAATTCCATCATTCTGTTTGGCCATGCCGATCCAATTCACGAGCCGATCGCTTCGCGCGGGCCGTTCGTCATGAATACGCAGGATGAACTTAATCAGGCCTTTGCGGATTTCCATGCAGGGAAATTCAACGTTTCGGCAACTTAGCGCATGGCGCACGGAGTTTCGACATGCGGCCTTTTTCCGGTCGGACTGCATAGGCAAAGCGTCAAGAGGTTTTGGAGCACAGGGGCATTCTTTCAACGAGAAAAATTCGTTAGAGAGAATGCACGATCAATGATTACAACCGCATTTAATAGTCGTGAGCTCAA
>NZ_JAQGMM010000323.1 GCF_028292365.1 Caballeronia sp.
CGACTACACGCCAATTATAGTGCGGATACCCGTGTGAAAGTAGGTAATCGTCAGGCTCCTCATTCGCTGCAGTCCATCGCAGCTTCGACAAAACCCCACCCCTAAAAGGTGGGGTTTTTGCGTTTCGGGCTCCACCCTTCAAAACCCCGTTATAAAGAATCACAGTCCTCCATCAAAGGGCATCGCCGCAGGCGAGGGCAGCGCGGTGGCACGTGCATGCACGCTGCCTATTTCGCGGCGCTCCAGGGCGATAAAAAAGAAGCAAACTCAATTGAGCGGCTCTCAATCTCGCGGCGCAAACGCCCATCAATGCGTATCCTCGGGATATTGACTCAACAGCTGAAACACAGCCCATCGCCACAAAAAAATGCGCCCGCTTCAACAGAGCGGACGCATCGACATTAAACGCGGTTTAACTCATTCAACGCGTAGCTTGATCCCCTCCGGCAGCCAAGAACTTTTCCGCGAGCCGAACCCAATACGTCGACCCAACGGATAACAGCGCATCGTTGAAATCGTAGCTTGCGTTGTGAAGCGTGCAAGGCCCTAATCCATGCCCAGTGTCGCGATGCGACCCTTCGCCATTCCCTAAGAATGCATAGCAACCTGGCTTCGCTAGAAGCATGAAAGCAAAGTCTTCGGCGCCCATCGTTGGTTCGACGGTGGCGTTGACGTTTTCCTTGCCGACTACCTCCGCCATCACCGACGCCGCGAAGCGCGTCTGCTCAGCGTCGTTAATCGTGGGCGGATAGTTCCGATGAAAGTCGATGGAAACTTCGCACTCGTACGCCGCCGCGGTCGCCTTCGCAATCGTCCGCATCCGGCGCTCGATCAGATCAAGTGTCTCGACGGTAAATGTTCGCACCGTGCCGCCGAGCCAAGCATCATCGGGGACCACATTCGACGTGTCTCCAGCATGGATCTGGGTGATCGAAAGGACGGCGGTGTCGATGGGTTTCTTACTACGCGTGATAATCCCTTGCAGCCCATTGGCGATCTGAACCGCCGTGAAAACCGGGTCGCGTCCATTGTGCGGTAAAGCTGCGTGTGAGCCGACGCCCTTGATATTGATGCGAAATTCATTGCTCGATGCCATGATCGGACCTGGCGTGACCCCGAAGTAGCCTGCGGGGATGCCCGGCCAGTTGTGGATGCCGAACACGGCATCGACGGGAAATTGTTCAAACAGCCCATCCTCGATCATCGCCTTGGCGCCGGCGCCACCTTCCTCGGCCGGCTGAAAGATGAACACGATCGTGCCATCGAACTTGCCGTGCTTAGCCAGATGTTTCGCCGCGCCCAGCAACATGGCGGTATGGCCGTCGTGTCCGCACGCGTGCATGCGGCCTTCGTTCTGTGACCGGTGCCCGAACGTGTTGATTTCCGCGATCGGCAAGGCATCCATGTCGGCACGCAAGCCCACGCATCGACTACTCGAACCGCGTTTCAACACCCCGACTACGCCCGTCTTCCCCATGCCACGATGAACTTCCAGGCCCCATCGTTCGAGATTTTCGGCAACGAGCTTTGCCGTACCGACTTCTTCGTAGCGCAACTCGGGATGCGCGTGGATCGTTCGTCGCAGCGCTTTGATTTCCTCATGCGACGCTTCGATTTCTGGAATCAGATTCATAAACTGCCCTCTGTCTTAAAAAATGACGTTGCGCGTGCTTTCGTCCGCGTCGATTGCACCATTCTACGCCCGCGATTATTTATCGAGATGCGAGACGGCGAGGTCGGTCAACCGTAATAAAATCTTCTTATCTGTTCGCTTTTTGCACATTCCCACCGGATATCCGCATGAACGCTCCCACCGAATTCGCCCGCGCTGTTTGTCCACACGATTGTCCCGACACCTGTGCGATGCGCGTCACTGTGAAGGACGGCCGCGCGATCAAGGTGACCGGCGATCCCGATCATCCGCCCACCCAAGGCGTGCTTTGCACGAAGGTGTCGCGCTATGCGGAACGAACTCACCATCGGGATCGATTGCTCACGCCGATGCGTCGCGTCGGTGCGAAGGGAGAGGGCCGTTTCGAAGCGGTGAGCTGGGAGGAAGCGCTGGCATTCGCGGCTGTGCACCTGAATGAGATCGCGGCCCGTGCACCTGAAGGCATCTTGCCTTACAGCTACGCCGGCACGATGGGCCTGGTTCAAGGCGAAAGCATCGCCGCACGCTTCTTCAATGTGCTCGGCGCGTCGCGCCTGGACCGCACCATTTGCGCTGCTGCCGGCGCGGCGGGCTTGCGCTACACGTATGGCGGAAGTCTCGGTATGCATACCGAATATTTCGAGGAAAGCGAGCTGATCCTGATTTGGGGATCGAATTCGATTGCATCGAATCTGCACTTCTGGACGCGCGCGCAGGAAGCCAAGCGCCGAGGCGCACGGTTGATTGCCATCGATCCATACCGCTCGCTCACGGCTGAAAAATGTCATCAGCACATTGCGTTGAAACCGGGCACGGACGGCGCCCTGGCGCTCGGCATGATGAACGTGATCATCGGCGAAGGGCTGATCGATCAGGATTACATCGATGCCTACACGCTCGGCTTCGATCAACTCAAGGCCCGCGCTGACGCTTATCCGCCGGCGCGTGTTGCGCAAATATGCGGGATCGAAGAGCAGGTTGTAATCGATCTCGCGCGGGCTTTCGGATCGACTAGAAAAGCGTCAATACGTCTCAACTACGGTATGCAGCGCGTGCGAGGCGGTGGCAATGCGGTTCGTGCGATCGCGTGTCTGCCTTCGCTCACGGGTGCGTGGCGTGAGCGGTCGGGGGGCTTGCTGCTGTCGTCGTCGAATTGGGCGCCGGTCGATGTCAACGCGCTCGAACGGCCGGACCTGCTGCCGGGGTGGCCGTCGAAACTGCCGCGAATGGTGAACATGAATGCTATCGGCGACGCGTTGCTGCACGCTGGCGACGCCAGCTTCGGCCCGAAAGTTGAGGCGCTGATCGTCTACAACTCGAACCCGGTCGCGGTCGCACCAGATTCGGCGAAGGTCGCAGCGGGGTTCGCGCGCGAGGATCTGTTCACTATCGTGCTCGAGCATTTCCAGACCGACACCGCCGACTACGCCGACCTCATCTTGCCGGCGACTACGCAGCTAGAGCATCTCGATGCCCACAAGTCATACGGCCACACGCACGTGATGGCGAACTTGCCGGCCATCGCTCCGGTTGGCGAGTCGAGGCCGAACACGGAGATTTTCCGCGGCTTGGCCAGGGCGATGGGGCTGACGCATCCGGCGCTATTCGAAAGCGATGAAGAGCTGGCATCGAAGGCATTCCGCTGGGAGGATCCCGCCCTCGCCGGCGTGACCTGGGACACGCTGAAAACAAAGGGCTGGGCGCAACTCAAGCTGGCGGAGGCGCCGTTCGCCGAGGGCGGTTTCCACACGCCATCGGGGAAGTGCGAATTTTTCAGCGAGCGTTTGCAACGTGCCGGGCTTGAGCCTGTGCCGGATTACCTGCCGCCGTACGAATCGGCCGAGTACGCGCCGGCACTCGCCGCCCGTTATCCGCTCGCGATGATCTCGCCGCCCGCACGGAACTTCCTCAACAGCAGCTTCGTTAATGTGGAAAGCCTGCGCTCGACGGAAGGTGAACCGCATCTCGACATGCATCCCGCCGATGCCCAGGCCCGTCAGATCACCGAAGGTGAGTTGGTCCGCGTATTCAACGATCGCGGTTCGATGCAGGCACGCGTGCGCGTCACCGATCGCGCGCGTGAAGGCGTCGTGGTGGGTTTATCGGTATGGTGGAAGAAGCTGGCGCCGGATGGCTGCAACGCCAACCAGGTAACGAGCCAGGCGCTCACCGATCTCGGCGGGTCTGCGACATTTTATGACTGTCTCGTGGAGGTCGAGGCGGCTTATTGAATCGAGAAATGAGTCGAGAAATGAGTTGGGGAAAATTGCGTGGAAGCCAGCGAGCTTAAGGGGAAGCACGAACCGGTGAGATTGGAAGCTGGCGTCTAACCCGGTTGTCGGAATGCGATCGAGCGGCTACGATGCGCTACGGACTATTTTCGCACGACCATTCTAAAATCATACAAAGGAGACGCCGTATGGAAAAAATTTGGCTGAAGTCCTATCCGGCAGGCGTGCCCGAGGAAATCGATGAGACTCAGTACAATTCGCTTTCCGACCTGCTGGAAGAGAGTTTTCGCGAACATCGCAGCAAACGTGCGTTTGTCTGCATGGGCAAGGCGATCACCTATGGTGAGCTCGACACGCTGTCCAGCCGGCTAGCCGCGTGGCTCCAGTCGCGTGGGCTTGCGACCGGTGCGCGTGTCGCGATCATGATGCCGAACGTGTTGCAGTACCCGGTCGCGATCGCCGCCATTCTGCGCGCAGGTTATGTGGTTGTGAACGTGAATCCGCTCTATACGCCGCGTGAACTCGAGCATCAGTTGAGGGATTCCGGTGCCGAGGCAATCGTCGTGCTCGAAAACTTCGCGCATACCGTGCAGGCCGTCGTAAAAAACACCGCGATCAAGCACGTGGTGGTTGCGTCGATGGGCGACCTGATGGGCGCGAAAGGCGTGATCGTCAACTTCGTCGTGCGGCGTGTGAAGAAGTTGGTGCCGGCGTGGACGCTTCCGGGCCATGTGAGTTTCAACGCAGCCCTTCGGCAAGGTGCACGCGAAACGCTCAAACCCATCAAGCAAGGTCCCGACGACATTGCTTTTCTCCAGTACACCGGTGGCACAACGGGCGTAGCGAAGGGCGCGATGCTGTTGCATCGGAACCTGATTGCGAACGTCTTGCAGTCCGAAGTCTGGCTCGAACCTGGACGCAAGAACCGGCCGGACATCGATCAATTCGTGACCGTCGTGGCGCTGCCGCTTTATCACATCTTTGCACTGACCGTTTGCGGCTTCCTGACCATGCGCACGGGCGGAATGGGCATCCTGATTCCGAATCCACGCGATATCCCGGGCACGATCAAGGAGCTGAAGGGCTTTCAGATCAACACCTTTCCGGCCGTGAACACCCTGTACAACGCACTGCTGAACAATCCGGAATTCGCCAAACTCGATTTTTCCAAGCTGATCGCGGCGAACGGCGGTGGCATGGCCGTGCAGGAAGCCGTGGCGAGGCGATGGTTCGAGACAACGGGTTCGCCGATCATCGAAGGCTATGGGCTGTCCGAAACATCTCCCTGCGTGACGTGTAATCCCGTGACCGCTACCGAATACACCGGCACGATCGGCTTGCCGTTCCCCTCCACCGAACTCACCATCCGCGACGACGACAACAACGATATGCCGCTCGGTCAGCCTGGTGAGATTTGCATTCGCGGGCCACAGGTGATGGCGGGCTACTGGAACCGTCCCGATGAGACGGCAAAGGTGATGACCGCCGACGGCTTCTTCAAGTCGGGTGATGTCGGCATCATGGACGAACGCGGATACGTGAAGATCGTGGACCGCAAGAAGGACATGATCCTGGTGTCGGGCTTCAACGTGTATCCGAACGAGATCGAGGATGTGGTGGCAAAGCTTCCGGGTGTCTTCGAAGTGGCGGCGGTCGGCGTGAAGGATGCGACCTCGGGCGAAGCGGTCAAACTGTTTGTCGTTCGCCGCGATCCGCATTTGACTGAGGCCGATGTCATGGCCTTCTGTAAGGAGCGGTTAACGGGTTACAAGCGGCCACGCGTGATCGAGTTCCGGGCGGAGTTGCCCAAGAGTAACGTCGGCAAGATATTGCGCCGCGAGTTGCGCGACGGCAACGCCTGAGCAAAGTCCGGCCACCAAAGAGGGAAATAAAAAGCAGGCCTTCGCATCGCAAGATGCGGAGGCCTGCTTTCTTTGCGTGCGCCGAAGTCGGCTCGATCCAGTCCGGAATCGGCACAAAAAAAAGGCGCCCGGAGGCGCCTTTCAAGACAACTGTTTTATTACGACTTATTAGAACTTGTGACGGATGCCGACAACAGCAGCAACCTGGTTCGACGTCGATGACGCCGACAGGCCGTTGATGTTTGCAACAGCGGTCTTGCCGGTCGAATCCGTACCCGACGCGTGTTGATAGATGCCGTCGGCATACAGATCGGTCCGCTTGGACAGGAAGTAGTCCACACCAACGATGCCTTGGTGGTACTTCGCGTCGTTCACGCCGTAGCCCTTCGTGTAGTCGTATGCAGCGCCCAGCAACAGAGCCGGCGTCAGCTGATACTTGAAGTTCAGTTCGGCGTTGTGGAACTTGGCGCTGCCATTCAGGCCTTGCGGGTTCAGCCCCGTGCCTGGCGTCTGTCCGAGATCCTTGAACTGCGTGTTGCTGTACGTTGCGCCGACAGTTGCCGGACCGAACGTGTAAGCACCGCCAGCGGAGATCACTTGCTGCGTCTTAGCCGATGCATAGCCCGAGTAGACCGTCGAACCGGCCATGTTCGAAGTTGCGGCGTTCGACGTAGCGTTGTTGCCAAAGAACGAGAAGTTCGGGTTCTTGACGTTCAAGTAACCAGCGCCCAAAGTCAACGGACCTTGTGCATAGCCAACACCGCCCGAGAAAATCTGGTTGCGGTTGAATTGACCAGCAATACCGCCCAGGCTGTACAAGCCGCCGAACGTGATGCCGCTATAGTTCGCGCTCGTGTACTTGATCGA
Organism: Caballeronia sp.; assembly: GCF_028292365.1. Taxonomy (GTDB): domain Bacteria; phylum Pseudomonadota; class Gammaproteobacteria; order Burkholderiales; family Burkholderiaceae; genus Caballeronia. Next base: position 6,612 of record NZ_JAQGMM010000323.1, read on the forward strand.
GTTGTTCACCCGATTCGAGTTGTTCATGTTGTCCAGGTCGCCCGGGTGAGCACCGTAGAACGACGCCCACTGGCTACCAACTTCCAGCGCGCCGGTGTAGTCCACCACGGAGTCGTACTGACGACCGAGGGTAACCGTACCGAACTGGCTCGACAGGCCAACGTAGGCTTGACGGCCGAATTCATCACCGCCTTGACCCAGCTTGCCGGAAAACGCGTTGAAACCGTTTTCCAACACGAACAGTGCCTTCAGGCCACCGCCCAGATCTTCCGTACCACGCAGGCCCCAACGATCGCCTTGCAGGTTACCGGCGCTCGTTTCATAGAGGTGATGGCCACCAACGTTGTTGGCGTAAGCAAGACCTGCATCGACAATACCGTACAGCGTTACGCTGCTCTGAGCATGCGCGGCACCCGCGAATGTACCCAGCGCAGCCAGAGCGAGAAGCGACTTTTTCATTGATGATCTCCAGAGTGTTGAAACTGTTTGGCAAGGTCACTGTTCTTAGCGCCAGTGTGTTGACGTCCCTGCCGGTACTTCAAAATTGAAGTTGAACGTAATGTAACAAAGAGGCTTTTAGCGACAAAGGAAAACGGCCCCTTCATTACGTGCGTGTGACGTTTACGCAACATGCGGTAAAATCGAGGTTTTCAGCCTATTTGCGACCCGTATTTGCCCTAATTACACGTTTGGAAGAGTGGGTAATTTGTTAGGTGGACGATCGGTCTCCGCCCGGTGCAAGATCGCTCAGGAGATCGAAACAGGAGTTATGAAATGACACTCGATGAACTGATCTCTGAGTTCGATCGTGGGCTGCGGTCGATGACCGGCGTATCCCGGATGTCGCGTCCCATACCAGAGGCGCCTCCGGTTCAGTTGGACAGCGCTGAGGCGCCAGCCGACGCAACGGATACCACGCTAAGCGTGGAAGAGAAGGCCCACTCGGCGGCGTTAATGCGTGTGAATCACGTGGGCGAGGTGTGCGCGCAGGCGCTGTATCAGGCGCAAAAACTCGCGACTAAATCGACCACCTTGAAGCGCGGCTTCGAGGACGCGGCGCGTGAGGAAGAAGACCATCTGGCGTGGACCATGCAGCGTTTGCGTGACCTCGACTCACGGCCCAGCTTGCTCAACCCCTTGTGGTACACGGGGTCCCTGGCGCTGGGGTTTATTGCCGGCAGATTTGGCGATCGCGTCAGCCTCGGGTTCATGGCGGAAACTGAACGTCAGGTAGAGAAGCACCTGAACAGCCATATGACGAGTCTGCCTGCGAACGACCACGCATCGCGGGCGATCGTGGAGCAAATGCGCACCGATGAAGCTGCGCATGCCGTCGCGGCCATCAACGCGGGTGGCGTCGAGTTGCCGTTTCCGGTGCGTGCGCTGATGCGCGCGACATCGAAGGTCATGACCCGCACGGCGTACTATATTTAATCAATCACGCATCTCGCCGAATCTGGCGGGATGCGCTCTCACTTCCCTCCGTTTTCTGCGTTCCATCTGACCCGTAATACCTCACGCGGGTCTTCATGAACAAAACCACCCCCAGTTTTCGTCTGTCATTTCACGTACTACCTTCACATTCGCCACTACGTCATTCATTCATAACGCTTTTCGAAATTTCAGCCTACTTTAGCGGTCTGCGCTAAGTCATTGTTCTAACAAACAAATTTAGTCAAAAAACGCCAGATCGTATTGACCGGCGAAATGCCTTCCTCTACAGTGGGAAATGGTGTGAGAAAGTGTATTTTTGTGTGATTCGAAGCGCACTTTCAGGCATATTCCAACAAAGTTGTGACGCGCCGCTGTGGCGCGAAGAGGAGAGGGCGAGTGTTCCAAGGGGCTTCGGCGCTGTCGCTCGATGCGAAAGGACGGATGTCCGTCCCGTCTCGCTATCGGGAAGCGCTGCAAGGACAGGCAGAAGGCCGGGTTACGCTCACCAAGAGCCCGGATGGATGCCTGTTGCTGTTTCCTCGCCCTGAGTGGGAAATCTTTCGCTCGAAAATCGCTGCACTCCCTATGGACGCAATCTGGGTTCGCCGGATTTATCTCGGCAACGCCATGGATGTCGAGCTCGATAGCGCTGGACGGGTATTGGTATCGCCAGAATTACGCGCGGCGGCATCGTTGACTAAAGAAGTGACGCTGCTCGGCATGGGTAATTACCTGGAAGTGTGGGACGCGGTGACTTACACCGAGAAGGAAAAAGCGGCAATGGCGCAAGGCATGCCCGACGCGCTGAAGAATTTTACGTTTTGACGCGGCGCTAAAGAACATGGCCCCTGCGATGAAAAACGAATTGCAGCATCGCACGGTGCTGCTGGATGAGGCGGTAGATGCGCTCGTCACGCGTGTGGACGGTACTTATATAGATGGAACGTTTGGACGCGGCGGCCATAGCCGTCTGATCCTGACGAAGCTGGCGGAAGCGGGGCGCCTGATCGCCTTCGACAAAGATCCGTTGGCTATTTCTACAGCAGCGCAGATTCAGGATTCAAGATTTTCCATAGTGCATGAAAGTTTCGCCTCGTTAGCCGATGCCGCTGCCGAGCGAGGAGTAGGAAAAGTGTCGGGCGTGTTGCTGGATCTGGGGGTGTCGTCGCCACAAGTGGACGATCCGGATCGCGGCTTCAGCTTCAGGGCCGATGGCCCGCTCGACATGCGGATGGACCCGAGCCGTGGCGAATCTGCCGCGGAATGGCTGGCGCGGGCAACGGTGCAGGAACTGACGGAGGTGATTAAAGATTATGGGGAAGAACGGTTTGCTTTTCAGATTGCAAAGGCGCTTGTTGCTCGCCGGGCAGAGTCCGATCGTCTTGGGCCTCTCGTCACCACGGGCGAGCTTGCCCAAATCGTGGGTCATGTCGTCAAAACCCGTGAGAAGGGTAAGGATCCGGCAACCCGCACCTTTCAGGCTATACGGATTCACATCAATCAAGAGCTTGCGGAGCTGCAAGTAGTTCTGGACGCAGCATTGACGTTGTTGGAGCAAGGGGGGCGCCTCGTCGTGATCAGCTTTCATTCGCTCGAGGACCGGATCGTCAAACGTTTCATGCAGGCCCACGCAAGCGGGCCTGCGATCGACCGCCGCTTGCCGATTCGTGCCGCCGATCTGCCTAGTCCGCCGCTCAAGCTGATTGGTCGTGTCTTTGCGTCTGACGCCGAAGTCGCAGCGAACCCGCGTGCGCGTTCCGCTGTCATGCGGATTGCCGAGCGGGTTACTGCCCAGACTACCGAGACGGCGCCATGAACCGTCTCAACATCTTCTTGCTGATCGTCGTCCTCGGCTGCGCGCTGTCGGCGGTGAGCGCCTCGAACAAACAAAGGCAGATTTTCATCAATGTGCAAAGGGCGCAGTCGGAAGAGCGTCAATTGCAGCAGGATTTTTCGCAGCTTCAATATCAGCAGAGCGCGTTGTCGAAAACTTCGCGTATCGAGCAGTTGGCAACTACGTCCCTGAAAATGCTGCCCGTCACCACGGGCCGCACGCAATATCTGAACTATGACCCGGCGACGTCGAAGGCCACGGACGCGCCGTTGCCTGCGCCCGTTCCGGCGTCGGCTCCTCCCGCACGCGGGGTGAAACGATGAAACCGTCGCCAAAGAAGAACAAGGGCGTCGCCTTCACGCCCAATCCCATTCTCTCGGTGCGCCTCCCCATGTGGCGCTCGAAGCTCGTTGTGTTCATGTTGTTCATGGCGTTCGTCGCGCTTGCGGGGCGCGCGTTCTGGATCCAGGGTCCGGGCAACGCGTTCTTCAAGAAGCAGGGTGAAAGCCGCTATCAGCGCACGCTCGAAATGCCGGCCACGCGCGGCCAGATCAAGGACCGCAACGGCCTCGTGCTCGCGACCAGTTTGCCGGTGAAGGCGATCTGGGCAATCCCCGAAGCCGTTCCCGACGATCTCGGCGCCGATAAGCTCGGCCAGCTCGCCACGCTGCTCGATATGTCGCCGAAGGAATTGCGCGCGAAGCTCTCCATGGACAAGACCTTTGTCTATGTGAAGCGCCAGGTGCCCGTTGAAGTCGCGCAAAAAGTCGCGGCCCTCGATATTCCCGGCATTTATTCACGTGGTGAATACAAGCGCTTTTATCCGGAAGGCGAGATCACCGCGCATCTGATTGGCTTTACTAATATAGAAGACAAGGGTCAGGAAGGCGTCGAACTCGGCGATCAAGGCGTTCTTGCCGGTACGCCGGGGATGCGTCGCGTGATCAAGGACCGGATGGGGCATATCGTCGAGGACGTGGACGAGCAAGTCGTGCCGCATAACGGCGACGACGTGGAATTGTCAATCGACAGCAAGATCCAGTACATCGCGTACACGAACCTGAAAGCCGCCGTGGAGAAGTTCAAGGCGAAGGCGGGCGCAGCAATCGTGATCGACGTGAAGACCGGCGAAGTGCTCGCGCTCGTCAATTACCCGACCTACAACCCGAACGACCGCTCACGCATGACCGGCGAGCAGTTGCGCAACCGGATCATGACCGACACGTTCGAGCCAGGCTCGATCATGAAGCCGTTCACGATTTCGCTCGCCCTCGATTTGCATCGCGTCACGCCGAACACGCTCGTGGATACCGGCAACGGTTCATTCGTGCTCGACGGCGCGCGTATCACCGACGACTCTGGGTTCGGCGTTCTGACCGTGGGCGGCGTGATCCAGAAGTCGAGCAACATTGGAGCCACCAAGATCGCGATGCAGTTGAGACCCGAAGAGATGTGGAACATGTATACGAGCATCGGGCTCGGGCAGGCGCCAAAGGTCGGTTTCCCGGGCGCGGTGTCGGGTCGGCTGCGGCCGT
>NZ_JAQGMM010000324.1 GCF_028292365.1 Caballeronia sp.
GATCGGACCACGGGTCTGAAGAAGATTGACCTCGTGCGCTACTACGATCAGATAGCCGAATGGGCGTTACCGTATCTGCAAGATCGGCCGGTGTCGCTGGAACGTGCACCTAATGGGATAGAGGGCGAGCTTTTTTTTCAGAAGCACGAGGAAAGATCGCGCATTCCCGGCATTACCAAGTTACCTACCGCTCTGCATCCGAATCATCCGCCGTTGCTCGCGGTGGACGCGCACGAAGCGCTCATCGGCCTGGCTCAAATGAACGTGATCGAGCTGCACACCGGGAATGCAGTACAGCCAGATCTGGAGCACCGCGACCGATTCGTCCTCGGCCTTGACCCCGATCCTGCCTTGTCGTGGCGCATGATGACGGAGGCCGCTCAACTGGCGAAGGTGCTGCTCGACGAGGTCGGGCTCAAATGCTTCATCAAGATCAGCGGAGGGAAGGGCTATCACATCGTCATTCCGCTGACACGCCGACAAGGGTGGGACGAGATGAAGTCATTCTCGCAGGCCATTGCAAGACACATGGCGAAGGTGTTTCCCGATCGCTTCTCCGCGGTGCTTGGACCGAAGAACCGCGTCGACAAGATTTTCATCAACTACCTGAGAAACAGTAAAGGGCGAGCACGGTCGCGGCCTTCTCGGCACGAGCGCGCTCTGGCATGGGCGTGTCGATGCCCGTCGCATGGGAAGAGCTACGAGAAATCAAAGCCGCGGATCAATGCACGATTCATACGGCGCTCAAGCGCCAGCGCACGTTGGGTAGCGATCCATGGCAGGGTTACTGGCGATGCAGACAGGGTCTCACGACCGCAATGCGACGAGCGATAGGGTTGAAATAGCCGCACAAATAATTGGGGAAAATGAGATGGACGACGGTATAGAACGACGTGCTCTGCTGCTACATCTGGGCGACGTATTGGAAGCGAGCGCTTGCGTGATGAAGTGTGCGCTGCGCTTCAATACGGTGGGTGAAGCCGCTGCGCAAGAGGAGTCGCTCATGAGCTTTGCAATCTTGCGCATGGTCGATCCGGAGATGACGCCTTACGAGTTCGCCAAGCGAGCGGCGAGCGCGTTTTTCTTGTGGCCCAAGGCGCTGCTGGAGGAGGAACTCAATCGTCCATTACTGGCGAACCTCGTGCAACACGATCTTTTCATTGGCCATCAAAGCGGATGGGACAGCTACGCGTCCGAACTTCGACAGCAAGTCTCGTGGTTTGGAGAAGGCCTAGACACGGTGCCTGAGCCCGACCTCGAAGCCGGCGCAACAACTTGGCCGCCGGTCACCGACTGAACGGGATTGAATTGAGTAAGTAGGGCGCCAGAACGCATCTGGTGTGCGAACCGCCGCGCCGATGGTAGCCCCCTTTAGAGAAGTATTTTCATAACAGGGGGAATTGGCTCTCCGCTGGTTCAAATCGCACGGGCCGCCGTCAGGTCGCAGTGATGAGTCTCATCCAGCAGCTAAGCTTAATGGGTAGTCGTGTAGATAGTCTCGTGTGAGACGTATTGCGCGGAGTCGGTCGCGTACCTCCGCTTCCGCCCGCCTGATATCTGCTGAGACGACCATTTCCGCTCGAGCAGGGTGAGAACGATGGGCCAACAGACACTTCAATGGTCGGACGTTGTTCCGGTTGCAGGTCGGTACGAAGTTTATTTTGGACGAAGAGCAGGTCTTGCTGAACGGCGCGCGGGTCATTGTGTGCCCGAATTCCTGTCGACGGTGTCGAGTTAACTAATGGTCATGGCCGCGATCGGCGGAAGCGCCGCTTCAATGCGCGAGTCGACCCGGTTCAAAGTCACCAAGCCGGTCGACAATCACCACATTTAACCCGCATCGCCGGCACTCACCATGGTCTGAACACCGCTCAGGTGCGTCGAAAGGTACGCCAGCAGCGCGGCGACATCGCCGAGCTCTAAAAAGCCGGCCGTGGTTTCATCGCCGAAAAGAGGCGCGCCGTTTAGCTTGTCGGAAATGGCGAGGCCATCGAAGGTCGCGACGGGAATATATTGGCCGCTCTCGATTTCAAAAAGGTTCGCGTTCAATGCGGCATCGCGAATGCGCATCAGGAACTGGACTTCGGGTGTCTTCAATGCGCCCATGCCGTGTTGTTCGAAAAATGCCGCGACCGCAAGGATGGCGTTAGAACACGCGGTTCGGAGTACGCGCGATGACGCCTCGGGATGATCCTGAAACCTTTCCCATAGCAGTCGAATAGGAACCGGTTCGAGCTTCAGCCTCACGCCCGCTTCAACGTGCGGGCTGGCGCGGCTCGCTGCGCGCCTCCTTTGCAGGTATCGCTCGCCCGCAGTGAGGTCGGGCAGCGCGCGCCCCTTGCCGGCCCAGTCGGCTAGCAAGGTTAAGAATGTCGTCAAGGCGATCAGTTGTTGTTCAATCAACACGACACCGGCATTGCATGCGTCGTTTCCCGCTTTCGAAGTCATCGTGCGTCACCTTGTTGGGGTTTCTAGCGTTGTTCAAGTTTTCAAACCGGCTGGAACCTCGCCGCCATTCCGCGCGAGCCGCTTCATCACTTCTTTATGGAGCCAGACGTCCATGTGGTCGGAGTCGTCTTGGCTGTCTGGATAGGCCAATTCTGCGGCTAGTAACTTTCTGGCTTCAAGGCTGCTGTCGAGATTAAGGAGCTTCAGAAGGTCAACAATTGAAGTACGCCAGTCCAAAGGGTCAGTGCGGGCCGACTGGCGCGTGTCAAGAATCGCTGCAATGTCCACTGTCGGCATGGGCGTAACCGGAGGTTGTGACGTTGCGGCGGTATCGGTCAGATTGGTCGGTGGCTCGGTCGAAGGATCGGGCGGAGCGGTTGCCGGCGCAATTGTTGCGCCAGACAACGTATTAGCAGGATGATCGGGCGGGAAAACCTTGTCGATGATGCTCGCGAGAACGTTCATGTGCTTGCCCCCAGTGTTGACGCTTTGACGGCCATTGCATCCGGATTACAACCGGCACCGCAACGCTTGTTCCCGGGCTAGGCGAAGATGTCAGCCTAGGCCAGTTCGCGCAGGCGCACCATGATGTTTGGCGAGTGTTTGGCAGACCGCGTCGATGCTTCCCCCGCGCTCAAAACTTGTAGCGAGGGAAGGTGACTCGTCGGAATTGGCGGGATCAGAACGACGTTTGCGCCTATATGTCCGTTCTCTGCCACGATCAGCAAAGGTTGGGACCTGTCCTAGTGCCCCATGGCCCTTGTTGTAGCCTGAGATCAGGCCGCCCGAGCAAACGACTATAGGAAAGCGATAGTTATCTTGATAGCGGAGTGTGCGGCGAGATTCTAGATCCAATGCATCCGTAAAGAGGCTGTCGGCGCCGAAAATACGCCTTTAACGGTAGCGGTTCTTGTCAAGCCCTGGGACGTCCAGTTGCGCGTCATGACTTACTACCTCAAGAGCAGGTCCGCCGTCGGTGGTCAAGCGCGCCTTATCGAGTGCGCATTTAGGGGGCAACGTTGAACATTCCCGAATCGAAGCCCGCCTGTGGCCGACCCTACGCCGATCAAGGCAACGGGAGACCGCGCGTCTCGTACTTCAGATGGACGCCGCCATTTCGGCATTTGGGGCGAGGCGATCGAAAGTCGTGCGCGAACGCGCAGACAGTACCCAGCCGCTTACGGAAGACGCGAATGTACCAACGAGTTTTCTATGCCGGACGGACGCTCCCGAACGCGGATCGGTTAGGCATAAAAATTGCCGATCTACCCTGATTGGCGGTGTAACTCGGCCGACCTGCATGCTTGCCGACGCCCCATTGCGTCTCACGCCGATTATTAAGACGGCGGTGCCAAGAGATCCCAATGACAAACAATCAAATACCGGACGAGACGCCCGCCCCCGCTCCCGATCCGGAAAGACCTTTGACGAAAGGTTCGCTCGATTTTCCGGTGGTCGGGATCGGTGCCTCGGCCGGCGGCGTCCAAACTTTACTTCGCCTGTTTGAAAACATGCCAAGCGATGCCGGCATGGCGTTCGTCATTGTCTTGCATCTGTCGCCGAAGCACGAGAGCATCGCCGACCAGGTCCTGCAACGCGCAACGAGGATGCGCGTCATTCAGGTAACGACGCCAACGCGAATAGAAAAGAACTGCGTTTATCTCATCTCGCCATCGAACAACTTGTCCATGGAAGATGGACATTTGTGCGTCACGCATGTTGATCGCCTACCCGGTCGGCCCGTCACGATCGACTTGTTCTTTCGAAGTCTGGCTGAGGCGCACGGCGAACGGGCCATCAGCATCATTCTTTCTGGATCCGGAAGTGACGGGTCAGTTGGCATCGGTCGCATTAAGGAGTTCGCTGGAATCACGATCGCGCAAAGTCCTGAGGACGCCGAGTACGAGGACATGCCGCGCAATGCAATTGCGACCGGCATGGTGGACATCGTTTTGCCGATCGTTGACATCCCGCAAAAGCTGATCGAATTGTGGACCAACATGCGCGCTATCGAGTTGCCACAATCTGCTCAGGGAGGGCCTGTTTTTCTCGCCGGTGTTGGAGAGCACACCGCTTCGCCTGCCGAGCGTGCGCTTCACGCAATATTGACGACCTTACACACCCGCACGGGTCACGACTTTCATCACTATAAGCGCGCGACGGTTCTCCGACGCATCGAGCGGCGTCTGCAGGTCAATGCACTTCCCAGCCTGCCGTTGTACGAGCGTTTCCTCGACTCGCATCCCGAGGAAACATCGCCGCTGCTCAAAGACATGTTGATTGGCGTCACCAATTTCTTTCGTGATCGGGAAGCATTCGAAGCGGTCGAGCGTGAGGTCATCCCGACGATCGTTGCCGAAAGAGCGCTGGACGAGCCGGTACGCGTGTGGGTGCCCGGTTGTTCCACCGGGGAAGAGGTCTACTCGCTCGCGATGTTGCTATGCGAACGCCAGCGGGAAGGAAATGAGCTGCCGGCGATTCACTTGTTCGCGACCGACGTCGACCAGCACGCTATCGAAATCGCCCGAGCAGGTAACTATCCAGAATCAATCCTGACGGACGTGCCGCCCACCCGTCTGAACCGATTTTTCAACCACGCCGGCAGTCGCTACGTTGTTGACAAGTCGGTGCGCGAAAAGGTGCTTTTTGCCCCTCACAACCTCCTGCGCGATCCGCCGTTTTCGCAGGTTGACTTCGTGTCGTGTCGCAACCTGCTGATCTATATGGATCGAACGATTCAGCGGGAAATTTTTCAGACATTCCACTTTGCGCTGAAGCCAGGTGGCTTTCTGTTTTTGGGAAGCTCGGAGTCGGCCGACGTTGCGGACGATCTATTCGTGGCGGTCGATAAAAAGAATCGGATCTACCAAGCAAAAGTCCTGACATCGCGCCTGCGTGCGGCTGCTACGCCGTTTCCGCGGTTGGCTAAGGGGACGGCGCACCTGAGCGCCGCGACGCCCTCGGTAATTGAACGGCCACGCATGGCGACGGCTGATCTGCACCGACGGGCGATTGAACACAGCGCGTTTCCCAGCGTCATTGTCGATCGCGATGCCGAGGTCGTGCATATGTCAGGCGAGGTCGGGCGGTTTTTTCATTATGCAGGCGGAGAGCCATCGCATAACCTTCTCAAGCTGATCCATCCTGACTTGCGACTCGAACTGCGCACGGCATTGTTTCAGGCGACACAAAAAGGCATCGACTCCGATACGCGACCGGTACGCATGTTCAGCGGTGAGACGACCACGCGAGTCAGAATGAAGATACATCCGTATCACGATCAAGCAACCGGCGCGGACATCGTGCTGATTTCGTTCGTCGAATTGGAGGACATCGCGCTGGGCGAAGGGCACGAGAGTGATCAGAGCGGCTCCGCTGCGCATGATTCGGTGACGGTGCAACTTGAAGCGGAGTTGCATCTCGCCAAGGAGAACCTGCAGTCGTCCATTGAGCAGTCGAACGTATCGACCGAGGAGTTGAAAGCGTCCAACGAAGAGCTTCAGGCCATCGTTGAAGAACTTCGCTCGGCTAGCGAAGAGCTCGAAACGAGTAAGGAAGAGCTCCATTCGGTGAATGAAGAACTGGTGACGGTCAATGTCGAGCTTGAATCGAAGGTGGCAGAGACAGCCAAGGCGAACGATGACCTGGAGAACCTCATAGCCTCAACGGATATCGCAACCGTTTTTGTAGACCGTGCGATGCACATCAAGCGTTATACCGCACCTGCGGTCGGCTTGTTCAATCTGATTAAGTCCGACGTTGGTCGCCCATTGCTCGATCTTACGCATCGCCTAAAATATCCCGAACTGGCCGACGATGCTGCTGCTGTCTTTAGCAGCCTGCAGATGATCGAGCGTGAAGTCGAAACGAACGACGGGCATTCCTTTCTGGCTCGTTTGTTGCCGTACCGCACCGCTGACCATCACATCGACGGCGCTGTGCTTACGCTGATCGATGTCACGTCTCGACGGCAAGCACAATTGGAAGCGCGCACAAGTGACGACCGGCTGAAGCTTGCGGCGCTGACGACTGACGACTACGGGATCATCGTTCAGGACATGGACGGAGTGATCGTTAGCTGGAACAAGGGTGCGGAGCGGATATTCGGCTATAAGGAAGCGGAAGTGAAGGGCAACTCCATCGAAATGATCTTCTTGCCTGCAGATCGTGCGGACGGAATTGCCCAAGCGGAGCGAGCACAAGCGGCAAGCGCCGGGCGTGCAGAAGACGAACGGTGGCACCTGCGACGTGATGGCTCGCAAGCCTACTGCAGCGGCGTTATGACATCGATCGACGCAGCCGACTTTAAGGGGTACGCGAAGATCGTTCGCGATGTCACGGATCAGAAAGGGATTGAAAGCCAGCAGCAGTTACAGCTGAAGCTTGAGCGCGAAATACGCCTTCAGGCGGAGGCCGCCATCCGTTTGAAGGATGAGTTCTTTGCCGTGTTGTCGCACGAGCTAAAGAATCCGCTCAATCTGATTCATGTGAAAGCAGAGTTGCTTACCCGCACGCCGGAGGCAAGGGGGATCGCAGTCGTTCAAGAGGCAGCCGAGGCTATCCGGCGTTCGGTCGTCGGTCAGGCGAAAATTATCGACGATCTGCTCGACTTGTCGCGCGCGCGCACTGGAAAACTGGCGTTGCAGCGGGGACCGGTCGACGTTTCGGTCGCAGTGCAATCGGTGGTCGAAGCGAGCGCGGCCGATGCCGCAGTAAACGGCTTTGACCTATCGATGTCTGGAGTGGGCGTCCCCGTTGTCATCCGAGCCGATGCGGTCCGCCTCGAACAGATGCTTTGGAACCTCGTGCGCAATGCGTTGAAGTTCACGCCGCACGGA
>NZ_JAQGMM010000419.1 GCF_028292365.1 Caballeronia sp.
GATCCGGTCACGGGCGACCTGGTGCTGTGCTGTCCGGTAGTGGAACGCGAGGCGCGCGAACAGAACAAGCCGCTCGCCGCGCATTACGCGCATCTGATCGTGCACGGTACGCTGCATGCTCAGGGCTACGATCATGAAGATTCAGCGGAAGCGGAAGAAATGGAATCGATCGAAACCGGCATCATGCAAAAGCTCGGTTTCACCGATCCTTACCTGCCGTTGCCGCCCAACTAAGCCGTGACTGACGACCCTTCCCCGCTTCCTGAACTGATGAAGGAACTGCCTTCACAGATTCCCGACCACTATCCACCGGTGTTCGAGGAGTCGCGTCTTCTCACCGACGAGGAACTCGCGGCATCGCGTGAAAAAGCGTTGGCGCAGTGGGATCGCAAGACGGATCTCTGGCTGTTCGGCTATGGCTCGCTGATCTGGAACCCGGGCTTGCCTGCCGTGGAAACGGTGCGCAGCAAGGTGCACGGTTATCATCGCGGACTGTATTTGTGGTCGCGCGTGAATCGCGGCACGCCTGAGCAGCCTGGGCTCGTGCTGGCGCTGGATCGCGGCGGTTCATGCTCAGGCATGGCGTTCCGGCTGGCCGCCGAAGGCGCGGAGCCGCACCTCGACGTGCTGTGGCGACGCGAAATGGCAATGAATTCGTATCGCGTCGCGTGGTTGCCGTGCACGCTGGTGGACGGCCGCCGCGTGGAGGCGCTGGCGTTTGTGATGCGGCGCGAGGCGTCCACCTACACCGGCAAGCTCGCCGACCCGATGGTGCGCCACGTGCTCGGCTGCGCCACCGGCCGATACGGCACCACGCTCGAATACGTCAGCCGTACGGTCGAGGCGCTGCGCGAATGCGGCATGCCGGACCGGCAGCTCGAAGCGCTGTTGCAGCGCTGCTGGCGAGATGCCAATTCGTCGCAGGAATGAGCGTGGCGGCATGCGTTAAAAGCACGCATAAAACTGCTCCGAATGCCTGGTAACTTACTTAAACGCGACCGATCGGCTAACGTCACTGGCTCGACATACTCCGCCGATATTTATCAGTTACGATGTTTCTACGAGATTTGAACGTCTTCGTGCCGGCCCGAATTGGCGCGAATTTTCCTTGGTGTATTCTTAACTTTCCGAAATTTCGCGTCCGGAACAATCCGGGCGCCCCACTATGAACGACGCCTATCCCAGTCGACGACACACCGACAAACCGCCGGAAAAGCGCACGCTGCTTGAGCGCCTGACCGATTTCATCTCGCACGAACCTGAATCGCGCGACGAATTGCTGGAAGTCCTTCAGGACGCCCACGAACGCAATCTGCTCGACGCGGATTCGCTCTCCATGATTGAAGGCGTGTTCCAGGTTTCGGAACTCTGCGCGCGCGACATCATGATTCCGCGTGCCCAGATGGACGCCATCAACATTTCCGAAACGCCCGAGCAATTCATTCCGTTCATGCTCGAAAAAGCGCACTCGCGCTATCCGGTATTCGAAAGCAACCGTGACAACGTGATCGGCGTGCTGCTTGCAAAAGACTTGCTGCGCTATTACCACGAAGAAGAATTCGATGTCCGCGGCATGCTGCGCCCTGCTGTGTTCATCCCCGAATCGAAACGCCTGAACGTATTGCTGCACGATTTCCGCGTGAACCGGAATCACATCGCCATCGTGGTCGATGAATACGGCGGCGTGGCCGGACTGATCACGATTGAAGACGTGCTGGAACAGATTGTTGGCGACATCGAAGACGAATACGACTTCGACGAAGAAGCCGGCAACATCATCGCGACACCGGATGGCGCGCATCGTGTGCGTGCGCTGACGGGCATCGAGCAGTTCAACGAACAATTCGGCACGCATTACTCCGACGACGAAGTCGACACTATCGGCGGACTCGTCACGCATCGGTTCGGACGCGTGCCGCATCGTGGAGAGAAGGTGCGGATTGACGACTTCGTGTTTGAGATCATGCGCGGCGACGCCCGCCAGATCCACGTGCTGCGTGTACGGCGTGCACCGAATATGAACGTGCTCGACGGCAATTCACGCAACCACCGTGACAGCGATCACGACGACGAACGCGATTGAACACGTCTGATCCGGTTCGATCTCAATAGAGAACAAGGTGGCACGCCAAGCGGCCCTGACTTGCTTAAGCCTGTAACACAGCGTGTTCACACTACGCGTTCAATTGCAGCAGCAGCGGCGTGCCGAACCGCCATGCAGGCGTTTTGCGCCTTTTTCGTGACATGACGAGCGCCGGTCACGCTCCGTCATTCGCTTACTTTCTGCCGACCTCGTAATCCATGGCCGACTCTTCGTCTCCTGTCACCTCCCGGCACGGCTCCCGGCCAATGCCCGCTGAAAACCGCGCTGGCACGGCTCAGTCCTTGCCGTTCTGGCATTACCTCGTCGCGGCCGTACTGGGTGCCGCGAATACGCTTTCGTTTGCGCCTACGCCGCACGGCGGTTGGGTCGAACTGGTGATCTTCACGCTGTTCTTCGCATGGCTTACGCGCACCAATGGCTGGAAAAGTGCGGCGTTGACGGGCTGGGCATTTGGCTTTGGCAACTTCGTCACGGGTGTGTGGTGGCTGTATGTCAGCATGCACGACTACGGTGGCATGGCGGCGCCGCTGGCGGCTGCGGCCGTCGCGTTGTTTTCAATGTATCTCGCGATCTATCCGGCGTTGGCGGGCGTGGTTTGGTCACTGTGCGCGGGCCGTGCGCGTTATGACGACAACGGCTCTTCAACTGCTGTGCCCGTTGATGAACCGCGCTTCGTGCCTACGTGGCACGGCGCGTTTGCCTTTGCGAGCGCATGGGCCCTGGGCGAGTGGTTGCGCGGCCTTGTGTTCACCGGCTTCCCGTGGCTTGCGAGCGGGTATGCGCAAGTCGATGGCCCGTTGGCGGGGTTTGGATCTGTGGCGGGCGTGTACGGCGTGGGTTGGGTGCTAGGGCTGGTGGCGGCGTTGCTCGTGCAAGGGTTCTACGGCTTCAGGCGCAACACAGCCGCACTTGAACCGTCAAAGGCTGCGCGCCTTGCGCCGTTCATCGTGGCAGTGCTGCTACTCGCGTCCGGTATGTTGCTGTCACTAGTCGAATGGACAACCCCAGCCAACGCGCCGCTCACCGTCAGGCTGCTGCAAGGCAACGTGAAGCAGGAGATGAAGTTCGAGCAGGAAGGCGTGGATCAATCGCTGGCGTTGTATAAAAAGCTGATCACCGAGAAGCCTGCGGATCTGATCGTCACGCCGGAAACCGCGTTTCCCGTACTTGCCGTCCAGGTGCCCCCGGACTTGGCACTAGCGCTGCGCAATTTCTCCGACACAACCCATTCATCCATCCTGTTTGGCGCTATCGGTGTCACTGCCTCGGAAGGCCGCGTAACCGGCTACACGAACAGCCTGTTCGGCATCACGCCGAATCAGCGCGACGTGTACCGCTATGACAAACATCATCTCGTGCCATTCGGCGAGTTCGTGCCGGAGGGTTTCCATTGGTTCGTGGCCCTCATGGGCATTCCGCTCGGCGATCTCGGGCGCGGTCCGCCGGTGCAGAAATCGTTCTTCGTGCACAACCAGCCGATTGCCGTCGATATCTGCTACGAAGACATTTTCGGTGAAGAGATTGCACGGACGATTCGCGAACAGGAAGCGCCTGCGGGCATCCTGGTGAACTCGACGAATCTTGCATGGTTCGGCGACACCATTGCGCTGGATCAGCATTTGCAAATGGCCCGCATGCGTTCGATCGAAACCGGCCGCCCCATGCTGCGTTCGACCAACACGGGCACAACCGCGGTGATCGCGGCAAATGGCGCTGTGGTGGCGCGGCTGCCCGTGTACACAGTCGGCTCGCTAGATGCCACCGTCCAGGGCACATCCGGCCGTACGCCGTATGTGACGAGCGGCAACATCACCGTGATCATGGTGTCGCTGTTGCTGCTGGCGTTCGGATTCGCGTTCGCGCCGGGAAAGAATGGCCGCAACAAACCTGACGATAATGGCCGCAAAAAGTCCTGAGCTGGCCCGGTTCGCGATCCGCAAAGCCATGCGAGCCGACGCGGACGCCGCGTGGGAGATCCGCCGCGCCGCCGTGATGAGTGAATGCGCGAACGTGTATCCGTTGGACCAACTGGAACAATGGACCGGCGGCACGGCATCGAGAGCGTTCGCCGATGCCGTAGAAGAGCGTTTCCTCGTGGCAACCGTTGACGGGCATGTCGCAGGCACCGGCATGATCGACCTAGCGACGGGCAAAATCGATGCAATTTTTGTCCATCCGGCGTATATGAAACGTGGCATTGGTGCGGCAATGATGCGTCATCTGGAAACACTCGCCCGATCGCGAGAGCTCCAGGAACTCAAGCTCGACTCCACGCTGAACGCGGCGCCGTTCTATCGCTCACTCGGTTTCGAAGGCGAAGAAATCACGCCATACCGTTCGCCGCGCGGCCTGACCATGGATTGCGTGCCCATGACGAAACGGCTCGACGGATAATCCCCGCTTTTACCGGCCGAATGGCCGATGAGTCCGCCGTTCACCCCCGAAAAGTCGCGCAAGACCCTCATTCCCGCTAAAATTCAACGTTTTAGCCCTCCGGCCGGTGCATTTTTCCGGTCCGCTTCGGCCGCGCGCCGGCTCACCGGCTCAAGCTTCGAAGGCACGCTTCAAAGGCATTCATGCTCACTTTTCAGCAAATCATCCTGACGCTGCAATCCTATTGGGACAACAAGGGTTGCGCGCTTCTTCAACCGATCGACATGGAAGTCGGCGCGGGCACCTCGCACGTGCACACGTTCCTGCGCGCGATCGGCCCGGAACCATGGCGAGCAGCCTATGTGCAGCCGTCACGGCGTCCGAAGGACGGCCGTTACGGCGACAACCCGAACCGCCTGCAGCACTACTACCAATACCAAGTGGTGCTGAAACCCGCGCCGGAAAATATTCTGGACCTGTACCTCGGCTCGCTTGAAGCGCTCGGCTTCGACCTGAAGCAAAACGACGTGCGTTTTGTCGAAGACGACTGGGAAAACCCAACGCTCGGCGCATGGGGTCTCGGCTGGGAAGTCTGGCTGAACGGCATGGAAGTGACGCAGTTCACGTACTTCCAGCAAGTCGGCGGTATTGACTGCAAGCCGGTGCTCGGTGAGATCACCTACGGTCTCGAACGGCTCGCCATGTATCTGCAGAAAGTGGAGAACGTCTACGACCTCGTCTGGACCGAATGGGAAGAGGAAGGCCCGAACGGCCGCGAACTCCGGCGCCTGACCTATGGCGACGTGTATCACCAGAACGAAGTCGAGCAATCCACCTACAACTTCGAGCACGCGAACGTCGACCTGCTGTTCAC
>NZ_JAQGMM010000422.1 GCF_028292365.1 Caballeronia sp.
TTCACCACCGACGCCGCCACGTGCTTCTTGCCCTCCTGCTTCAGCCAGCGCAGGCACCAGAAATACTCCATGCGCCGTTGATAATCGGCGTAGGCGGAATACTGGTCATCGAAGCCCTGAACAACCGCGAACAGATCGGCGTCTTTCGGCTTGAACGGCGCAACCAGCGCAGCCGTCACGCCGTGCCGAACGCATGCGAGCAACTGCCATTGATTGACCAAGTCGACGTAGCGACGCAACGGTGACGTGCTCCACGCGTATTGCGCAACACCCAGCCCTTCGTGCGGCGCGGGCGTGGTCTGCATGCGCGTGCGCTTCGGACCCGGCGCGCCGAATCCGCGTTGCGACCGATAGATCCCCGGCACGCTGTGGTCGTTGAGAAACGCACCCCACGATGAATTCGCCAAAATAGCCAGCTCGGCGACGATCAGATCCAGCGGCGATCCGCGCCGACGCGGCGTGATCGTGATGTGCTCGCCTTCCACGTAGAAATTGAAGTCGTTATTGCGCTGCACCTCGCGCCGCAGACCGTACCCCGCGCGCGCTTCCTGGCGCTTTTCGAACAGCGCCTGCGCGAGCGGCCAAAGCACCGCGATGTCATCCTTGTGCGGATATTCGCCGCTACCCGCCGCGAGCGATTCCTCGGTGACGTGCTCATCCAGATGATTGTGTCGAAGATTGCTCTTCACGAATACACGCTCGGCACGCGTTTCGGTTGCGACGATTTCCTGCGTTTCCCGATTCACGATGATGTACAGCGACAACGCCGGCCGCAATCCGCCTTCCGCCAGCGTGAAGGCTTCAACGACGCTGTCCGGCAGCATGGTGATCTTGTCGCCGGGCATGTACACGGTTGACAAGCGGGTGCGCGCGATTGCATCGATCATGTCGCCGCGCGAGATCCCCAGCGCCGGTGCCGCGATGTGAATACCCACGCGCACGCGTCCATCGGCGAGATGCTCGACGGAGAACGCATCGTCAATTTCAGTGGTGGTAACGTCATCGATAGAAAACGCCTGCACGTCCGCTTCCGGCAGATCATCGGGAAGCGGCGGCACGGTAACCGATGCGAAGCCCGTCCCGTGCGGGAAAAATTCCGACAGGAACCGCGCTTCATGCAGCGCACGCGCCGAAGGAATGCCGCCCACTTCCAGCATCAGCCGCGCTTGCGAAATCCCGCGAGCGGCGGCCGCCGCTTCGAGCGCCCTATATTCGATGGAGTTCTTATCCGGCTTCGTCAGCAACCCAATCGCCTTGCCGGCGAGCGCCTCGGGCAACTTGCCGGCGACCAGCTCCTCGACATAACCCTCCTGGACCAACGCCAGTTGCCGCTTCTTTTCCAGCCCGGCCAACGCCATCTGCAACTGTTCCTGCGGCGCGCGCTGATATTGCCCCCGGCCCTTGCGGCGGAAATACACCGGGGAGCCGTGCATGCGCAGCACGAGCGCTGCGCGTTCGGTCGCGCCGAATTTATCGCCGAAATAATCCGCGCCCAGTTCCGCAAACGGGAATTCTTCTTCCGGCGCGCACTCCCACAGGAAATCGAGATCGATGTCCTGTGCAATAGCATCGGCCTGCTGCATCAGATCGGCGGCGTTCGGTTTCTCGAATTCGATCAATACGTCTTTGGCACGCACTTTCGCGCGCCGCCCGCCGGGCAACTCGACCTGAAACGCATCGTTCTGCTTGGACAGAACGGCGCCGGCCTTGAAACTACCTGATTCCTCAAAAAAAACGTTCACTCAATACTCTCGAAAGACTGTTGGTCGACGTGGCGTCCGGTCGGGCTCACATCCCGTACGAAGCCAAGCCAACATAAAAGAAAACGCTCAGGGTCTTCAGGCCGCAACAGCGGGCGGCCGAGCCTCGCAGAACGCGAGCACCTGGTCCAGGTAACTGGGAAAGTCGCTGATCGCGTGATCGCTGCCCTGGATCAGTGTGGTCCGCACGTCCGGGTAATGCGCGAGCATGGTGCGGTAGTCGAGCACTTCGTCGCCGGTAGCTGCAATCAGATAGTAGCGGTCAGGCCGGGTGATCGACGTAACGGAAAGCGCACGCAATTCGTCGATATGACGCGGCTCGACCACAATACTGCCGCCGCCATGCCACAACGGCTGCTCGCCGAGATAACAAGTCAGGTCCTCTTGCGGCACGACCGCGGGATTCAGCAGCACCGCGCGCCAGCCGTGTTTCTCAGCGAGCCACGTCGCGTAAAACCCGCCGAGCGAACTGCCGATCACCGTGATCTCATCGTCATGAGCTTGCGCCGCGAGCGTTTCAGCCAGCGCGATGGCTTCTTTAGGCGAGACCGGCAAAGTAGGACATTGCCATTGGTCGATCAATCCCAGCTCTTCCAGCCGCGCGCGCATCACGCGAGCCTTGAACGATTGTGGCGATGACCGAAAGCCGTGCAGATAAAGAATCACACCCGCTCCTTGGTGGCCGGCCGCGCGGACAGAGCATCGAGCAGCTTCTGATGTACGCCGCCGAAACCGCCGTTGCTCATCACGAGCACGTGGTCGCCCGGACGCGCCGCTGCGACGATTGACTTGACTAGCATCGCGAGGTCGTTGAACGCCTGGGCTTTATCGCCGAGCGGCGCGAGTGCCGCTTGCAGATCCCAGCCGAGCTTGTCCCGGCCTTCGTGCGCGCCGTAGCCGAAAACCAGGTCGGCGTCGGCGAGACTGGCCGGCAATTGCGCTTTCATCGTGCCGAGTTTCATGGTGTTCGAACGCGGTTCGAGGACCGCCAGGATGCGGCTATTCGCGCCAATACGCGTCCGCAATCCCGCTACCGTCGTTTCGATCGCGGTAGGGTGATGCGCGAAGTCGTCGTAGACGGTCACGCCGTCCACGCTGCCCTTCACTTCCATCCGTCGTTTCACGTTCCGGAACGTGCTCAGCGATTGCGTCGCCTGCGCAGGCGGTACGCCTACTGAACGCGCGGCCGCAATCGCCGCCAGCGCATTCATTCGATTGTGCTCGCCTTGCACTTGCCAGTCGACCACGCCCTGGCGCTCACCTTCCCAGTACACGGCGAACTGCTCGTCGACGGCAACCCCGTCGCTGGCGGGCAGCGCTTCCCAACCGCCTTGCACGCCGAAGCGCTCGACACCGGACCAGCAACCGCGCGTCAACACGCGCTCGAGCGCGGCTTCACGGCCGTTCGTCACGATCCGCCCGACGCTTGGCACGGTACGTACCAGATGGTGAAATTGGGTCTCGATAGCAGCGAGATCCGGGAAGATATCGGCGTGATCGAATTCGAGGTTGTTCAGTACGGCCGTGCGCGGCCGGTAATGAACAAACTTGGAGCGCTTATCGAAGAAAGCGGTGTCGTATTCGTCGGCTTCAATGACGAAGAAGCTTGAGTCCGTCAGCCGTGCCGAGATGCCGAAATTCAGCGGCACGCCGCCGATCAGGAATCCCGGATTCATGCCGGCATCTTCGAGCAACCAGGTCAGCATGGAACTGGTCGTGGTCTTGCCGTGCGTGCCGGCAACCGCGAGCACCCATTTTCCGTTCAGCACATGCTCGCCGAGCCATTGCGGGCCGGACGTGTAGGGCAAGCCGCGATCGAGGATGATTTCCATCAGCGGATTGCCGCGCGTAACGACATTGCCCACTACGTACAAATCGGGTTCAAGCGCAATTTGCTCCACGCCATAACCTTCGATCAACTCGATGCCCTGCGCCTCGAGCTGGGTGCTCATTGGCGGATAGACGCCAGCGTCGCAACCCGTGACGCGGTGACCCGCTTCGCGGGCGAGGACCGCGAGACCACCCATGAATGTGCCGCAGATACCGAGGATGTGAATGTGCATAAAGCGTGTGTTCGTGGCGGGAGGGGCCGTTAGCACGGGGGGAATGAGTGAGGTATTCCGGCGCCCGGTGCCCGCGCCCGAAGCGGTACATTGTAACCGACGGATGGGCTTGGATTTTTGCCGACGGCGGGCCGGCTCCGCCCCGGCGCCATCCCCCTGACGCGATCGAAAACCTATCTCCGGTATCATTCCGCCATGATTCGCAAATCACATTTCGATCCGCTGCGCGTACGCGAAGAAATCGCCATCGCGGCGGCGCGGCTAATCGCCGAAGACGGCCTCGACTATTCCACGGCCAAGCGCAAAGCCGCCCGCCAGGTCGTCGGCGAAACCCGCATTGGCGGCGAATGGCTGCCGGATAACGGTCAGATTGAAGACGAAATCCGCGAATACCAGGCACTCTTCCAGAGCGAAAGCCAGCCCGCTGTCCTGCGCCGCATGCGCGAAGTCGCGCTCGAATGGATGCAACGACTTCAGCCATTCAACCCGTACCTGACCGGCGCCGTGCTGAACGGCACAGCGGGCGAACACTCGGACATCCACCTGCAATGCTTCTGCGATAACCCCAAGGAAGTCGCTATTTACCTGCTGAACGCGAACGTTCAATACGACGTATCGGAAACCCGGCATTTTGCCGGCCGCGGTTACGTCGAAACCCTGAGCTTTCTGATGCGCCCCTCGCGCGACGAAGAACCCATGGGCATTCACATCGCGCTCTACGACACCAACGACCTGCGCGGCGCCGTTCGCGCGGACGGCCGAGGCAAGCTTGCGCGTGCAAGCGCTGTCGCCGTACGCGCATTGCTCGACGAGCCGCCCGCGCCCACACCGGCCACCACTCTATGAATTCAATGCGCATTGTTGCCGCCGTCGTTATCGCCATTGCGGCAACCGGCGGCGGGTTTTACGCCAGCCACCTGATGATGGGCGGTGAAACGAGCCAGGCAGCCGAGGGCACGACGAAAGCCAGCGGCAACGCCGTCGATGATCTCTGGAAAGCGCAGTTACAAACCGCCGCCGGAACACAGCAGGCGCTCGCCTCGTTCAAGGGCAAGCCCGTGGTGGTGAATTTCTGGGCATCGTGGTGCGGCCCCTGCGTGAAGGAAATGCCGACGCTCGCGGCAATGCATCGAGAATATGAGAAGAAAGGCATTACGTTTATTGGCCTCGGCGTCGATTCCGAGAAAAACGTCAATGCGTTTCTTCAGAAGGTACCCGTCGATTACCCAATCTATATTGCCGGTTTCGGCGGCGCCGATCTCGCCCGCAGTTTCGGCAATAACGCGGGCGCGCTGCCCTTCACCGTGGTTATCGACGCCAAGGGTGTGATTCGTTCGACAAAACTCGGCGAAGTCGATCCAAAAGAGCTGAAAGCGACGCTCGACGCCTTATAAGACGGCCGTTTGATCCTCCGCAAATCGATATCGATCGCGGGGAGATGCCGTCATTTCCGGAAACTTTGCGCGAAAATACGTGCAAAATGCCGGTGACCGACCTGTTTCGCCCCCTGAATCGGGCGACGGGCGAGCCGTAAAACTAGACAAATTTCTCTAAAGGGCGCTAAAGTGCGCCCAACTCCGCACAAACCAAAGCCACTATGTCTCGATTGTTGGTCCTGCACGGCCCAAATCTTAATCTGCTCGGCACTCGCGAACCGGAAGTCTACGGTCGGGTAACGCTCGCAGATATCGATAAGGCGCTCGCAGAAAAGGCACAGGCGGCGGGCGTGGAATTGTCGTCGTTTCAAAGCAATCATGAAGGCGCGATCGTGGATCGCATTCAGCAAGCGCGGACAGAACAGGTGGATTTCGTGCTGATCAATCCCGCTGCTTATACCCACACGAGCGTCGCGATCCGCGATGCCCTCGCGGGCGTGGCGCTGCCGTTCATCGAGATTCATTTGTCGAACGTGCACAAGCGGGAAGCGTTCCGGCATCACTCCTATTTCTCCGATCTGGCCGAAGCCGTGATTTGCGGCCTGGGCTGGAAAGGCTATCTGTATGCGCTCGATTTCACCCTTGAGCGTCTTGCTACAAACGCTGCTGTGAAGTCAGCTGGGCAGTCAGCTGAGCGATCAGCCGAGAAGCCACGCGCTTGAGCCGCGATCCGCTCAAGGCAATTGAACTGCTCGCACAACGTGATGCGGGGCCTGCGTCTGCGGTACCGGACAACGCTCCCGTCAGCGGCGCCCAACTACCAAGTCAAGCACCGGAAAAAGCTTCCGGTCACCAAGCATTGAAAGGGGAATTTTCGATGGACCTTCGTAAACTTAAAACGCTTATCGACCTAGTCTCGGAATCCGGCATCTCGGAGCTGGAAGTTACCGAAGGCGAAGGCAAGGTTCGCATCGTCAAGAATGCCGCGCCCGTCTACATGCAGGCTCCGCAGTACATGCAGCAACCGATGCAGCAAGCGCCGCAATACGGTCAGCCGGGCGAAGCAGGCAACGCGGGTGCTGCCGCCGGCGCCCCGGTTACGCCGGCCGCCGTCGTGCCGCAAGGTCATGTGGTGACGTCGCCGATGGTCGGATCGTTCTATCGCGCGCCATCGCCGGGCGCCGACGCGTTCGTGCAGGTCGGAGACACCGTCAAGGAAGGTCAGACGCTGTGCATCATCGAAGCAATGAAGCTGCTCAATGAAATCGAGTCGGACAAGTCGGGCATCGTGAAGGAAATCCTGGTCGAGAACGGCCAGGCCGTCGAGTACGGTCAGCCGCTGTTCTTGATCGGCGACTGATCGGCGACTGATTTCCCGCGATGCCGCCGGACCAAAGCGCAGTCAGTCGTCATGCGCCCAGCCGGTGGCCGCAGCACTCGGGCGCTTGCTTGAATAGTTTGGTTGGTCAGACTAGCGAGCGAGACGCGCCGCCGATCTCCCAGGACCGCCGCGGGCAACCGTCCCGGCGTTCCATCGATGAGTCGAAACCTTGCTATGTTTGAAAAAATCCTCATTGCGAACCGTGGTGAAATCGCGCTCCGAATCCAGCGCGCGTGCCGCGAATTAGGCGTCAAGACGGTCATCGTCTATTCGGAAGCCGATAAAGAAGCCAAGTATGTGAAGTTGGCCGATGAAGCCGTGTGTATTGGACCGGCTCCGTCCAACCTCAGCTATCTCAACATGCCGGCGCTGATCAGCGCCGCCGAAGTCACCGACGCCGAAGCGATCCATCCCGGCTACGGTTTCTTGTCGGAGAACGCGGATTTTGCGGAGCGCGTCGAGCAATCCGGCTTCGTGTTCATCGGACCGCGTCCGGAAACCATCCGTTTGATGGGCGACAAAGTCTCCGCCAAGCAAACGATGATCAAGACGGGCGTGCCGTGCGTCCCGGGTTCTGAGGGCGCGTTGCCCGAAGATCCGAAGGAAATCGTGAAGATTGCGCGCGCCGTGGGTTATCCGGTGATCATCAAGGCAGCGGGCGGTGGCGGCGGGCGCGGCATGCGCGTGGTCCACACTGAAGCGGCGTTGGTCAATGCGGTGAACATGACCCGCGAAGAAGCCGGCCGTGCATTTGGCAATCCGCAGGTCTACATGGAGAAATTCCTGGAGAACCCGCGGCACATCGAAATCCAGATTCTCGCGGATTCATTCCGTAACGCAATCTGGCTGGGCGAACGCGATTGCTCCATGCAGCGCCGCCACCAGAAGGTGATTGAAGAAGCGCCCGCGCCGGGTATTGCGCGCCGCTTAATCGAGCGCATTGGGGACCGTTGCGCCGATGCCTGCAAGAAGATGGGGTATCTCGGCGCGGGCACATTCGAATTCCTGTACGAAAACAACGAGTTCTATTTCATCGAAATGAACACGCGCGTGCAGGTCGAACATCCGGTGACGGAGCTGATTACCGGTGTCGATATCGTGCAGGAGCAGATTCGCATTGCTGCCGGCGAAAAGCTCGCGTTCCGCCAGAAGGACATCGTGATTCGCGGTCACGCGATCGAATGCCGGATCAACGCGGAAGACCCGTTCAAGTTCACGCCGTCGCCGGGACGTCTCACGTCGTGGCACTCGCCAGGCGGTCCGGGAATTCGTGTCGATTCGCATGCGTACAACGGCTATTTCGTGCCGCCGAACTACGACTCCATGATCGGCAAGCTGATCTCGTACGGCGCAACGCGCGAGCAAGCGATCAACCGCATGCGTATTGCGTTGTCCGAAATGGTCGTGGAAGGCATTTCGACCAACATCCCGCTGCATCGCGAGATGATGATCGACGCGAAGTTCGTCGAAGGCGGCACGAGCATTCATTACCTCGAAAACAAGCTCGCCGCGCGCAAGGCGGCGGCTGCTGTCGCTGCGGAAGACGCGGCGCAATAACGCAATGACGCATTAAGCAGGGTTTCAAGAAGATGAGCTACCGGGAATTGATCGCCGAGCTGGACCGGGAACACGCGGAAGCGTTGTCGGATGCGCTGCTGGATTTGGGCGCGTTGTCGGTATCGGTGGAAGATGCTGACGCCGATACCCCCGATGAGCAGCCGTTGTTCGGCGAGCCCGGCCTCACGCCGGATCAAAAGGCGTGGAACCGCTCGCGGGTCGTCGCGCTTCTGGCCGATGACGTTGACCCCGCCGTGTTGCTCGCGGCCGCGGCCAATGAGATCGGCTTGAAAAACACGCCGGCCTTCACGCTGCGCGATGTCGAAGATCAGGACTGGGTGCGCCTCACGCAATCCCAGTTCGATCCTATTCCTATCGGCAAGCGGATCTGGGTCGTGCCGTCCTGGCATGCAGCACCCGATCCGGACGCGCTCGTGCTCGAACTTGATCCCGGTCTCGCGTTCGGTACCGGCAGCCATCCGACTACCCGGCTGTGCATGGAATGGCTCGAGCAATCGGTTGAACAAAACCAATCCGCGCTCGATTACGGTTGCGGTTCCGGCATCCTCGCGATCCTGGCGAAGAAATGCGGTGCGAACCCGGTAATCGGGATCGATATCGATCCGCAAGCGGTGGAATCCGCGCGCCAGAATAGCGAGCGCAATCACGCCGATGTCACCTACGGCCTGCCCGCCGATCTCCACGAAGGGCAATTCGACATCGTGGTCGCGAACATTCTGTCGAACCCGCTCAAGCTGATGGCGTCGATGCTTTCAGCGCGCGTGAAACCGGGCGGACGCATCGCTTTGTCGGGCATTCTGGCTCGTCAGGCCGACGAAGTTGCCGCAGTCTACGCACGCTGGATCGACATCAGCGTATGGCAGGAACACGAAGGCTGGGTGTGTCTTGCCGGTACCCGCCGCGAAAGCCTTTAGAATAGCGCCATCGTCCATCTACCGGCCTCTGGCCTTCGGCTACATATGGCGCTGGCAACCCGCTGTCCCCACTGCGAAACAGTTTTCCGTCTGGACCCGCATTTGCTCGCGCCGCACGACGGCCGCGTGCGTTGCGGTCATTGTCAGGAAATCTTCGACGCAGCTCATTACCAGTTCGACCGCGACGAAACCGTCATGGCCGCGTTGGCTGCAACCGCGCCTAACTACGGCGTAGATCCGGCAAGCCCGTGGGCAGAGAAGTCGAG
>NZ_JAQGMM010000443.1 GCF_028292365.1 Caballeronia sp.
GCCGCCGCAACGGCCGCTTCAAGTCGTTCTTTTTTCCGTGTGATCTGGCAGGTCGTCGGCCTTTGCCGACATTTGGCTATTGAGGTCGGCTTCGCAGGATAAGGAAGCGTCAATAACTGGCCGGGTATACCGCTGAGCTATGCTGCCGCAAAACTGCCGCTGAAGTAGGACGAACCGTTTCGACCGGCGGCTTACCGCGGAGCGGGTTTGGCGCGTAGAGCCGGCTAGCCGTCGCAACAATCCGTTTCTTGCGCTGCAATTCCGCAAGGTGAGTCAGCTGTTCGCACGAAGGTCCGCTGCCAGTACAACTGCCCTCGCGTTTAAAACGGACGATCCGTTCGATTACGACGCGGTCCAACGCCCGGCGAGATTAAACCGCAAGAAACGGAGTTTTTTTAGCTGCGCGCGACGATAGGTTGAAGTCTCTGCAGAGGACGCATCCCGTCAAGCGACAAGCGAGTCACTACAGATCAAGATTAACGACGGTAAATATCATTAACAGGAGTCCACCATGTTGCCATTGCTTTCTTTTCATGCGTTGGTTGCGCATCGAGGGGATGGATTACGCCCGGAGCTTCTCGCGCTGCTTCAACGCGAAGCACAGCCTCAGATGCCTTCCTCGAACCTCAGCCGCCAACCTGCGGCGATCCCGAAGGGCGAGGGACCTGAACTCATCCTTAAGGATCCAACTGCCGAATAATGTCGGGCCGAAGCGGCAGTGCGCCTTGATGATGTTCCGTTCGGTGCTGACTAATCGAGAGATCAAGCTGAACCGCCCGCTTCCGCAGTGACGAGGCCCGACAGGTCGATGCCCGCCTTAAGAGAACCGTACAGGTTCATCGCGATATATGCGGGCAGCACCTCGGCGCGGTGGAAGTGGTTGCTGAAAACGCAAGAAATACGGCATGTTTCGCCGTGATCGGCGAATATAAATGACTTAACGGAAAAGTCTTTGTTCGTTTCCGAATAGTCTTCCTGTGTCAGGATCCGGTCTTTCGTTGACCATGGTGTGCACCGGATGCACAGCTAGCAGTAAATCGGAAAGACTGGGATCGTCCGATGCTGAACGCGTAACGCAGCTCGTTACAGGACAATTCACGTAGGACCGCTGTCGACATCTCAAGAGCCATTCGCCACCGCGCGCTTACATCGGCCGCTTGCGAGGGGCGAAGCAGTCATTCCCTTCACCGCGACCGCCGACATCTCCGCGCACCGTTCTAGCCCCTACAGGTTTAGAAGCGGTGACGTAACGAAAGCTTGACGGCAACTTGGGTCGGAGTAGACGACTGCCCGAGCGTACTGATTGCCGCGACCGCCGCATGACCGGTCGAATCGACACCCGATGCACGCTGCCACACGCCGACCAGATTCAGGTCGGTGCGTTTCGAGAGCGAGTAGTTCGGACCGAAATCGATCTGCTCATACTTTGCGTGGGGTGCTTTCGTGTAGTCGAACGACGCGCCGATCAGCAGCGCGGGCGTGATGTAATAGCGCCCATTGATTTCGTAGCTGTTGAAAAGCGCGTTGCCCGTGTTCGGTGTGGAAGCGGTGCGCCGGATATCCTGGAAGCGGGTGTTCGTGTAGACCAGCCCGATGCTGCCCCGCCCGATCTTGTACGACACGGCCGCGCCGACGATCTGCCACACGTTCGCCGAAGCGTAGCCGCTAGACACGGGGCTACGGCCCGGCGTCACGTAACCGGTCTGGCCCGGCGAAAGCGCACTGTCGAGCACCGATACCGAAGGGTTGTTGATGTTGTCGTAGGCGAACGCGGCGGTTAGCGGACCATTCGAGTACTTGAGCCCAAGCGTATAGACCCGCCCCGACGCAAAATTACCCGCCACGCCGCCGGGCGCAAACATGCCGTTCGCCTGGAGGCCACGGAACTTAGGCGACTGGTACTTCACCGCGTTGTTCACGCGAAAGGTCGAGTTCAGATCGTCGAAGTCGCCCGGATGAGTCCCAAGCCATGCCCACATCGAAGTCGCGGCAATCTCGCCGATGAGTTCCGTCATCGGGTCGTACTGACGGCCAAGCGTCACCGCACCCCAAGTGTCACTACCGAGCCCGACGAACGCCTGGCGGCCGAACTCGCGCCCGCCTTGCAAGAGCTTGCCGTTCGACGTGTCGAAGCCGTTTTCGAGCGTGAAGATCGCTTTGAGGCCACCGCCCAGATCCTCGCTGCCGCGCAGGCCCCAGCGGCTGCCGCTCGTCTGTCCCGTGATCGTTTCCACGTTCGAGTGTCCGGACTGGTTGTTCACGTACACGAGTCCGGCATCGACGAAACCATACAGCGTGACTGAACTTTGGGCGTGAGCGACGCTTGCGAGAAGCGGCAGGGTCAACAAGGCGATTCTAGTTTTTTTCATAATGTCTCCGACGTGACAAGTCCGCGTTTTCTCGCGAGAGAGCGAGATAACGGCAAACATCACTGGGTTTTTAAAATGATTATTTCGGCGGTGGTACTTCGGTAGATCAGCCGGAAAGGGAACCCCATCCCGGCTGAAAGCCCATGACCTGGCGTGGGTGTCCACGCAGGCTCTGGTCTGTTTCTGATCTAGTGCGTGGCGCCCACCTCGACGGCCACGGGACGGGAACCGTAGATGCGCCCCATGACGAACACACCGATGCCGGCGACGAGTACAGGCCACGCCGAGAAGCGGAAGATTTCTGCAGGTGTCCAGTGCGCTGAATACAACATGCCCGCAATAAGCGGCCCCGCGATGCCGCCGAGCCGACCAATGCCAAGCGCCCAGCCCACGCCTGTCGAGCGCAGGTTAATCGGGTAATAGACGGCCGCGAGCGCGATCACGCTCTTCTGTCCTCCGCTGATGCAGAACCCGGCGCAGAAGACCATCAACATCAGCCATGCGACGCTACCCGAGAACGCGTCCCCAACAAGCCACATG
This sequence comes from Caballeronia sp., assembly GCF_028292365.1. GTDB lineage: Bacteria > Pseudomonadota > Gammaproteobacteria > Burkholderiales > Burkholderiaceae > Caballeronia. The sequence goes on from NZ_JAQGMM010000443.1 coordinate 2,910, forward strand.
AATACGCAGCCCGCCAGGTACATCACGGTGAGCGTCACGTACGGGCCGACGCGGTCCATCGCAAGGCCGAGCGGTACGGCCGACAACACGCCGGCGATCGTCGGCAACGCCGTCACCCAGACTACAGTCGCGGCGGAATATTGCAGGCCCGTGAGCATCGTGGGCAGCCAGCTCTGCATGAAGTAAAACTCGGCAAGATTCAGGAAGAAGATCAGCCAGAGGAGCAGCGTTCCGGCCGACGTGCGCCCTTTCACAAGCGCCACGACGCTCGCACGCGTTTCGCCCTGACCCTCGAGCCGGAACGTGCTGCCAACCGGCACTTCAAGACGCGGATACAGCCGCAGCAAGATCACGCGCATCCGCTCCTTGCCTTGCGGGCGCCGTTGCAGGAACGCAAGCGACTCGGGCAGCAGCCAGGCGAGTGGCACTGTTAGTACAAGCGGCGCGATGGCGCCGACCAGCATCAGCGATTTCCAGCCGTGCGTGGGCATCAGCGCGCCGGCGGTGAGTCCCGCCACGACGAAGCCGAGCGAGAAGCCGCAATACACCAGGAGCACGAAGGTGGCGCGCAGCCTCTTCGGTGCAAATTCGCAGGTCAGCGCCACCGCGCTCGGCGCGGCCGCGCCGAGGCCGATACCGGTCAAAAAGCGCAGGCCGATGAGCTCGCTAACGTTGGTGGCGAATACGGTCAGCAGCGTGAATACCGCGAACAGCACGCTGCTCGCCAGCATCATGCGTTTGTGGCCGAAGCGCGCCGACAGCGGTGCGATGGCGAGGTAGCCGATCATCAAGCCAACGAGCGCGACGGAAAAAATCGAACCGAGAATCTCGCGCGGCAGATGCCAGTCCTTGGCAAGCGCGGGCACGATGTAGCTGACGGCCTGCGTGTCGAAGCCATCAAGGAACATCAGCAGCGCGCACAGCAAAACTACGAGGCACTGTCCTCGGCCGACCTTCTGGCGTTCAATGACCTCGGCTACGTCGATGAGGTGGGATGCCACGGTGTTTGTCTCCTTGATTATTGTCGGAAGGTGTTACGCCTTCTCTAGGGGCGTATATCTGTGTGAACGAAGGCGTCGCTGAAGAAATCATCGTCGCGCAGGCCCGCCTTCACGAACGTCTCGTGCGCGACACTCGTCATGACCGGATTGCCGCAGGCATAGACCTGGAAGCCTGCGAGCGAGCCGAAGTCTTCGAGAACCGTCTCGTGCACGAACCCGCTGCGGCCGCTCCAGCTCTCGTGCGGCTCGGAGAGCACCGGCACGAATGTCAACTTGCCGCTTGCGTGCCACTTTTGCGCCAGCTCGACGAGATACAGGTCTTCGAGGCAGCGTGCCCCCCAATACAGATACAGGGGACGCTCAAGCTGGTGTTTGATGGCGTCCTCGACGATCGACTTGACCGGTGCGAAGCCCGTGCCGGTCGCAATCAGGATCGCGGGCTTCGTCGATTCGTCCTGTAGCGAGAACTCGCCAAACGGCAGCTCAACACGCAGCTTCTGCCCTTTCTCCAGCCGGCGCAGCAAGCCTTCGGAAAACTTGCCGCCCGACACGTGACGAATGTGCAACTGGACGCTGTCGCTTTCGTGGGGCGGATTTGCCATCGAGTAATTGCGACGGCTGCCGTCTTCGAGCTCGATCTGCAGATACTGGCCGGCGCGAAACTTCACGCGCACGCCAGTCGGCATGCGCAGTTGCAGGACGCTCACGTCGGCGGCCGGTTGCGTCAGGCGATACACGGACATGTCAAGCGTCTTGCGCACGACCGGTTCACGCTTTTCGATCTTGCGAGGCCCGATCGTCATGTCCGAAGACGGCCGCAGGCAGCACAGCAGCACGCGCTCGGCGGGGCCTTCTACATCGCCCTGCACGGATGAGCGGCCCGCGCCAACCACCACTGCGCCTTCGCAGGTCGAACACACACCCTTGCGGCACGAATACGGCACGGCGTAGCCTGAACGTTCGGCGGCGTCGAGCACGGTTTCGCCCGCATCGCAGCGGAACGCGACGTCGCTTTGTGCGACGGAAATCTGATAATCCAAAATGTGGCCTCGATGAGCGATGAAGACGTTTCAGCCAGCCTGCGCGGGGAGCACGGTTCCGGTTGTGATCAGGCGGATGGCGCCGAGCAGCGGTGCCGGATCGGCGCGCAGCCTGCCGGCGATGTCGAAGCCGCTGCCGTGTCCAACGCTCGAGAACACCACGCCCGCGCCGATCGACAACGCCGCCGAATGCCGGCCGGCGCGCAGCTTGACGGGTATGTGGCCCTGGTCGTGATACATCGCGACGAATACATCGACGTCGGAATTCGCGAGCAACAGGTCTGCGCCTTGCGGTCCGACCACCGTGATGCCTTCGCCGCGCAAGTTCCTCGCGGCGGGTTCGGTGATGTCGATGTCCTCCCGCCCGAAGAGTCCGCCCTCGCCTGCATGCGGATTAATACCCATCAGCCCGACCGTGGGATGCTCGATGCCCATCAATTGCAGCGCCTGCACGGCGGCCCGCGCAGCGCGTTCGACGTGGCGTTGGTCGAGCCGAGCGAGAGCAGATGCGATGCCCTCGTGCAAAGTCGCATGGACGATGCGCAGGCCACCCCCGATCAGTAGGAGATAGACGTCCTCGGCCGCCAAGCCCATCTCCTGCCCGACGAAGCCTGGATAGCCGGCGAAACGTACGCCCGACGCATTGATCGCCGTCTCCGAATGCGGACACGCGATCACGGCATTGACATGGCCCGCTCGCGCGGCACGAAGCGCGGCGCTGACATAAGCGAGCGTGGCGGTGCCGGCCGCAGCCGCGACCGTGCCTGGCACGAATGCATCGGCGGGAAGCGCTGCACCATCGACCATGTCGACGACATCAATCGTGCTGCCTTCCGGCGCAGGCAAAGCGTCCGGCTGCACTTCTCGCAACGTGAACTCAGGACAGCAACGCTGCGCATACCAGCGAATCACGAAGGCGTCGCCGAATAGGACGAGGCGTGTTTGCGAATGTCCATCGTGCTTATCGCGTCCGGCGCTCGCCATCTGCGCGGCCGCCTTCACGGCTATCTCGGGGCCGATTCCGTTGGGGTCACCGATCGCGAGCCCGACGGTCATGGCGCGGGTCATCGTTCGTGTCATAGCGGCAGCGCCAGCAGCGTGTCGATGCGCGAGCTGTCGCATACGACGATCCGTTCGCGCAGCTTCACAGCGCCCTCTTCCACGACATATACGTCGCAGTAGCGGCCGGTCGCAAAGAGGCTCGTCGAGCCGTCGCGCATGATGCGCGCCACCATGAACGACGTTTCGCTGCGCGCCTCATTGGCGCTTTCGTCAACGATATAAGGATGCCCGAGGAGGTGCCGGTAGCCGTGGCGCTCATAGATGTTGGCGTCCCGCAGCGAGGCGACTCGGTCGACCAGCATGCCGCGCGAAGCCGCGTAGATCATGCTGCCGGGCAGACCCCGCTTGTAGTTGTCGGCGGTCGTGATCTTGTAGACGCATGCTTGCGTGAAGAAGTCCGGCCAGTGCGCGAGATCGCCGTCGTCGATGCAGCGCGCGTAGTCGGCCTGTGCACGCGCGATCAGTTGATGAATGTCGTGCGCCATGTTCAATATCCCATTGCGTTGCGGTAGGCTTTCCAGAAGCCGCGGATCGACGCTTCCGTGACACGGCTCGCGCTGCTTTCGGTGCTGTCGCCGCCCATCTCGATCACCGAGTTGCTGTCGCTCGCGCCGCCGATACCGCGTTGCACGAAGCCACCGACGCAGCCGTCTTCCATCGACACGTATCCCGCCGGCCCGACCAGGTTCGCCTGCCGCAGGCGCATTTCGCGCAACTCAGCGGTGTCGTCTTCGAAACCAAGATAGGTCCAGTTCAGTTCGGTTTGCTGAGTGCCGCGCGGCAGAATCTGGCGAACCGCGATCGCGTTCTGGATCTGTTGCAGCACGAAGCCAGGGAACACGGAAAGAATCTGCAGCGTGACGCCATCGCCGAATTCATCCATGCCGGCCAGCACCGAGTTGTCCTCGAGCCGATGCTCGCTTTCGGAACGGATCTTCTGATCGGCGTAATTGCTGGCGGCTTTTGCTTGCACCGCAGCTTCGACGGCATGGTCGACGGCCGAGTAGCTGACGTGATGGCCACCGCTCGGGTCGACGATGATGCCGCCGCGCTGTGACAGCCGGTTCAGTTGGAACGTCGTGAAGAACAGATGCAGGATGCTCGCGTGATACGAGTCCTTGACGTTCTCGAAGTAAAGCTTCCAGTTGTTCGGCAACATCTGCGTGAAGCGGCCAAGCACGACAGGCGTGCGGTTCTCGAGCACGCGCGCGATGCGCTCGACGATTTCGTCGCCGAGGTATTCATCGAGCGGTGGTACGTCGTCGGAGAAACTGCCGAACACGAGGCCGTGCAGCGTCGCCACGCGCAGCTTGCGCAGACCGTGGTCGCCTATGCAGAAGCCCGCCTTCATGCCGCCCTTGCCGTCAATGCCGTCCTTGAACGCGACGCCAAGCAGATCGCCTTGCAAGTTGTAGGTCCACGCGTGATACACGCAGCTGAAATCTTTCGCATTGCCTTGGTCTTCGAGACATACCATCGCGCCGCGATGCGCGCAGCGATTCTCGAACGCATAGAGCTCGCCGTCGGTATCGCGCGTGACCACCACCGGCGCATCGCCGACAAAGGTGCTGCGGAAGTCGCCCGGATTCGGCACTTCCGCTTCCAGACATAGGTAATTCCAGTTCGGGCCGCGGAAGATTGCGTCCTGCTCGTCGGCGTAGACGTCTTCATCCTGAAATAGCGTATAGGGCACGCGCGTCAGGCCTTCGGACGGCCACGTAATGCTGGCGCGGCCGGCGCGCCGGGCTGGCACGATGGGGATGATGTTCATTGCTCACTCCATGTATTGCAGGGCCGTTTAACGTCGCCGGCCTTCGTCTGCCGTTCCGAGTTGACGGACTCGATTGAATGTGTTCGAATACCGTACATTGTTCGATATTTAAATCAAATATGACATCCATCAAAGAACCTGTCAACGTGCAGGCGGGCATGTCGTCGCCTATGGAAGACATTGAATTGGGTGGCAAGGTCCGTGTGAAGGAAGGCATGGCGGGCTTGGCCAAGGGGCTCGCGATCATCGAGGCGTTCAGTGCGTCGATCACGCGCATGACCGTGTCGGATGCCGCGCATCACGCGGATCTGAGCCGCCCCGCCGCGCGCCGGTGCCTGCTGACGCTTGTCGAACTTGGCTATCTGGCGCACGACGGCAAATTCTTCACGCCGCTGCCACGGATGCTCAGGCTTGGGAGTGCTTACCTCAGCACGTCGTCGTTGACGCAAATTGCCCAGCCGCTGCTTGCGAGTGCGCGCGACGAGCTGCAGGAATCGGTATCGCTTGCTGTCATGGACGAGGGTTATTCGGTGTTCATTGCCCGCGCGGAAGCGATCAGAATCGTGTCGACTGGAGTCAAGCTCGGGGGAAGACTGCCTGCATATTGCTCGGCGACCGGGCGCGTGCTGCTATCGGGCTTGTCGGAGGACGAGATTCGTCGGCATCTCGACCGTGTCCCGATGAAACACCTGACCACTCGCACGCTCGGGAGTTTGGACACCGTCACGCAGGCGGTGAAGCGTGCGGCGCAAGACGGCTATGCAATCAGCAATGAGGAACTGGAAATCGGCATGTGCGCGATGGCAGTGCCGGTGAGAAATCGCAGCGGCGAGATCGAGGCCGCACTGAGCGTCAGCGTGTTTTCCGGACGCGTAAACGTAACGACATTGCAGGAAACCTTTCTTCCAGTCTTGCTTGCGGTGGCTGCACGACTGCAGCGGTCCCTTTGACTTTTTGACCGGTTAGCTGGTTTGCACGGTCCGCTGATGGTGTTGTGTTTTTTTTGCGTTATCGTGCGGCAAGTTGCTATATGGCGTTTCTCTGCTTACCGAAAATGTGGATAAACGGCTACCCCAATATCAAGTGGCTGCAGGAGACGGTCCATGAGTAACAAAGTCGATTTCGACATGTGCATCACTCAATCGTCCAGCCAGCCGCCGAAAGTACGCGCCGGTTACGTTTCAGCCGGAAATATAGGCGGCGTAGATGGCATCCATCGCGGAATCAAATTGGCCCCTTCCCGGATCGTTGGTCCGACCACGCCTTCGGATGCCCAGCATTGCCATCTTCCGTCCACATCGACATCTAACCGGTGAGAAAACCCAGCCGTCCCTGCTCGGTCACATGGGAGAACGGAGCGTCCGGCGTCGGTGCGCCATTGCCCGCAGAATTTCGTCGATAAATCCACCCGCAGCAACTCCGGGGAAGAGACGACCCGTATACGCAGCAATACTCCGACCTCACGAAACGCCTCAATGAGTGCTCCGTTTTTGCTTCAGTGAATTTAGTTGCCGATCGGCAACTCCGACTGACAGCGAAACTGGAATCACGGGTCCCTCCGGTAGTCGTTCCTTTACGGTCCGAAGCAAGGAGCGACCGCCCGTTTGGCCGGGGAGGCGACGAGCATAGTCACGATGAAGATCCGTTAACCAAGCTGAGCCATCGGTGGAACGGCCGCACGACGACGAAAGCAAGCGTCCGTAGCTGGGCCGGCATTTGCCCCTGGCCGGTCGCTGTCGCCCACGCATGCGTTTGCGGTGTCGGCCAGCAATGCTTACGGCTCTCTGCTCTAACGACGCGCTTTACGTATCAAATGAGATAGTTCGAGATCAGTCGCGATCTTCCAGACATGGCCGCGAGAATATCGAATATCGAATGCCGAAGCGGCGTTCGATCGCCGCGCGAAGCCGCTCGTTGGTCCAGGTATCAGCTACGATTCCTTGTGCTTTCGGGGAATGGCGTAACGACGCGGCTAGCCAGGACATTAATGTTGCCGTCGACACTTGTTGGCTCGGCCTGACGTGCGAGCTGCTTTTGGGTTTAAGGCAGTTGGCAAATCCGAGGTCGATGATGAGCTGTCTGACGTACACACGGGAAAAGCTGATTCCGAGATCCCTTGCGATCAAGGAACGAAGGCGCCTGTCAGTCCACAGATCTGACTTGTATCTGTGCGCCGAGGCTGATCCGCGTAGCGCTATTGCTATCCATTCCCGGGCCT
>NZ_JAQGMM010000481.1 GCF_028292365.1 Caballeronia sp.
GAATAACATGTTGTCCGACGGCAGCAACGCGCTCTCTTCAAGCACGCTGTGCCTTGCCGACAAATGACTTGGCCCGGGACCACATGCTAGCGATAGGCATGACAACCGCGGAGGTAGCCAAGCGACCGTTGCTCAGGACCGCGAGAACTGCAGCGTCGCACGGGGAGCAGGCTGGATGATAAGTCGGGCGATGCATTCCCCGGCTATGCTCCTACCTATTCAATGACCAAAGAAGATATCGCATCGGGGTCCGCTTTTGCAGGGCATGGAGCGCATCCCTCCCACTGCGCTGCGAGTAGTCGGAACGCCTCCGTATGGGGTGTCAGTCGAGACTGCGCAGGACCTTCCCCGTTCTGCTGCATCGGTGGTTGCGCGGCCGCAAATTGGCCCGCGCTTCGCGATCTGTGTTCGTCCGCACCGCCGCATGCGGGGACGAGTGTCATGGCCGGCGCGGCGACGGTGCTCGCACGCAATTTGCTGAAACCGACGTCGCCGCCCGTCAAACTGCTGATCGACCTGTTCGGCCGGCATTCACAAATAGCGATCTTTCAGCAGCCATCCGCCACGCTCATGCGCGCTGCCGCCGTACGCGCCGCGCCGGACTCGACTCCGCTGCGCCGCGGCTGTCAGGCTGCCGAGCGATAACTGCCAGGTCGGCGCCCCCCTCCTTCGCACCAAGCTTGCGCTTGAGTGGCCCCAGTTCAACCCAGGTTGGCGCATGATCGCTGGCGTGCGATTGTCCACGCACCCATTTGCTGACGTCGGCCGTTTTCAGGCGTGTCGCCACATCGGGACTCAATAACAAGTGATCGATCCGAAGACCGGAGTCGGTTTGCCAATGCTGCCGAAAATAATCCCAAAATGTATAAACCCGTTCATCGCCGTAGACTCGACGAAGCGCATCGGTCCAGCCCTGACTCAACAGCCGCTCGAAACATTCGCGGCTTTCCGGCTGCAACAGCGCATCCTTTAACCAGGAACGCGGATTATAGATGTCGTCATCAGTAGGAACGACGTTGAAATCGCCTGCCAGGATCACAGGATGCTTGCTCTCAAGCAACGCCGCCGAATACTCGATCAGTCGCTCGAACCACGCGAGCTTGTACTGAAATTTGGGACCCGGCTGCGGATTGCCATTCGGTAAATAGAGGCAACCAATGATCATGCCCTCGATGGCCGCTTCAATGTAGCGACTTTGTTTATCGTCTTTATCGCCGGGCAAGCCGCGGCGGCTTTCGAGCGGATCTGCGCCCTTCTGCAGGATCGCGACGCCATTCCATGAAGTCTGGCCGTGCCAGATTGCACCGTACCCGGCCGCGTTGATTTCCCTCGCAGGAAATCCGGAATCCGGCACCTTAAGTTCCTGCAGGCAAACAACATCGGGCATTTCCCTGGTCAGCCACTCCAGCAATCCGGGTAGCCGTGATCGAATCCCATTGACGTTGAAGGTCGCTATTTTCATTTGTCCAGACTTCCCGAAGGAAATTGCAGGGTCCCGGCCTACCAGCAAAAAGCGTGCTGCGGCGATTCCAGACGCAGTTTGTTCAAAGCGGCGGTCCTTCAACGCACGCCGCTCCGCTGCGGAAACGTCGCCGGCTGGGCGCCCGGGAAAGAACTGTATTTCGGCCAAGCCTTAAGCACCGCTTTCTGCCTGGGCGCCAGACGTCTTCACGGGCGGAACTCTATAAGGCGCCACCGGCGACAACTGGAATGTACAGCTAGTACCATGGGCATGAATTTGTCTTGTCCTCGGTCGGCTGCCGGCGACCTGCTCCTCTCCTACGACACGGGGCTCTTCAACGGAAGCTCTACATTCGGAGCCAAGCGCAACCGCAGTTGAAGGAGGGTGCCGCGCCCTGCCAGAAAACAACGGCCGTTTTCTTGATGGCGTAGGATAGTCAAGGCTGGCTCGCACAGTTCCAGCGGCGCGAGCCTTACTCGCAGAAATGCATTCGGTGGACCATGAATCCTGACAGCGTCGATACGCTAAGCACGCTTCACATATCTGAATCGCCGACGGTTGTTATTACGCGGCGGTTCGTGTTCCTGCTGGTGGAAGGGCTTTCAATGATGAGCCTGTCATCCGCGATCGAACCCTTGCGCTCGGCTAATCGCCTCACCGCCCAGCCGCTCTATGCATGGAACATGGCAAGTCTCGACGGAACACCGGTACAGGCCTCGAACGGAATCGAACTACAGGCTCGCCCGCTCGCTGAGGCCATGCTTCACGCGGATTATCTGTTCGTGTGCGGTGGCCTGCGGCTCGACCCCGAACTCGAACCCCGCTATCTGCGCGCACTGCGCACTGCGGCGCGCAGCAAGGCAGTGATCGGGTCCCTATCCACAGGCAGTTATCTGCTGGCCCGTGCGGGGTTGCTCGATGGTTACCAATGCACCATCCACTGGGAAAACCTGCCAGCGTTCACGGAAGAGTTTCGCGACCTGCTGTGCTCGGGAAAGATCTACGAGATCGATAGAAACCGGATGACCTGCTCAGGTGGCATCGCGGCAATGGACATGATGCTGCACCTGATCTCCGAGCAGCACGGCGCTGAGCTCGCGGTGCGCGTGGCAAACCAGTTTCATCATGAACGCATCCGCGACGGCCGCGACGATCAGCGCGGCTGGCGCGACCACAATCACGCCAGCCTGCCAAGAGGCATCCGGCGAGCGATCGACCTGATGCGGGTGAACGTGGAAGCACCGCTGCCGATTGCGCAGATCGGGACGACCATCGGCATGACATCGCGACAACTCGAACGCCTGTTCCTGCGTCACCTGAACGCCACACCCGCACGCTATTACGTGCAGCTGCGGCTTGAACGCGCGCACGAATTGCTGGCCTATTCAAGCGTTCCGGTGGCCGACGTTGCGCTCGCTACAGGCTTTGCTTCGCCCTCGCACCTGGCGCGCTGGGTGCGTCGTGTGTATCAGGCTAGCCCGTCCGACCTGCGCGGCGCGCAGTCACGTTCATAGCGGTGCGAGTGAGTCTTGCGAGGCGAGCTGTGAGGCGGGCTGTGACTCCAGCGGCAGCCAGCCCTGCAACGCCCGCCAGTCCGGTTCAAGATTCTCAAATCGCGCAAGCGCAAAGATCGACAGATCCGCGAAGCTGCATCTGCCGTCAATCACGAGATCGCGGATAGCGTGACCACTTGCCGGCGACAACCCGAATCCGACGCTCGATAACGTCGCCAGGGTGAGGTTATCGAATTGACCAGGCTGGTCGATGATCGGTCGTCCGTCAGGCGTATTCTCGATGAAACCCGCCCAGCTCCGAATCACACGTGCATGCGCGACCTTCGGAAACAAGGCCGCCACGCGTGCCGCGATGCTGCATTGCAAAGGTGTGGAATGAGGCCGCTGGCGGTTCGCGTCGGCGAGGTCGATCCACTCGTGCGGGCCGCCGCCATACGCGAGATTGCCGCGCAGCGTCTGCCGTCCATACAGACCGTTGCCGTCAACGCCGCCTATGCTCATGGGCGGTAGCGGTTCCGTCACGATCATCTCGGCGCGCGCGCTCGCAAGCGGGACATCCACGCCGAGTTGCGCGGCAAGCTCGCCCGTGTGCAGCCCGGCGGCAAGCACCAGATGATCACACGCGATGTGGCCGCGGTTTGTGTTTACGCCAGTGACATGTTCGCCGTTCGTCGTGAAGCCGGTCACGTTCGTATACTGCAGCAAACGCCCGCCGTGATCCTGCATCGCCCATGCATAAGCTTGCAGCGTCCGGTGCGGATTCGCGTGACCGCCGAAGTGATAGAAGTACCCGCCGAAGACATTGTCGCCCGCGAATGGCACGAGTTCGCGGACCTGCCTGGGATCGAGAACGTCGGAGCGCAAACCGTGAAACGCGCCGTTATCCAACGCCCGGCGATACAGCAGGAACTGATGCTCGTCGAGCGCAATGCGAATGCGGTTGGGTCGAAATTCAGTAGGATAACCGAGTAATTCATCCATCATCGGCCAGAGCCGCTGCTCTTCCAGGAATAACGGACTGTGATGATGCGAGCAGCCACCGCCGTTGCGGCCGGATGCGCCCCAGCCGATCAGGCCGGCATCGAGCACAAGCACGTTTACGCCGGCGCTGGCTAGCCACCAACCTGCGCTCAGGCCGGTGACACCTCCGCCAATGATTACCACCGCGGCACCTTTAGGCATCTCGTTGTTGGGGCCGGGATTGTCTGTCTGGCGCTGTTGCGCTGTCATAGTTTGCTTGTCCTCGTGCTTCTGCATTTTTGAATACCTACTCGCTCGCCACGGCTGTGCCGCGCTCGCGTCCTGCCGCCGTATAAAGCGGCACAGGGCGCCAGAACGGCACCCATTGCGAGGCCATTCCAAACCAGCTATCCCAGTGCTTGCCGAGTTCGGGCACTTCCTCCAGGACGGCAAGCAGACGCAGCGGCAGCGGGCGCACCGGCGAACGGAATGTGGCGAGCGGAATGGCGGCCAGTTCGGTTCCCGAACCGATGGACATTAGCGCAGCGACCTGCTCGCGGCACCGTCGTCCCTGGCACGGCCCCATGCAGGCGCGCGTGAGACGCTTGACGATGTCAGGGTTTGGCGGGCCATCGCCGGCAAGTTGTGCGAGCGTATGCGGGCGCTCATCGGCCTTCTTGCTATCCCAGCCGATGTAACGCGGAGGGCGAACCAGCAGGATCTCGGCGGCCGTGACTTCCTCGCATTGGCAGACATAAGGTTCGCCAACCGCTTCGACCACCGACGCACGCACCCACGCACAGCGCTCGTCAGCGGGGTCGGTGTAGGTCGCATCGGGAACCACCGGCGCTTCATAGGCAACCTCCTGATCATTCACGCCTAAAGCACTCAATGCGGTTGCCGCTGCGATCCGCCCTTCGCGTCTCGCGATCGATGGCGCTACACTTTTAGCCGCCCATGTCCCGGTGCAATCGCCTGCAGCGAAAATGAACGGCAACGACGTACGCTGTGCTTCGTCGCTCCTTGCAACATGCCCGCCGCGCTCCGGGATAAATGCGGTCTCGCAGCCGGCCGCCTCAAGCAATTCAATCGCCGGTACTGCCGCGATCCCCAGCAGCACCGTGTCGCAAGCGAGGCGCTTCAATTCATTCTTTCGATGCCGCCCGCTCGCGTCCACTGCCACGAGCGTCACGGCCTCGACCTCGCCCGATCCGGTAGCGCCCTCGGCCCGCTCGATCACATGGCGCGTCAGCACCTGCGTTCCCTTTGCGATGAGCTGGGCGAGTAGCGCGGCATCGCCTGTCACGGCTTCGCCTTGCTCGATCACCGCGGCAATACGCACGCCTTTGTCGGAGAGTGCATTCGCTATGTGCAACGCAGCAGTACTGCTACCCACCACCACGGCTACGCGCGCGCTCAGCGCGTCATAAGTGATTGCAAGCCGATAAGCAGCGCCTGCGCCCATCACGCCAGGCCGTTCCCAACCCGGGAATGCAAGGCCCATGTCACGGCTGCCGGATGCAACAATCACCTGTTTGAAACGCAGCAAATATGCACGGGCGTCGTCTGCGAGACCCGCGACGCAACCGTCGATCCACGCAGCCGTGGGACGTTGCGGAAACAGGCCCCATGCTACCGTCCCGAGGCGCACATCTACTCCAGCTTCCAGCGCATCAGCGAGTTCAGGCGTGCTCTCCAGCAGCGCTTCGAGCATGGCGTTCCGGTTCGCCACAACCGACCCCATCCGACTGCCGAAGTGTAGAGGAATCTCTTCGCCCATCGTTTCGAAGGGCACCGGGTTTTCGTCGATCAACGTCACCCTCACGCCTCGATTCGATGCAGCCAGCGCAGCGGCAAGTCCCGCCGGCCCCGCTCCGATCACGAGCAGATCAGTTTCATCGGCGATGGGCGGTTGCTTGCCTGCGACCGACGCCGGATCGTATTCCACAGGGCCGGATGGTTCGGCAGGATGCCGCACGGGTTGGTCCACGAGTAGTCCTCGAGCGATGAAGGATTGTCCGATTATCAGGTGACGAGCACTGCGCTCAAGATCACAAAACCGACCTGATCGCTTCCGCGGGCGACGTTTCCGACGCGGTCAGCACGAGATCAAGAAGCGGGCTCAGGGCGTGCACCGGTTCAGTCAGGACGAACACCTCCCGCTCTATGGCCGCCGCCCTTTCGGGGCCTAAGTGCGCATCGGTGAACGCGCGAAACTTCGCACGCAGCGCATCCCTCGGCAATGGCCGTTCGGGGTCGCCCTGTGATTGCATCGGACCGGAATCAAGCGTCCTGCCATCGCGTGTATGCACGATGACACGTGCCCAACGTTGCGCGGGGAACAGCGCGCTGAATGAAGCGGAATCCCGCAGACTCAGGCGCGGAATCAGATAACGCAAGCGCGCGTCGGCGAGACCATTCGGCCCGATCGTTTCTGCATCCACGCGTCCATCCAGAAGCGCCGCCGCAACGGGAAAAAGAACGCCGTACTGTGCTTCCTCCGTCGTGACCGGAACAGATGCGCACAGGCGGGTGGCCTCGTGAAACGTCTCGATCTCGACGCTTTCAATGGCATCCGCCACGAATACTTCAGTCTCGCGTAAACGCAGTGCGCAAGCGATTGCCGGATGCGCCCAGCGACACACTGGAAATGGTTTGAAATACTGTTCGAGAATGAACCAGCGTTGCCCGAGATCGGACCACAACGCACCTTCATCGTGAGCTTCGACTGTCAGCGCAGGCGCGCCGGTGAAATGACGCTCGGCGAGTAAAGCGGCGCTCACACCCGCCATGCAACCCCAGCCCGAGCCGTCCTTGAGCATCGTCGGAAAATCGATGCAGCGCATCATGTCGCTGCGGGGTCCGTGATACTCCGCGATACCTAACGCATGACGCGTTCGCTCAATATCGAGCTTCAGCCCTCGTGCAATTATCGCTGCTGCGGCCAGGGTGTTCCACGCGCCGGACGTGTGATATTCGCTGCTGGTTGCGTGCAGCGCGATGCCGGCACGCGTCCCGATCTCGTAGCCGAGCACAAGGCTCGTGAGGAAGGAACGGCCGTCCATGGACGGGTCCAGTTCCGCCATCGCCAGCAACGCAGGCAGCACAGCCACGCCGACGTGACCCTTGGTCAGCGAATGACCGTCGTGACCATCGAAGCTGTCGATTGTCATCGCGCCGGCCAATGCCGCACCAAGTGGACTCGCAATACGTCCGTTGAACAGCAGCCGTGTGCGCATGCTGCCCGCGCCGAAAAATTCAGCGGCATGATCGCAGGCTATCTGCGCGAGTTGCGTGCCGCTGCCCGCTGCCGCGACGCCAAGCAGATCGAGTAAGCAGTATTGCGCTTGCTCGACCACAGCGTCAGGCAGATCCTCGAAGCGAAGCGAGTGGACGAATGGTCCGACGTGATCGTTCATTGCGTGTGGTCTGCCGGAGATAGGTTAGAAGTCGAGCGCCAGATCGGATAACGGCCGGCTCGAACAGGCAAGAATGAGACCCTTTGCTTCGTCTTCCGTCGAGAGACCGCCTTGATGGCGCATGTCAATCACGCCCGAGCGTTTGTGCAATTTGCAGGTCCCGCAGATGCCGCTCGCGCAACCGCAGGGAATGACGACGTGCTGCCGCGATGCGGCCATCAAGATCGTTTCGCCCACACGCGCAGTGAAGTGCTTCTCGCCAAGCGTGATATTGAATCGCGTGTCCGCGCCCAAAGCCGCGCTGTCTGCCGGCGAAGTTGGTACCGCCGCCGCGCCGAAATGCTCCACATGAAAACGCGCATGTCGGGCGCCATCGGCGGCATGAATGCGGCGGACATCGTCCATAAACGACGTCGGGCCGCAGCAATAAACTTCACGCGTGAAAAAATCAGGCATGGCCGCTGCAATCAGCCGTCGTGATACGCGCCCACGCAAACCGAACCACCCAGGTCCCGGCTGACTCAGCGTGATGGTCGCTTGCAGCTTGGGCATGCGCGTCTGCAACGTAGCAAGCTCGTCGGCAAACAAGATATCTTCCGCACGACGTGCCGCATGAAACCACGCAATATCCTGCCCGGGCGCGTGGTGCGCGAGGGTACGCAGCATCGACATCAACGGCGACGCGCCCGATCCCGCCGAGACCAACGCGATCGGTCCTTGCGGCATGGTATCGAGCCGAAATACGCCTAGCGGGTAACGCGAACGCACACACATGCCGGGCTTCAGTTCATCGTGCAACCAGCGCGTGACGCGACCTGCAGGCTGCCGTTTGAGCGTGAGTTCGAGCGTGTGGTTATTGGCAATAGCACCAGGAGCCGATGCTATCGAGAACGTCCGGTCCACGCGCTCGCCTTCCATATCGAGCGTCAGCAGCATCGCCTGCCCAGCGACGAAACGGGGTCCATTAAGTTCCGTATCGCGGAACACAAACGTCTTCACGTCCGGCGATTCGCACCGCACGTCGATGCATTCCAGCACGCGATCCACGGGCGCATCCGGGGTACCAGGGAACGGCACTTCGAACGCATCGATATCGCCAAGGCTGTTAGCCATTGGACACCTGCAATGCAATCGTCCGAGGCTTCGAGCTCACGCGTTCAACATACGCTGCAAGTTTGTCCGCGTACCAGTTCGTGAAGTTGCGCAACATGAACTCGGAGGGCGCGTACGGTCCCGGCACGTAGACTTTCGATGCAATACCCAAATGGTTGTTTGCCGCCAGCCGCGCGTCCTGATCGTTGGTCGCGCGCCAGACCGATGTGAGCGTTTCAACGTCGTAATCCACGCCTTCCACCGCATCTTCATGAACGAGCCAGGTCGTGCGCAACTCGGTCCGGTTCGCGGAGAGCGGCAGGATGCGAAAGTGCATGATGTGATCGGAGAGGAAGTGATTCCAGTTGTTGGGCACGCGGAACATTCTCACCGAACCGAGATCCGGCTCGGTCAACTCGCCGAGCAGTTTGGTACAG
Organism: Caballeronia sp.; assembly: GCF_028292365.1. Lineage (GTDB taxonomy): Bacteria > Pseudomonadota > Gammaproteobacteria > Burkholderiales > Burkholderiaceae > Caballeronia. Next base: position 8,885 of record NZ_JAQGMM010000481.1, read on the forward strand.
GCCGGCGACCCATCCGCCGTGAACGAAACCGCGCCGCGATGAAACGGCAAGCGGATGCAACGGAACTCGTTGCCGCCATCTGCCGGCAGATGCGGAAGGCTCAAGCTGTCCCACTGGCGAGCTTTGTCATCCATCAACTGGCGGAAATCCTGCGAGCCGTGCGGATCGTCGGGCAAAGCGAACTCAACCAGCGTGGCAAGCAGTTCGGGATGATTGCCCGAGCAGTGATAACACTCGCGGTTGTTCTCGATCACAAGCTTCCAGTTCGCGTTCTCCACGATGGTCATGGAACACGCCACCTTCGTCCGTTCGGGCTGATGCGGTGCAATGTACGGCGTCACCGCACGACAAAAGCGCGACAGGTCGGGTGTGATCGAGTGGGGATCGGCAGGATCGGCGAGACAGATGTAGACCATCCCGCAGATCACTTCCACCTGCACCGGTGCGAGTCCATAACCGTCACGTTCGAAATCAGACGGCATCTGGCGTGCGTGCAACAGCGAGCCGTCCAGGTCATAGACCCACTGATGATAAGGACAGACTAACCGGTGCACATGTCCCTGCGGTTCCATGCAGATACGCGATCCGCGATGCCGGCAGGTATTGAAGAATGCCCTGATCTCCCCGTGCGGATCGCGCAACACGACCACCGACGTCTCGCCAACTTCCAGCGTCTGATAGTCGCCGGGCTGGGGAATCTCGCAGGCGTTCAGCGCGAACAGCCAGTCGTTCATAAAGACAGCGTCGAGATCCAGCGCGTGAAACGATTCGTCGATATAAAACGGCTGAGCCAGACTGAATCCTTCGCGCCGGCTGGCCAGTAGAGCGTGAACCCGTGCTGCGTCCCACATCGTCATGTCCGCCCAAAAAAGCATTGGTGTGAAGCTATTGTCTTCCGCCGTTTTGCGATGTGAGCGCAGGTTCACGACCAAGCCCATCACGAATCCGACACGATGCGACACGATGCAGCAACCGGATTCAACTTCAGCGCATTGGCGTCCCGAATGGTGGGTAATGCGAACCGCGCGCGGCGCACGGCGTCGTAGTCCAGGCTCGCGACCACCAGTTCTTCGCGAGCCTGTTCGCTTTGAGCAATGACGTGACCATCGGGGCCGACGATGCGCGAACCGCCCCAGAAATGAAGGTCGCCCTCGCGCCCCACGCGGTTCGCCATCACGACCGGTGTCCCGTAGACAAGCGCGTAGAAACGCAAGGCGAGATCCCAACCGCGTGGGTTGTCAAAGTCCTGGCCGACGGCTTCGAGCGCCGAGCTGACCGGCGCCGCGAACAAGGTCGTGCCGGCACACGCCGATGCATGCACGAGCGCCGGATTCCACAGGTCAGCGCAGATCGGCGTAGCGACGCGCCAGTGCGCATCGAGATCGAAACCGCCGAGTGCGTTGCCTGGGGCGAAATACTTGCCGTCATCGAGCTTGCCGTAAGTCGCTAGCGAAATCTTCCGATGCACGTGGACCACGCGGCCTTGTGCCAGCGTAGCCACGCTGTTGTAGAACTGCGCGCCCGGTGCTTCTTCTATGAAACCAACTACCGCATGCATGCCACTACATGCAGCCGCTATGCGCAGCAGCACGGCGTCATCGGCGGGCATGGCGAGATCGAGCGTTTCCCTCCCCGCGCCGTGACCCGCCAGTGACAGTTCCGGAAATACCAGCAGTTGCACATTCGCCGCTGCGGCGGCTGCCAGCATCGACAGATGTTTGTCGACATTCGAAGCAATCGCGCCCGGCACACTTTCCATCTGTGCAGCCGCCACCACGAGTTCATGTTTCATGTTTGCGCCAGAGCCCCGCTTTAAATCAGTCCCGACGACTTCAGGAACTCAGTCGCGACGTCGTCCACCGACTTCTTCGACACGTCCACTTCGGCGTTCAGGCGTGCCATGGTCTTATCGTCGAGTTTCGCGGAAAGCGCGTTGAGAATGCCCGCGAGCTTGGGGTTTGCATCAAGTGTTTCTTTGCGGATGACCGGTGTCAGCGCGTAGGCCGGGAAGAAACCCTTGTCGTCGCGCAGCACGACGAAGTTGAACGCGGGCACGCGGCCATCGGTCGTGAACACCAGCGCGAGATCGACTTGCCGGTCCTTCAGCGCCTGATACGTCAAGCCCGAATCCATCCGCTTGACCTGCGACGGCGAGAAGCTGAAATCATAAGCTTGCTGCAACGGCTTGAGCCCGTCCGGCCGTGCGTAGAACTCCGAATTGCACGCAAACGTCAGTTCCTTGCCGCCCTTGAGCACCTTCGACAAATCGCTTAGCGAGACAATGCCAAGCTTCGCGGCTTCGTCACGATTCATCGCCAGGCCGTAGGTATTGTTTGCCTTCGACGGATCGAGCCACACGAGTCCCTTCTTCGCATCCAGTTCTTTCACGCGCTGGTAGGTCTGCGCGGGATTCAGATGCTCCGTGACCTTGTTGTAGGTGATCAGCGAGGTGCCCGTATATTCCCAATACACATCGATCTGGCCATTTTCCTGCGCCTCGCGCAGCACGCTGCTGCCCATGCCGTCCTTCTTCACGACGGTGAATCCCTTGGCCTCCAGCAAGGCGGTGGTCATCTGCGCCATCAGCACTTGCTCGGTGAAATTTTTGCCGCCGACCGTGATCGTGGCCGCGCCGGCGGACGTCGATGCAAAAGCTGCGCCGATACAAAAACCTAGCGCGCAGGTAAATGCGGAAATCGAAGCGCGGGAAAAAAACCGGGAGAGCCGAGTGTGCATGGAAGGTCCGAAATGTGGTTAAGGGACAAAGGGACAAACTGACTTGGCAAACGAAATTGGCAAACGAAACGAAAAGAGACCGGTCAACGCTGTGGATTCACGCCACGTGGCACGAGGCGAAGCTGCATCTGCGCGACCAGCATGTCAGTGGCAATGGCGAGCGCTGCCGTTGGAATTGCGCCGGCCAGCAGCATCGTGAAATCGTTCAGATCGATGCCGGTAAAGATCAGTTCGCCCAGCCCGCCACCGCCCACAAGAAACGCCAGCGGCGCGGTGCCGACGGTGATAGCCAGAGCCGTCCTGAGTCCCGCGAAAATGACGTACATCGCGTTGGGCATTTCCACGCGCCACAGGATCTGTTGCTTGGTCATGCCAATGCCCGTCGCGGCGTCGATCAGCGTCGGCGGCACGGCGCGCAAGCCTTCGTAGGTATTCATCGCGATCGGCAGCAGGGTCGCGACCCACAAGCCAAAGATGGCCGGCTTGGCGCCGATTCCAAGCAGGCTCATGGCCAGTGCAAGCAGCGCGAGTTTCGGCACGGCTTGTCCCGCGTTGAGCGCGAGCAGCACAAGATGCGCAGCACGGCCTCGTCCGGGGCGGCTAAGCCAGATGCCCGCGGGGATCGCGACCACGACAGCCGCCAGACCGGCAATTGCAACCATGAGCATCTGCTGACCGGCCTGATAGACGATGTCCGCGCGATACTGCGCGAGCGACGAGAACCAGTTGTCGGCATGAGCGTCGGCGCAAGTGCCGAGCATCATGAGCGCCACGACCAGACATCGGCCGCGCATGCGATGAACGGTGGGCGCGCTCATGTTCAGGCTCCCTCTTCGGCACGCGTGAGTGCGTTCGGAGCTTCCTGGCCCGCAAGTGGAAGTAAACCCGCGGCGTTATCGGTGAAAACACTCAAGCCAGCTTGAGCGCATGCGTTCGGGTCTCCCGCGCGCGCCAATGCTGCGATCGCTGCATAGCTGACATAACCGGCAAAGCGGCCGGCATCGTCGA
>NZ_JAQGMM010000508.1 GCF_028292365.1 Caballeronia sp.
AAGCGCCTTGCGCGCCAATTCGATGTCGCTGCGCGCCTTGCCTCGAAAGCGTGAGGCGTGCGAGGCCCAATCCCCGAAGCCCGCGCTTTCGCGCTTGAGCAGCCGCGCGCCGTCGCCGGCGATGTCCGCGAGGCTTGCATACGCCGATCGCATGGCCGCGCGGCTTGCGCCGAACGGGTGAATCCGCCACACGGTAAAGCTGAGTGCCGTCGCGAAGAGGCAGCCTGCGAAGTAGAGCGCGAGGAAACGCAACTCGTCGCGTGATCCATGGATGGGTTTGTCCACCATCACCACACAGGCAGTCGCAGCAAGGATGGAAACCTGGGCGGCCGCAGCGCCCCACACACGCCCCAGCGCACCGAGAAATGAAAAGACCAGAACGGCGACGGCGGCGGCCACGATACCTACACCGGACGCATACGCGGTCAGTCCGCCACATACGGTTGACAGCACCGCGAAGCCCGTCATGGACGCGAATCGCATGCGGTTCGAGCCGGCGGCATCGGCGAGACAGGTCCAGAACGCGCCGATGGCCGCCCACGAGAACTCGGGCATGTGCAACAGGTTGCCGAGGAGCAGCATGGCGGTCGACGCGAATGCTGCTCTCAGCCCTTCGGACAAATCGGCCTGACTCAACGCGAACGAAACCATCCAGACGGGCCGGTGGCGCGTAATGGAATCGAGCATTCGGGAGAACGCTTTGGTGCGGCGGCTTGCCGCTTGTCGAGACTGCCGGTGAAGGTTGCGAAGGCGGAACATGGCCTGGCTTATCAAATGGTGGATGCCGGTAATCGGGTGGCTACTGCATGAAAGTCGATATGAACTCAGCCAAAAATATCGGATGTTTTTGCGCGCTCCGTTTCTCGCCCCGTGTCCCCGCTCCCCGCATGGCCCTGAAACTCAGTAATTCCTACTGATTTAAGACGCGACTGCGACCTCCGAGTGTGGCGGAAACACAATTATGTAGAAAAACTACCAAAGAAATGGTGCGTTGCACTAGAAATAAGCTAGTGAAAACCCTATAATGACATCTAAGGGATAACCCTTGACAACCTACCAGGAGTTTTACATGAGCTACCTCTTCGCATTGCTGCAAAAATTCGCATCGTTGTTCGAATCCCCGCATCTTCCGATGGATTCGGACTACTCGTACCAAGCGCGTCAACAAGAAGCAGAGCGCGTTCGCAAGTCGCGCGGCACGATCATGGGTATCCGTCTGTGAGCTGTAAGGAAGGCAGTGCGGACTGCGGAGAAAACTGAAGTTGTCAGTTTGTGCTTGACAAGGTTTTTTCGTAGTGCGGTTCGCCTGCTTTCATCGTTGTGGATTATGTAGTTTTTCTAGCTCAATGGTTTTACCGATCGTCATATTTGTCACTATGACCATCACGTCGCTTTTGCGCGACATTCCTCTCCAGCGCCGCTCGGCGCAAGCTTTCCTGATCACCTTCCCGTTTGCTCTCCTGGCGCTCGACTCGGCCAATTTGCGGTTTCATATTTTCATTGCTTACACGCCACTGGGCGAAATAGTGCCAGGCTGGTTCGTCAAATCGACGGAAAAGCGAATGAAATCAGCGATTTGAAATATTCCGAGGCAATCCCAGCGCGTTAAGTTCATTGATACGAACACTTACAAGCGCTCACGTCGTGCAACTTTACGCCCAGCTAAAGTGATTTCAACGACGCGGCACCTGACGGCACACTGTTTTGACTGGCCGCGCGTCCTTAACGAAATCAAGCTGAAAAGGGAGAATAGTCATGAACACCTCACGCTCGATCCTGGCTGCGTTGCTGACCGGTGGCGCGCTTTTGACCGCGACAACTGCGTTCGCGCAAGTCGATAACGGAATGATCCACGGGCCCGTGCCCGAGCAAGCTTATGCGCAACCGCATATGGTGCAGGCCGCCGTGGTGATCAACCTCGGCTGGCATGGCGACCGTTATTGGGACGGCCACCGTTACTGGCAGCGCGACGAATGGATGCGCCATCACCCGCATGATCGTGGTCCGTCGCACGCGTATCACCACGACGACCACGGGCACGATCACGGCTGATCGAGCCGATTACAGAACCGCGTTGTAAACGCCGGCTTCCCGAAAGGGAAGTCGGCTTTTTTTTTCGTCTATCACGTGTGTCTGGTCAGAGCACGCCGGCCGAACCGCTACAAGTCATAGGCCATTTGCTGCCCCGCGCGATTGGAGGCGCTGCGCTATCCTTGGGTGACGCGGCCTTGAAAGCCGCATCGGACAGCTTCGAGATGTCCCTTTGGCGCCCGAACGGACCTGAACGGGCCATCGAATCGAAGTTTGGAATCTAAGCATTGCGAGGAAAATTTGAAGCAAATCACTATCGGCGTAGTCGGCAGCGGCTTGATGGGCGTCGGCATTGCGACGCAGGCGGCGCTACACGGCTATCCGACCATTGTTCACGACATAGACGCCGCACGACTTGCATCGGTGCATGGAAAAGCGGAAGCGATCCTCGACGAATTGATCGACGCCGGCGTCTTCACTGCGGACCATAAAGCGGACGTGCTCGCGCGTATTGAAACTACCGATCAACTGGAGCGGGTGGCCACGGCGGGTTTTATCGTGGAAGCCATTCCCGAAGTGCTCGAACTGAAGAACCGCACCTACCGGGCGCTCGAACCGCTGCTGCGGGACGACGCTATTTTTGCCAGCAACACGAGCGGCTTTCCGCCCGATCTACTCGCGCAAGTACTGCAAAACAAGGCACGTTTTGTCATCGCACACTTTTGGAATCCGCCGCATACCATTCCTCTGGTTGAAGTCGTGCCCGGCACTGAAACGGATCCCGACGTCACGCGCCGCACGGCTGAACTGATGACGGCGATCGGCATGGAACCGGTTGTGCTGACGAAGGCGATTCCGGGTTTTGTGGGTAACCGGCTGCAGTTTGCCGTACTGCGCGAAGCGCTTGCCATTGTGCGTTCGGGCGCCGCGACGGCGGAGGTCGTCGACACGGTAATGAAGGCGTCACTCGGCCGGCGCTATGGCATGGTCGGACCGCTGGAAAGCGCGGATCTCGGCGGCCTGGATACGTTGCTGGATATCGGCACACACCTGATGCCCGAGCTCGCGAAGGACGAAGACGTGTTGCAACTGATGCGCGCGCACGTGCAGAAAGGGCGGACGGGCGTGCGCAGCGGGCAAGGGTTTTATGAATGGGACGACGCCCACCATGCGCGAGTCAAACACGGGCGCAAGCGCCTGATTCACCACACTGCCAAGAAGACCGGAAAGCACTCATGAGCGATAGCAACGCGGTTCATTTCTACAATCCCGACGAAGGCCACAAGCTTCGCCATGACCCGTTCAAGGCGATCGTCGCGCCGCGAGTGATCGGCTGGATTTCGAGCTGCGATCCGCACGGGCACGTGAACCTCGCGCCCTACAGTTTTTTCGGCGCGTTCGCTTCGTTCCCGCACATCATTGGATTCTCGAGCGAGGGGCGCAAGGACAGCATCGCGAATATTGAAGCGACCGGTGAGTTCGTGTGGAATCTGTCGAGCAAGCCGCTCGCCGAAAAGATGAACCTGACATCCGCGACCGTACCGCGTGAAATCGATGAATTCGAGCTGGCGGGATTGACGAAAGCGCCGGGCGTGAATGTGGCCGTGCCGCATGTGGCGGAGTCGCCGGCCGCGCTCGAATGCAAGTTGCTGCAGATCATCCGGCTGAAGTCGCTGGACGGCACGCCGATGAACAACTGGCTCGCGCTCGGGCAAGTGGTTGGCGTGCATATCCGGCGCGAGTTCCTGAAGGACGGTCTCTTCGATACCGCCGCTGCGCAGCCCATCATGCGTGCGGGTTACCGCGGGGATTACGCGGGTATCGGCGAAATGTTCGAGATGTTCCGGCCGGGCTAGTCATGTTCCCAGGGGCGGCATTTATTCCGGGCGGGGGCGTTCGGATCATCCGCTGTGCCCCCGCTCGCAGTTAAAGCCGAAACACGCTCACCGCGCGGCTCAACTGTTCGGCTTGCTCATGCAAGCCGGCAGTCGATTGCTCCGCTTCGCCGACTAGCGCCGCATTCTGCTGAGTCGCTTCGCCGATCTGCGACACGGCAAGGTTCACCTGCTCTATGCCGCTCGATTGTTCGCGCGACGCCACGCTGATCTCGCCAATGATCGCGTTCACCCGCGCGACGCGTTCCACGATCCCGTTCATCGTGCCGCGCGCTTCTTCCGCGATCCGGTAACCATCGGCGACCCGGCCGACCGACTCCGCAATCAGCGCCTCGATTTCCTTGACCGCGGCCGAGCTGCGCTGAGCCAGCGCGCGCACCTCCGACGCCACCACGGCAAAGCCTCTGCCGTGCTCCCCGGCTCGCGCGGCTTCCACTGCCGCGTTCAACGCCAGGATGTTGGTCTGGAACGCGATGCCTTCGATCACCGACGTGATGTCTGAAATCTTGCGTGCGGACGCATCGATTTCACCCATCGTCGCGACCACGCGGCCGACTGCTTCGCCACCGGCGCGCGCGGCTTCAGATGCCGACGCCACGAGTTGATCCGCCTGCGCCGTGTTGGCGGCGTTCTGTTGCACGGTCGAGGTGATCTGCTCCATGCTTGCCGCCGTTTCTTCGAGACTGCTGGCCTGTGTCGCGATGCGCAGCGAGATGTCGCTGCTGCCCGCTGCAATCCGCCCCGTGCCGTCAGACATATCCGCCGATGCACTGCGCACCTGCGTCACGATGCGCGCAAGCCCGGTCGCAATCCCGTCGATGGCAATCATCAACCGGCCGATATCGTCCTCCCGCGTGGTCCCGAGCCGCACGCTCAGATCGCCCGCCGCGATGCGTTCGGAAGCCTGCGTGAGTTCCGCGAGCGGCCGGCCGACCAGCCTGGCCACTGCGAAGAGCAGCACGGCCACGAACGCGGCGATCACGATCAGCCCGATCAGCAGGAAGCGATTGCGCGTGGCGTGCACTTCCGCGAGCAATTCATCGCGATACGCAATCCCGCCAATCAGCCATTGCCATTCCGGCACCGTGCGAAACACGACCTCCTTCGCTCCACCATGCACCTTGGGATCGGCGGCGTCGGGAATCTCGGGGGCATCGAAGGAAAGACGGCCTTCCTTCGCGTCGAGCATCTGCTTGAACGGCGCGATCCGTTCATCGGCGAGCGGGGCAGGGGCACCCGCACCACCCAGGCCCGGATGCACGAGCAGCTTCCCGCGATTCGGTCCGTTCGATGCATCGACGACGAAGAAGTAGCCGTTCTGGCCGATCGTCAGGTCGCGAATGTTCTGCTGCAGCGTTGCAATTTCCGGCGTGACGTCCACGCCGACAAACAAGGCGCCGATGACCCGTCCCGACGAATCGGTGACCGGCTTGTACTCGGTGATGTACTGCTTGCCGAAGAGCGTTGCCATGCCGATAAAGCGTTTCCCGCCGAGCATGGGCGCGTACGCCGGGCTCTTCCGGTCGAGCAGCGTACCGATCGCACGTGCGCCGTCCTGCTTCTTCAACGATGTCGTCACACGCACGAAATCGTCGCCGGTGCGCGCGAACACGGTCGCGATTGCACCGCTGCGGTCGAGGAACTGATCGGGGATCGAGAAATCGAGGTTCATCGGCGTGTCGCCGGCCTTGAACGTGGGTGTCGCCACGCCGCCAATATCCACTTTCTGCGTTTCATCGAGCGTGAAGTCAGTGGGCAGGAAGCTCGAGAACAGCGTCATGTAGCGCTCGACTTCGGCGCTGACGGCTTTGTCGTAGAGACGGATCATGGTGCCGATCGCGCGGCTGTCGTCGTCCATGCGTTCGAGCGCTTGTGCATTGATTTGCTGACCGGCCAGATGCGTGACCGCGATGGTAAACCCGGCTACAACCGTAGCCGCGAGCGCACAAGCGAGGATGGCGAATTTCGCGCCGACACTTGCCCGGCGGATGTTGAATAGAGGCATGGATGAACTGGATGAACGAGACGTAGGGAATATCAAGGGTTAACGGCAATAGCCGCTAATTCTTGACCGCCCTCGTTTCGCCGCGCCCTGTTCCCAAGCGCTGCAAAGCAGCCAAAACCCGACATCGTCCATCCGGCCACATTCCTGGAATATGATGAGCCGGACGGTATTCGTGCCCGCAACCTGGACGACACGCCTCGGAAACCCCAAAAAACTTAACGAAATTCCTGTCCACTTGCTCCAGCGCGACATGTAAAAAAGCGCCTAAATCGGCTCAGCACTGCTCGCAAACCCTTGCCCCATAAGCCTCCGGCTTTCCATCTGCCAAAAATGGCAAATCGGAGTGTCGTATTTCCACATGTGAGCGTCGGAAATAGTCGGCAACCCGCACTTTTTTCTGGCAACTATGTATGCAGAGCGCGGACGCACGTCCGCCAACCAGGAGAGCGTTCGATGAATTCCCACAAGGTCGTGGTCGAAAACCTGTGCAAGGTGTTCGGCACGAGCCCGAAGCAGGCGATCGACATGCTTGCCGGCGGCGCAACGAAAGAAGAAGTTTTCTCCCGTACCGGACAGATTGTCGGCGTCCATAACGTGTCCTTCGAAGTGAAGGAAGGCGAGATTTTCGTGTTGATGGGTCTGTCGGGTTCGGGCAAATCGACACTGATCCGCCTCATCAACCGGCTGGTCGAACCGACCGCCGGCAAGGTGCTGATCGATGGCCGCGACGTGGCGTCCGTGCCGCGCTCCGAACTCACGTCGCTGCGCCGGAAAGACATGAGCATGGTGTTCCAGTCGTTCGCACTGATGCCGCAGCGCACGGTGCTTTCGAACGCCGCGTTCGGGCTTGAAGTCGCAGGCATCGGGCGCAAGGAACGCGAGAAACGCGCGATGGGCGTGCTCGAGCAAGTCGGTCTGGCGCCATTCGCGCAGAAGCTGCCGGCGCAGTTGTCAGGCGGGATGCAGCAGCGCGTGGGTCTCGCGCGGGCGCTGGCCGTGAACCCGTCGCTGATGATCATGGACGAGGCATTCTCCGCGCTCGATCCGCTCAAACGCAAGGAAATGCAGAACGTGCTGCTCGATCTTCAGCGCGAACAGCAGCGCACGATCATGTTCGTGTCGCACGACCTGGAGGAGGCGCTGCGCATTGGTACGCGCATCGCGATCATGGAAGGCGGCAAGGTAGTGCAGATCGGTACGCCGCAGGAAATCATCTCGAACCCGGCCGATGACTACGTGCGCGCGTTCTTCGAAGGGATCGACACCAGCCGCTACCTGACCGCCGGCGACCTGATGCAGACGGACGTGGTGCCGTTGATGAAGCACGGTTCGCAGATCGATGCATCAAGCGTTTCGCAAGCGCTCAACGGCAGCGCCGACTACGCGTTCGTGATGGACCACGAGCGCAAGATTCGCGGTTTCGTGTGCCGCGATGCGGTTGGCCAGGCATCGCCGGAAATCAATCTCATCGAATGCATCCAACGCACCACGCCGCTTGACGTTGTCGTCAGCCGGGTGGTCGCCAGCCGTGCACCGCTGCCGGTGGTCGAGGCGGACGGATCGTATTGTGGTTCGGTCAACAAGACGAATGTTCTCAAGGCTCTGACTCGGCATCGAGGTTCCCATGTCTGAAATTATCCCGCTCGGTACGTGGGTCGATCACGGTGTCAAATACCTGCTCGACCACGATGCAAACACCTTCGACGCAATCGGTAAAGTCATCGAGAGCTTCGCTGCACTGATCGAACACGGCCTGCAGTCCATTCCGATGTGGCTGATGATGGCGATCTTCGTCGGCATCGGCTTGTGGCGCGTTGGCTGGCGGTTCGCGCTATTCACGTTGCTGTCGTTGCTGCTGATCTACGCCACCGGCTTCTGGGACGAGATGGTGATCACGCTCGGCCTCACGCTGTCCGCCACCTTGATCAGCTTGCTGCTGGGCATTCCGCTTGGCATCTGGACGGCCAAGAGCAAGGCCATCGAGACAATCGTGCGTCCGGTGCTCGACCTGATGCAGACCATGCCGGCCTTCGTGTACCTGATTCCGGCCGCCATGCTGTTCGGTCTTGGCCGCGTTCCGGGGATCTTGTCGACGGTTATCTTTGCCATGCCGCCTGCTGTGCGCCTGACGTCGCTGGGCATCAAGCATGTGAACCGCGAGATCGTGGAGGCGGGGCAGGCATTCGGCTGCACGCCGTGGCAACTGCTTTACAAGGTGCAGTTCCCGAACGCGCTGCCGTCGATCATGACCGGCGTCAACCAGACCATCATGATGGCGCTGTCCATGGTCATCATCGCTTCGATGGTGGGTGCCGGCGGTCTCGGCAACGACGTGCTGGCGAGTATTCAGCGGTTGGATATCGGGCTTGGATTTGAGAGCGGCTTGTCGGTGGTGCTGCTCGCGATCATTCTTGACCGCATCACGGAAAGCTTTGGCCGGTCGCCGGGTATGGCGCGGGCGCCGCTGTTGTCGGGAATTCGCAGCGTGATGCGTGTGCGCCGCGCACCGGCTACACAGCAGGGCTAAGCATTAAAGTTTTTAGCAAAATAGAGTGAGCGACTAAATCAGGCTGCGGCCCAAGGATAAAAACCCGATGAAACGCGACGCGATGGTGCCGGACAGGATTCATCCTCCTGAGAATTCACCGCTATCGAAGCTGGCGCACTTCGGGTTCCTGACGCTGCCTAATTTTTCGATGATCGCGTTCACCAGCGCGATCGAAGTGTTACGCATGGCGAACTATGTCGGCCGGGCCGAGCACTATACGTGGTCGGTAATCACGCCGGACGGTGAACCGGCGCGGGCGAGCAATGGCATCACCGTGAAGCCAACGAAAACGCTGGCCGAAGCGGGCATGCCGGACGTGCTGATCGTGTGCGCGGGGTGGCATGTGCGCGATTACGTGGATGAAAAGGTGATCGCGCTGCTGCAGCACGTCGCGGCGCAAGGCGTGCCGCTTGGTGGCGTGTGCACGGGCGCGTATGCGTTGCTCGCGGCGAACTTGCTGGATGGGTATCGATGCACGGTGCATTGGGAGGACATGTCGCCGTTGCACAAGCGTTTCCCTGACGTGCGATTCGCCGATGAACTTTTCGTGATCGACCGTGATCGCGTGACTTGCACGGGCGGGACCGCGCCGCTTGACCTCATGCTGAACCTGGTTGGCCAGCGGCTGGGTCAGGCGCATGCGGCGCAGGTCTCCGAGCAGTTCATCGTGGAGCGCATTCGCGGCACGACGGATTACCAGCACATTCCTGTTGATGCCCGCGTCGGGTTTTCGCGTGCCGAATTGATTGAAGTAGTGCGGCTGATGGAGGCGAATATCGAAGAGCCGCTGTCGCTGGAAGAGCTTGCGCGGCTGGTGAAACTTTCGCAGCGTCATTTGCAACGGATGTTCAAGATGTTCCTGAGTGTTTCGCCGACGCATTACTACCTCACGTTGCGACTGCGGCGGGCGCGTGAGTTGTTGCGCAATACCGATGCATCAATTTCACGTGTGACGGCCGTTTGCGGTTTTCACTCACCGTGTCATTTCAGCAAGGCATACCGCGCGCAGTTTGGCCACGCGCCGAGTATTGAGCGCAGGCAATCGGCTTGATGATCCACTTTCAGACGTGTTGCGCTCATTAGGGCGCGGCATCGTCGTGTCTGGCAGTTCCAAAATAGGGAGAATCATGAAACTTCACGGAATCGCGTCGTCGTGCGCGCTGGCTGTCTTGCTGAATGTCACGATGTCCGGCGGCGCGTTTGCGGCTGATCCGGCCACGTGCCAGAACGTCCGTTTCGCCGATGTGGGCTGGACCGATATTGCCGCGACCACGGGTCTGGCGACCACCGTGCTGCAGGGCCTCGGATACAAACCGACGAAGACCATTGCGTCGGTGCCTATCACGTTCGCCGGTATCAAGAACAAGCAGATCGATGTATTCCTGGGTTACTGGTCGCCGACGATGGACCCTATTGTCGAGCCGTTTCAGAAAGCGGGCCAAGTCAAGGTATTGGCGGCGCCTAACCTGACGGGCGCGAAATACACGCTGGCGGTGCCGGACTATGCGTATAACGGCGGCCTGAAGTCGTTCGCCGATATTGCCAAGAACTACGACAAGCTCGACGGCAAGATCTACGGCATTGAGCCGGGTAATGACGGCAATGCGTTGATCAAGAAGATGATCGATTCGAATCAGTATGGGTTGGGCAAGTTCAAGATGGTCGAGTCGAGCGAAGCGGGCATGCTGGTTGAAGTGGGCCGGGCGATTCGTGAGAAGAAGTGGATTGTGTTCCTGGGTTGGGAACCGCATCCGATGAACGTGTCGATGAAGATTGATTATCTGAGCGGCGGCGACGATGTATTCGGGCCGAACTATGGCGAGGCCAAGGTGCTGACGGTGACGCCGCCGGATTATGCTGCGCGCTGCCCGAATGTGGCGAAGCTGGTGGACAACCTGCGGTTTTCGACGGACATCGAGAATCATGTGATGACGCCGATCATGAACAAGACCGATCCGAATGTTGCTGCGAAGCAGTGGCTGAAGGCGAATCCGGCTGTGCTGGACAAGTGGCTGGCGGGCGTGAAGACGTTTGACGGGAAAGATGGGCTACCGGCTGTGAAGGCTTATGTAGCAGCGCAGTAAATTTTGTTTGCGCCGGTGGACCACGGGGTCTGCTGGCGCGCACGAGAACCGCTAAATCGCCTGGGCCCGCCCCGGAAAAGTCTCATCGAAATCTGCGGCAAGGTCGAGCGTCGCCACGCTCGCGGCATCGTCGGGCGTTGCCGTGCCACGCTGGTCGCGATACATGATCGGTGGAAGCCCGAATTGCTTCCTGAACTCCCGCCCCAAATGCGACGCATCGGAGAAACCGCAACTCGATGCAATGTCCGCCACCGTCTTGTCTGAACTCGTCAGCAACCAGGCCGCCGTGCGCAACCGCACCTGCTTCGCATAAGCCTGCGGCGCCTTGCCGGTCTCCGCCTTGAACAAACGCTCCAGTTGACGCGTAGATAAATCCAGCTTGTGCGCCAGTTCATCGAGCGTCAACGAACGCCCGACATGCTGCTCCATCAGCAGGATTGCCCGCTTCACTTTTGGGTGCGTGGCAGGCGCAAGTCCCGGCGGATGCGGCTGCGGCGCGTTGCCCTTCTGCATGTCATCCACCAGCAAAATACGCAACGCCTTTTGCACCGTGGCCGCTTCGAAATGGCGCAGCAGGATTGCCGCCGCAACATCAATCGACGCTCGTCCGCCCGAGCAAGTAATGCGTCGGTGATCCATCACGAACAAACGGTCCGCAACTAGCATCTCCTCATTCACACCGGGAAAACGCTCAACAAAATCCCAGTAGTGGAACCAGCTCACACAAATGCGATAACCCTCCAGCACGCCGGCCCGCATCAGGGAAAACACACCCGTGCAAATGCCGACCAGCGTTGCGTCCGTGGTCGCGGCGCGGCGAATGAACTGCAACGTGGCATCGCTTGCGCCCGCGCCGGAATGCAGCAAGCCACCCACGACCACCACGTAGTCGAAGGGCTCAGCCTTCTCGAAGGTTTCCCAAGGCGTGATCTGGATGCCGCAACTCGCCCGCACTGGCGCAAGCGTTTCCCCAATCACGCTCCACGAGCAGCGCACCGGCTTGCTGAAATCGCCTTCATCGGCCGACAGGCGCAATAAATCGACGAAGCCGGAAAACGCCGTCAACGTGAAATTTGGCAACAACACAATCCCGAAACGGATGCGCTGTTTGGACGCCGTGTCGGGCGATTGAGGGGGCAGAAGGTCAGCGGGATTCATGCGCTTGCCATTGATGTGCAGCCGTCATTCGGGCCATAGGTGACGGGCGACATGGCGGCCCGGTAATCAATCAGCATATCACCGTCATTAACCGGTTTGATATACCCGGATTTACGCGGCTATCGTGACGCCACCGGTGGTGCTCTGGTGGTGCGGCGGATTTGATAAGCCTTGCACGCAGTCCGGAACGGAAAACGGCTTGTCCTGGTCAGGACAAGCCGTTTCCGATAGCCGGCTGGCTGCCCGGCTATTTCTTAAAGCATCAACACTGGTTTAGTACAAACTTAATACTGGCTGAGCAGCTCGATTAATGAGCGGTGTGGTCGACGTGCTTGGCCTTCGTGTACTTGTGGTGATGATGCGGCTTTGCATACGACACGGCCGGCACAATGACAGCGGCAACAATAAAGACCGCGAGGACTTTCTTCAGAATATTGTTCATGGGGCGAACCTGATGGGCGAGAGTTTGATGACCGGTTGATTCAAGCGCATTCGGAAATGCCGTCACAGTGTATATCAGCGTTTCTTAAACCCTGTAAGGGTAAATAAGACCTGCGCTGAAAGTGTTGTATACCGCCGACACGTCAATTTTGCGCCGAATTTCCGGCTCGCAATTCATCTCTCTTCTCTACCCGATTTGTTTCATCACCCCGCATTCCAAGATCGAAATAAGCGCCACGTGGCGCTTAGCTACCCGAACCGCTAGCTGTCACCGGAGCGCCTGGACCGCCCGGCGTCGCGGTGCCCATGCCGGCTTTGCTTCCTGTGGATGAAGTCTTGGCGTGCTTCATTTTCTTATGCTGCGACATGCCAGGATTTGCCGTCGTTCCCGCCGACTGGTTGGTGGTCTGAGCGTTGTCACCGGCCTGTAAGCCGGTGCTGGAGCTCGGCGGGTTGGTTTGGGCGAAAGCCGTGCTCGAGATGCAAAGTACGGCGCCGATCGCGTATGCCATTGAGAAGTGCTTCATGCCTGGTTTCCTTTCTATAAGACGGGCGAGGAGACGCCCATAGGTTGTTGAAAGCGGGCAAGCGGACGCTCACAAGCTTGCTCATCAGCTTATTCAGCATGTGTCGTGCCACCACCCTGTCGCCGGGTTACTCGGCCCACTACGCGCCGCTGTCCGCCAATTTTCGCCGCCGATCATCGCTAAAGCGCCTCGTCATCAACTTCTGTTGCCGTACTGACGCCGCCATCCCACGTGCATGCCGTTTTTGTTCTATCAGCGGAAATTGGCGTGCGGTGCAATGGCTACCTAGTGAAATCCCATGCAGTCCACCGACAAGGCACCTCATGAACGTCAGCGTTTTCGATCTGTTCAAGATCGGTATCGGTCCGTCAAGTTCGCATACGGTCGGCCCGATGATCGCAGCGTGCCGCTTTGCCTCGCATATCGAGGACGCGAACCTGCTGGCGTTCGTGCGTCGCGTGCGGGTGGATTTGTTCGGCTCGCTGGGCGCAACCGGCAAGGGCCACGGGACCGATAAAGCCGTGCTGCTTGGACTCGAAGGCAATCTCCCCGACTCGATCGATCCGGATGCGATCGAACCGCGTCTGCGGGAGATCCGCGAGTGCAAGAGCTTGAACCTGCTCGGCAAGCACCAGATCAAATTCGACGAACGCGAGCATATCGGCTTCTTTCGCAAGCTATTGCCGGGCGCGCCGGGGTCGAGCGTCGTGCATCCGAACGGCATGCGCTTTCAGGCCTTCGATGAAAACGGCCAGCTCGTCGTCGAAAAAGAGTACTACTCGGTTGGCGGCGGTTTTGTGATCAACAGCGAGGGCACGCGCGTGAACGGCGTGCAAGCGGGCGGTGGCGTGCCGCACCCGTTCCGCACGGGCGACGACCTGATGCGCGTATGCCGCGAGACGGGTTTATCGATTGCTGAGATCACGATGCTTAACGAATCCGCATCGCGGCCGGCGCGTGAAGTGCGTGACGGCCTGCTTGCAATCTGGCGCGTCATGGCGGCGTGCGTGGAACGTGGCTGCAAGGTACGCGGCGAATTGCCCGGCCCGATGCACGTGAAGCGTCGCGCAGCGGATCTCTCCGCGCAGTTGCGCAAGCATTCGGAAGAGTCGTTGCGCGATCCGCTCTCCATGCTCGACTGGGTCAACCTCTACGCAATGGCCGTGAACGAAGAGAACGCTGCCGGTGGCCGCGTAGTGACCGCCCCCACGAACGGCGCAGCCGGCGTGATCCCCGCGGTGCTGCACTACTACGTGAAGTTCATGCACAACTCGACCGACGAGGGCATTGTCACGTTCCTGCTGACGGCGGCGGCTATCGGGATCATCTACAAGGAAACGGCATCGATTTCCGGCGCGGAAGTGGGCTGCCAGGGCGAGGTTGGCGTGGCGTGTTCGATGGCCGCAGCAGCGCTTGCCGCCGTCATGGGCGGCACGCCGACGCAAGTCGAAAACGCTGCCGAGATCGGCATGGAACATAACCTCGGCATGACCTGCGACCCGGTTGGCGGGCTGGTGCAAATCCCCTGCATTGAACGCAATGCGATGGGTGCGATCAAGGCGCTCAACGCCGCGCGCATGGCGATGAAGGGCGACGGTACGCACTATGTGTCGCTCGACAACGTGATCAAGACCATGCGCGAAACCGGCGCGGACATGAAGACGAAATACAAGGAGACGTCACGCGGCGGGTTGGCCGTGAACGTCATCGAGTGCTGATTTGTAAGGTTTGCACCATAGCTTCCAAGCGCTTTTGCAACATCAACAAGTTTAAGGAAACACCATGAGCCGCTATTCGATATTCAGCCTGTTGCGCAACGGCATGTCGTATCACGAGAACTGGGAACGCCAGTGGAAAAGCCCGGAGCCCAAGCAGGAATATGACGTGGTGATCGTCGGCGGCGGCGGGCATGGTCTCGCGACTGCCTACTATCTTGCCAAGGAACACGGCGTGCGCAACATTGCTGTGCTCGAGAAAGGCTGGATCGGCGGAGGTAATACGGCACGCAACACGACCATCGTGCGCTCGAATTATCTGTGGGACGAATCGGCGGCGTTGTACGAAAAAGCGATGCAGTTATGGGAAGGGCTTTCGCAGGATCTGAACTACAACGTGATGTTCAGCCAGCGCGGTGTGATGAATCTCGCGCATACGCTGCAAGACGTTCGGGATACTGAACGTCGGGTGAACGCGAACCGCTTGAATGGTGTGGATGCGGAATTCCTTACGCCTGAACAGATCAAGCAGATCGAGCCGACCATCAACCTGAATAGCCGCTATCCGGTGCTCGGTGCGTCCATTCAACGTCGTGGCGGCGTGGCTCGTCATGACGCTGTGGCTTGGGGTTTCGCGCGTGGCGCGGATCAGGCGGGCGTTGATATCGTGCAGAACTGCCAGGTCACGGGCATCCGCCGTAACGGCAGCCAGGTGATCGGCGTGGACACGACCAAGGGTTTCATCAAGGCCAAGAAGGTAGCAGTCGTAGCTGCCGGCAATACGTCCTCGCTTGCCGATATGGCCGGTATCCGGCTTCCCCTGGAAAGCCATCCGTTGCAAGCGCTTGTGTCCGAACCGATCAAGCCGGTGGTCAATACGGTGGTGATGTCGAACGCGGTGCACGCGTATATCAGCCAGTCCGATAAAGGCGACCTCGTGATCGGCGCCGGTGTCGATCAATACACGGGCTTCGGACAGCGCGGCAGTTTTCACATCATTGAAGGGACGCTGGAGGCGATCGTCGAGATGTTCCCGGTGTTCTCGCGCGTGCGCATGAATCGTCAGTGGGGCGGGATTGTGGATGTTTCGCCAGATGCGTGCCCGATCATCAGCAAGACCGACGTGAAGGGCCTGTATTTCAACTGCGGTTGGGGTACGGGTGGCTTCAAGGCGACGCCGGGGTCGGGTTGGGCATACGCCCATACCATCGCGCACGATGAGCCTCACGCGTTGAACGCGCCGTTCTCTATCGACCGCTTCTACACGGGTCATCTGATCGACGAGCACGGCGCTGCGGCCGTCGCCCACTAACTGGCACACAGGAGATAAACCATGTTGCTGATTGAATGCCCCTGGTGTGGTCCACGCGCTGAAAGTGAATTCTCGTGCGGCGGTGAAGCCGATATCGCGCGCCCGCTCGACACCGAAAAGCTCACGGATAAAGAATGGGGCGACTACCTGTTCATGCGGAAAAATCCGCGCGGTGTGCATCGCGAACAATGGATGCACACACAAGGCTGCCGCCGCTGGTTCATGGCGCAACGCGACACCGTGAGCTACGCATTTCAGGGCTATGACACGTTCGCCCGGCCGCTTGCCGTGATGGACCAGAAAGATGAAGGACAACCGAAATGAGCCAGAAAGACCGACTCGCCACGGGCGGGCGCATCAACCGCGCCATCGCACTCACGTTCACTTTCAACGGCAAGACGTATCAGGGCCATCAAGGCGATACGCTTGCCTCCGCGCTGCTCGCGAACGGCGTGCATTTCGTGGCGCGCAGTTGGAAGTACCATCGGCCGCGCGGCATTGTGACGGCCGACGTGGCAGAACCGAATGCCGTCGTTCAACTCGAAACCGGCGCTTATACCGTGCCGAATGCGCGCGCCACCGAAATCGAGTTGTATCAGGGGCTGGTGGCCACCAGCGTGAATGCCAAACCGAGCATTGAGAACGATCGCATGGCGGTGAACCAGAAGATCGCCCGGTTTATTCCGGCTGGCTTCTACTACAAGACCTTCATGTGGCCGCGCAAGTTCTGGCCGAAATATGAAGAAGTGATCCGCGATGCAGCGGGTCTCGGCAAGGCGCCGGAACACATCGATGCAGATCGCTATGACAAGTGCTTCGCGCATTGCGACGTGCTGGTGGTCGGGGCCGGCCCTTCGGGTCTGGCTGCGGCGCATGCGGCCGGCTTGTCAGGTGCGCGCGTGATTCTCGTCGATGACCAGCCGGAACTCGGCGGTTCGCTGCTGTCGTATCGCACGGAAATCGATGGCGCACCAGGCTTGAAGTGGGCGCAAAAAATTGAAGCTGAATTGCGCAAGATGCCGGATGTGAAGATCCTGTGCCGTAGCACGGCGTTCGGGTATCAGGACCACAACCTCATTACCATCACGCAGCGTTTGACCGAGCATTTGCCGGTATCGATGCGCAAGGGTACGCGCGAACTGCTGTGGAAAGTGCGAGCCAAGCGCGTCATTCTTGCCACGGGCGCGCAGGAACGCCCGATTGTGTTCGGCAACAATGATCTGCCGGGCGTGATGCTGGCTTCGGCGGTGTCGTCGTACTTGTATCGCTATGCGGTCCTGCCGGGACGCAATGCAGTAGTGTTCACGAACAACGACAGCGGCTACCAATGCGCGCTCGATCTGAAAGCGGCAGGCGCGCAGGTGACGGTAGTCGACCCGCGCCTCGCCGACGAAAAAGGCGCGCTGCAGGGCCAGGCTAAACGCTATGGCGTGAAGGTCCTGAATGGCTCGGTGGTTACCGTGGCGCATGGCAAGTTGCGCGTGGCGTCGGTTGAAGTCAGCGCTTATTCGAACGGCACAGTGGGCGTGAAGCAAGCGGACCTGTCTTGCGATCTGCTCGCAGTCTCAGGCGGCTGGAGCCCGATCCTGCACTTGTTCGCGCAGTCCGGCGGCAAGGCGCACTGGCACGACGAAAAGGTCTGCTTCGTACCCGGCAAAGCGATGCAGGCCGAGAGCAGCGTAGGCGCGTGCGCCGGCGAATTCACGCTCGCCCGGGCCATCCGTTTCGCAGTCGATGCCGGCGTGGACGCAGCGCGTGCAGCAGGCTTGATCGTGGCGCGCCCGACACCCGTGCAAGTGGCCGAGGTCAGTGAGGCGCCGCTCATGCCGTTGTGGCTCGTCGGTGGCCGTGAGCTGTCAACACGGGGTCCTAAGCAATTTATCGATTACCAAAACGACGTATCCGCCGCCGATATCTTCCTCGCCGCCCGCGAAGGGTTCGAGTCGGTCGAGCACGTGAAGCGTTACACGGCGATGGGCTTTGGCACGGACCAAGGCAAGCTCGGCAATATCAACGGCATGGCGATCCTGGCTCAGGCGCTGAACAAGACCATCCCCGAAACCGGCACCACGACCTTCCGTCCGAACTACACGCCGGTCACGTTCGGCACGTTCGCCGGCCGTGAACTGGGCGAGTTCCTCGATCCGGTTCGCAAAACCGCCGTGCACGAATGGCACGTGGAAAACGGCGCGGAGTTCGAGGACGTTGGCAATTGGAAACGGCCTTGGTACTACCCGAAGAACGGTGAAGGCATGCACGCGGCCGTTGCGCGCGAGTCGCTGGCTACGCGCACAAGCGTCGGCATTCTCGATGCATCGACGCTGGGCAAGATCGACATCCAGGGTCCCGATGCTGCGAAGCTGCTCAACTGGGTCTACACGAACCCGTGGAGCAAGCTGGAAGTCGGCAAGTGCCGCTACGGCCTGATGCTCGATGAAAACGGCATGATCTTCGATGACGGCGTGACCGTGCGCCTCGCCGACCAGCACTACATGATGACGACCACCACCGGCGGAGCCGCGCGCGTACTGACGTGGCTCGAGCGCTGGCTGCAAACCGAATGGCCCGACATGCGGGTACGGTTGGCATCGGTGACGGACCACTGGGCGACGTTTGCGGTCGTCGGCCCGAACAGCCGCAAGGTCTTGCAGAAGGTCTGTCGCGATATCGACTTCGCCAACGCTGCGTTTCCGTTCATGAGTTATCGCGAAGGGACGGTAGCGGGTGCGGCATCACGAATCATGCGGATCAGCTTTTCCGGCGAACTTGCTTACGAAGTCAACGTGCCGGCGAACGTCGGACGTGCTGTGTGGGAAGCGCTGATGGCCGCTGGCGCCGAGTTCGACATCACGCCGTACGGCACGGAAACCATGCACGTGCTGCGGGCGGAGAAGGGTTACATCATTGTCGGGCAGGATACTGATGGTTCGATGACCCCGTACGATCTGGGCATGGGCGGTCTGGTTGCGAAGTCGAAGGATTTCCTCGGCAAGCGGTCGCTGACGCGCTCGGATACGGCGAAGGCCGGGCGCAAGCAACTTGTCGGTTTGCTGGCCGAAGATGCGTCGTTCGTGATTCCTGAAGGCTCGCAGATCGTACCGGGTCCGTTCACCGGCGACACCGCGCCCATGCTCGGTCACGTCACTTCCAGTTATTTCAGCCCTATTTTAAAGCGCTCGATCGCGATGGCCGTCATCAAGGGTGGTCTCGACAAGATCGGTGAGTCGGTGATGATCCCGCTCGCCAACGGCAAGCAGATGCCGGCAAAAATCACCAGCTCGGTGTTCTACGACAGCGAAGGAGCACGTCAACATGTGGAATGAAAATAGAAGCAACCAGACGGTCGTGGATCGCGCAATCGGGCGGGGCGCGTGGCAGGAGTCACCGCTTGTGGGGGTGGATGGCCTGCTGAAAAAACATCAGGCGAGTGCGTCGAAGGCGTTTCGTCTGGTCGAGCGGCCGTTCCTCGAACTGGTCAACCTGCGGGGTGACTTGCGCGATGCCGCGTTCGTTGCGGCGGTAGAAAGTGTGATTGGTTGCAAGCCGCCGGAGAAGCCGAATACAACGGCGACCGGCAATGGATACGACCTGATGTGGCTCGGTCCCGACGAGTGGCTGGTGCGCTCGGCCACCGCGCATTCCGCGACGCAGGCGGCTCCAATGGAAGCCAGATTGCGCGACGCGTTTAAGGGATTGTATGCAGCGGCCGTCGATATCGGTAGCGGTTACACCGTGCTCGAAATCAGTGGTACGCGCACGCGTGATGTGCTTGCGCGCGGTTGTCCGCTCGATTTGCATCCGCGTTTGTTCGGCGTCGGCCAGTGTGCGCAAAGCCATTACTTCAAGTCCTCCGTGACGGTGTTGCCGACCGGTGAAAACAGCTTCGACCTCGTGATCCGCCGTAGTTTTGCGGACTACTTCGTGAAGATGATGCTCGACGCGGCCGAGCCGCTGATGTCGTGAAACCGTACGAATCATTCGGGGCATTGGGCCCGGGCGGGCGCGGCTGGCGCATCGTTGTCGATGAGCTTGTCGTGCCTACGCGCATTGGTTTGTACGCTCGGGAACATCTGGCGCCGCAGCCCGTTGCCATTGACGCGAGCCTGCATTATCGAGGCGTGCCGGCCGAGGAGAACGCGCACGAGCTGATTGATTACGAAGCTTGGTGCGCGGGTGTGTCGGACTATCTGGAGAGCAAGCCGCATACACGCTTGCTCGAAACGCTGGCGGTGGAAATAGCGGCAATGTCGTTCACCCGATGGCCCGCGCTCGATACGCTGACGCTGCTGCTGTACAAGCCAAAGATTCGCGAAGGCACGCGGCGCGTGGGCGTTGAACTCGACTGGCATCGTACGGATTTTGAGGCATGGCGTGCGTCGGCTGGGTTGAACACGACGCATGCTTTGACCGAGCGCTGAAACGCCATGACGCCGACACGCGCTCAAGCCGCCGGGCTGTCGCAGCTCGCGTGCGAGCAGCATGATCCTCACGCCGCGCTCGCATTGCTCGATCGCAGTCTGGTGCTCGGGCATCGGCGTATTGCGTTGATCCGTTATCTGCATGCGCAGTACCTGGGTGCGCCGCTGGAGCCGCGTCACCATGAGTATGTTCACAAAGTGGCGGAGCGCTTAAGCACGGAGACGATTGCACGAATAGCGACGGCTGCGCGTGCCCGGATCGAGGGGTGATCTAGCTCTGTGTTCCTAGTCGACTAAATATAAAAGGGCATAGCGGCTGCCAAGCCGCTATGCCCTTTTATGCGTTACTCATTACAACGCCGCAACCGTCTCCGCCTTGCGTGCCTTCGCTCCATGCGCGACGAAATACGGCGTATCAACACGCGCTAACGGCTCGCGCCCCCGAATCTTGTCAGCGATTTTCTCGGCCAGCATGATGGTCGGTGCATTCAGGTTGCCGGTCACGATCAGCGGCATGATCGACGCATCCACCACGCGCAGCGATTCGAGCCCGTGCACGCGGCCTTCGTTATCGACCACCGCCATGTCGTCGTAACCCATCTTGCACGAGCACGAGGGATGAAAAGCCGTCTCCGCACGTTGCCTGACGAACGTGTCGAGTTGGTCGTCCGTCGTGAGGTCGGCGCCCGGATGCAGCTCGCGTCCACGATATTTCTTAAGCGCCGGCTGATGCATGATTTCGCGGGTAATGCGGATGGCGTCGCGAAATTCACGCCAGTCGAGCGGGTCCGACATGTAGTTGAAGAGGATGCTCGGGTGCGCGTTCGGATCGCGTGATTTCAGCTTGATGCGGCCGCGGCTTGGCGAACGCATGGAACCCACGTGCGCCTGGAAGCCGTGCATCTTGATCGGATTCGAACCGTTGTAATTGATCGCGACAGGAAGAAAATGGTATTGGATGTTGGGCCAAAGATCGTCGTCGCGTGTACGGATAAAACCACCCGCTTCGAACTGGTTGCTAGCGCCAATGCCCGTGCCGTTCAACATCCATTCAATCCCGATCCGCGGCTGGTTCCACCACTGCAGCGCAGGGTAAAGCGACACGGGCTCGAGGCATTCGTATTGCATGTACATCTCCAGATGGTCCTGGAGATTTTCACCGACACCCGGCAGGTCAAGCACTAACGGGACGTCGAGCTCCCGCAGCCACGTCGACCGGCCGACACCCGAGCGTTGCAGTAATTGTGGCGATGCAATCGCGCCGCTGCACACGAGCACCTCGCGGCGGACGTGCGCGGTGATACGTTCGCCGCCCTGCAAATACGCGACGCCAATTGCTCTTTTTCCAGAGAACAAGACGCGATCCGTAACAGCATGCGTGACGATCGTGAGATTCGGCCGGCCCTTCGCCCGGTCGAGATATCCGCGCGCGGTGCTAGAGCGGCGGCCCTTCGGCGTCACGGTCCGGTCCATTGGGCCGAAACCTTCCTGGCTGTATCCGTTGAGGTCATCCGTACGGGGATAACCTGCCTGCACGCCCGCTTCGACCATCGCTGAAAACAAGGGATTGTTGCCCGGTTTGGAGGTCGTCACGTGCACCGGACCGTCGCCACCGTGGTACGGGTTCGGTCCGGCATCGCGGGTTTCGGCCTTGCGAAAATACGGCAGGCAATCGGAATAGGTCCAGTTTTCAAGGCCTTTTCGTTCGGCCCAGCCGTCATAGTCGAGCGCATTGCCACGGATGTAGCACATGCCGTTGATCAGCGACGATCCACCCAGTCCCTTGCCGCGGCCGCATTCCATGCGGCGATTGTCCATGTGCGGCTCGGGATCGGTTTCGTAAGCCCAGTTATAGCGCCTTCCTTGCAGCGGAAACGCCAGCGCGGCGGGCATTTGCGTGCGGAAGTCGAAACGATAGTCCGGTCCGCCCGCTTCGAGCAGCAGCACAGTCACGTCAGGGTCTTCGGTGAGACGCGAGGCGAGCACGTTGCCCGCCGAACCCGCGCCCACGACGATGTAGTCGAACTCGTTCGCGCTCATCGCTTGGCTCCTTGGTTCTTAGAATACGGGTTGGTAGGGACCCAGCTCGACCTGCACGGATTTGATGCTCGTGTAGTGTTCAAGCGTGGTAATACCGTTTTCGCGGCCTACGCCCGACTGCTTGTATCCGCCCACGGGCATTTCAGCAGGCGATTCGCCCCACGTATTGATCCAGCAGATACCGGCTTGTAGCGCATGAATCACGCGATGCGCACGCGACAGGTTCTCCGTGACCACGCCTGCGGCGAGGCCGTATTCAGTGGCGTTGGCACGGTCAATCACTTCGCTTTCCTCATCGAATATGAGGATGCTCATGACCGGTCCGAAAATCTCCTCACGCACAATGCGCATGTCGTCACGGCAATCGGTGAAGATGGTTGGCTCGACGTATTGCCCTTGAGCGAACGCGTCATGCGTGATCCGCGATCCGCCTGCAATCAGTCGCGCGCCTTCTTGCTTGCCGCTTTCAATGAAGCCCAGCACCTTTTGCAATTGCGCAGCGCTGACGAGTGGACCGAAGTTGGTGTTGGCATCCGTAGGCGAGCCCACTCGAATGCGCTTTACGCGCTCCAGAATGAGCGCTTCGAAGCGTTCGTACGCCGGGCGTTGCACGAACACCCGTGTGCCATTTGTGCAGACCTGGCCGGAGCTGAAGAAGTTGGCGCTCATCGCAATGTCGGCGGCACGCTCGAGATTGGCGTCGTCGAAAATGACGAGCGGGGATTTGCCGCCCAGTTCCATCGTCACTTCTTTCAGCGATGAACCGCCGGCCATCGACATCACTTTCTTGCCCGTCTCCACACCGCCCGTAAACGAGATTTTCGCGATGTCCGGATGCGCGGCAAGCAACGCACCCACGCGGCCATCGCCTTGCACGACATTAAACACGCCTGCGGGGACGCCGGCTTCTGAATAGATTTCAGCGAGCTTCAACGTGCTGAGCGGCGTGATCTCGCTGGGCTTGAAGATCATCGCGTTACCGGCGGCGAGCGCGGGCGCAGACTTCCAACAGGCGATCTGGATTGGATAATTCCACGCACCAATGCCCGCGCACACACCAAGCGGTTCGCGCCGCGTGTAGACGAACGAGCTGGGCCGCAGCGGGATCTGCTGACCTTCTATGGCCGTTGCAAGCCCGGCGTAGTACTCGATGACATCGGCCCCGGTGACAATGTCCACGGCTCGCGTTTCGGCAATCGGCTTGCCCGTATCGCGGGTTTCGAGGGCTGCGAGTTCGTCGTTGCGCTCGCGCAGGATATCCACCGCGCGCCGCAGGATGCGCGAGCGTTGCATCGCGGTCATGGCGGCCCATTCGCGCTGGCCTTCGCGCGCGGAGCGAACCGCGCGATCAATATCCGCTGCGCTCGCCTGCTGCACGCTCGCGAGCGTTTCGCCCGTGGCTGGGTCGAGCGTGTCAAAGGATTCGCCGCTGGTGGCGTCGACGTAAGCGCCGCCAATGTACAAGCGCTGCAATTCGAAGACAGGCATGGTGCAGTCCTTTAAGTGAGGGTCCGGCCCCGCGTGTCACGTGCGTCGCGCGTATCGCGTGGATCAAGCACGAGGTCGATGTAATCGTTGGCCAGGCGCATGGCCGCTTTCGTGTCGAACGGTTCACCGGAAAGCGCGCCGCGCAACCACAAGCCGTCGATCAGCGCCGCCAGTCCGCTTGCCGCGCGACGCGCGGCGACGCGGGGCAGCGCCTTCGAAAAATCGGCGCACAAATTGGAATACAGGCGACGCGTGTTGACGTTCTGCAGCCGCCGCAATTGCGGTTTGTGCATGCTCTCCGACCAGAACGCGAGCCACGTCTTCATCACCGGATTACTGACTTGCGCGGCATCGAAATTCGCCGCCACCACCGCACGCAAACGCGCCCGTGGTTCATCTTTTGCGGCCCGGCGCCTGCGCGATGTTGCGTTCCACAGGTCTCGCAGCACATGGCGCATGGTGGCTTCGAGCAGGCTGTCCTTGTCGCCGAAATAATGACTGACGATACCCGTGGAGATGCTTGCGCGCTGCGCAACCGAGGCCAGCGTTGTGCCGGCAAGACCGGCATGGTCGATGCTCAGCAGCGTGGCGTCGATCAACTGCGCCCGGCGAATTTCGCGCATTCCTAGCTTGGGCATGGGTTTTTGTCGAAGAAGCTTCATGAAAACAAGGATTGAATGCTAAGTATTTTATATTGATTGGTCAATCAATATAAAACCGCCATGTCGGTTTCTGCCAAACCCATGTCGCGTTCGATGCGCGTCTGAGGCGCGCCACAGGTCTACGCTCGTTAGGCGGTGCATGGTTGTGTTTTGCCGTGCAAATCGTCCACGAGACAAGGATCGAGACAAGGAGACAGGCAATGAGTAGCAATCGCGGCGTCGTGTATCTGGGGCAGGGCAAGGTTGAAGTGCAAACAATCGACTATCCGAAGATGGTCGATCCACGCGGCCGGCAAATCGGCCATGGCGTTATTCTTAAAGTGGTTACAACGAATATTTGCGGGTCAGACCAGCATATGGTGCGAGGTCGCACGACAGCCCAAGTCGGCCTTGTGCTCGGGCATGAGATTACCGGTGAGGTCATTGAGATTGGGCGCGACGTAGAGACGCTTAAGGTTGGCGATCTGGTTTCCGTCCCGTTCAACGTAGCATGCGGCCGCTGTCCGACCTGCAAGGCGCAGAACACGGGCGTATGCCTGAACGTCAATCCGTCACGCCCGGGCGGCGCGTACGGTTACGTGGACATGGGCGGCTGGATTGGCGGACAGGCCGAATACGTGATGGTCCCGTATGCCGACTTCAATCTTCTGAAGTTTCCCGACCGTGACCAAGCGATGTCGAAGATCCGCGATCTCACGTGCCTTTCCGACATCCTTCCGACGGGCTATCACGGTGCGGTGATGGCGGGGGTGAAGCCGGGTTCGACCGTATATATCGCAGGCGCTGGCCCGGTCGGAATGGCCGCGGCGGCGTCCGCTCGTTTGCTGGGCGCGGCATGTACGATTGTCGGTGACATGAACGAAGAGCGCCTCGCTCACGCCCGCAAGGTGGGATTCGAGACGGTGGATCTATCGAAGGATGCGTCGCTCGCAGACCAGATCGCGGCCATTCTCGGCACGCCCGAAGTGGATTGCGCAGTCGATTGCGTCGGCTTCGAAGCGCATGGTCACGGCAGCAGCGGAAGCCATCAGGAAGCGCCTGCCACGGTGCTGAACTCGCTGATGGAAATCACGCGGGTAGCTGGGTCGATCGGCATTCCGGGGCTTTATGTCACCGACGATCCAGGCGCCGCCGACGCAGCCGCGAAGAAGGGTGCACTGAGCATTCGCTTTGGCCTGGGCTGGGCGAAGTCGCATTCGTTCTTCACCGGGCAGACGCCGGTCGTGAAGTACAACCAGAACCTGATGCAAGCGATCTTATGGGACCGCCTGCCGATTGCGGATATCGTTAATGTGTCGGTGGTGACGCTCGATCAGGCGCCGGATGGGTATCGGCAGTTTGACGGCGGAGCGCCGCGCAAGTTCGTGATCGACCCGCATGGGATGTTGAAAGCGGCTTAAGGTCCAGCCTCAATGCGCCGCTTCGAGCTTGCATTAAAGCGGGAAGCTCAAGCGGCGTTTTGAGCTATAGCCATCGCTGGCGCAACAACCGCAAGTGGCGGCAACTGGCGCCGGCGTTCCCGCGTGGGCGCCGTGCCGAATGCATCGCGATAGCTCTTGCTGAAGTGGCACGCTGACTGAAAGCCGCAAGCCATGGTGATGTGCATGATCGACATGTCGGTCTGCAGCAGCAATTCACGCGCGCGGCGTAACCGCAGCGTCAGGTAGTAATGCGTCGGCGTCATGCCGAGGTGCTCGCGAAACAGCCGCTGCAATTGCCGCTGCGACATCCCCGCCAGTCGCGCCAGTTCTTCGCGCGACAACGGCTCTTCTATGTTGTTCTCCATCAGCGAAATCACTTCGAACAGTGACTTGTTCGCCGAGCCCAACCGCGCGACCAGCGGCATGCGTTGCTGCGCGTTGGTATCGCGAACGTGCTCCACGATGAACTGTTCCGCGATCTGCGTGACCTTCGCCGATCCCACGCGCGTAGCGATCAGGTTCAACATCATGTCGAGTGGCGCGACACCGCCCGTGCATGTCACGCGGTCCCGGTCAATCACGAATAGCTCTTTGAGAAAGCGTGTTTCCGGAAATTCCTCTTTCAGCGCCGACATGTTTTCCCAATGGATCGCGCATGCATATCCGGCGAGCAGGCCGGCGCGGGCGAGGGCATAGGTGCCTGTGCAGAGGCTGCCGAGCACGCTGCCGAGCCGGGCAAAACGGCGTAGCGCGGCCAGGTGCGCGGGCGTGGTTTCACGCTGGACGTCGATGCCGCCGACCACGAACACAATATCTGGAAGCCCCACGCATTCGACCGGGCCGGTATCCACGGAGAGACCATTGCTTGCCGCCACGGGACCGCCGTCCGGGCTCACGATCGACCATGTGTACAGCTTCTGCCCGGTCAGATAGTTCGCCATGCGCAGCACTTCGATGGCGTTGGTGAACGCGATCATCGTGAAATTAGGCAGCGGCATGAACGCGAAATGCGCGAGCGACGCGGTTCGGTCGGGGGACATGGAGGAGGGAATCCTTCGAATCTAGGTGAGGCTATGTCGTGGGGACACGACTATGGACATTTTGTAGATGTTTGCAACATGCATGCCATCAGGCTAAACCCTATCGGCGCTATGGCTTACGGTGGCGTAAGCGCTTTGCAACGCACCGCGAAGGGGATCGGAGCCTCGTTGAGCACCGCACGCGAGCGGGAATTATCCGCTGCGGTGCAACATCGAATTCGCGTTTGGGCGGGCGCGCAACGACTTGTGTAAAACGGACGTCCATGTCGGAAAAGGCCAAGAACACGTCTAAATTCATAAATTGGCGCGTGGGGTGAAAGTCAAGAATAGACGCATCGGAAAGCGGTTCTCAGCGTGGTTTGAAGTGCCTTTGCATACCGGCCCCCACAGCAAACCGCCTTTCCAAAAACGACTTGTCCCCGAACCCACGGATGCTTCAATGTCAAATTCCCCGACTCGCCCCGCTGCCCCGTTCTTCGAAGAACCGCTTGCCACCCGCGACGCGCCCGTGCGCAGCGCCATCCTCAAAGAGCTTGAACGCCAGCAGTCGCAGATCGAATTGATCGCGTCGGAGAATATTGTCTCGCGCGCCGTTCTTGAAGCGCAGGGTTCGGTGCTGACGAACAAATACGCGGAAGGTTATCCGGGTAAGCGGTATTACGGCGGTTGTGAATTCGTCGATGAAATCGAAACCCTCGCGATCGATCGCGTGAAGCAGATCTTCAACGCGCAGTTCGCCAATGTGCAGCCGCATTCCGGCGCGCAAGCGAATGGCGCCGTGATGCTCGCGTTGACGAAACCCGGCGACACCGTGCTTGGCATGTCGCTCGATGCAGGCGGCCACCTGACGCACGGCGCCAAGCCGGCAATGTCCGGTAAGTGGTTCAACGCGGTTCAGTACGGCGTGAACCGCGAGACCATGCTGATCGATTACGAGCAGATCGAAGAACTCGCTCTGCAGCACAAGCCGACGTTGTTGATCGCCGGGTTCTCGGCGTATCCGCGTGAACTGGACTTCGCGCGGTTGCGTGCCATTGCGGACAAAGCCGGTTCGAAGCTCATGGTCGACATGGCGCACATCGCCGGCGTGATCGCCGCAGGGCGGCATCAAAACCCGGTCGAGTACGCACATGTGGTCACGTCCACCACGCATAAGACGCTGCGCGGCCCGCGCGGTGGTTTTGTACTGACCAACGACGAAGACATCGCCAAGAAGATCAATTCAGCGGTGTTCCCGGGCCTCCAGGGCGGCCCGCTGATGCATGTAATAGCTGCCAAGGCCGTCGCCTTCGGCGAGGCGCTGCAGCCCGGTTTCAAGATTTACATCGACAACGTGCTGGCGAACGCGAAAGCGCTGGGCGAAGTGCTGAAGGCCGGCGGCGTTGATCTCGTGACCGGCGGCACGGACAACCACTTGCTGCTCGTCGATCTGCGTCCGAAGGGCTTGAAGGGCAACCAGGTCGAGCATGCGCTGGAACGCGCCGGCATCACCTGCAACAAGAATGGCATCCCGTTCGATCCGGAAAAGCCCACAGTCACCTCAGGCGTGCGCCTCGGTACACCGGCCGGAACCACGCGCGGTTTTGGCGTGGCAGAGTTTCGCGATATCGGTCGCCTGATCGTGGAAGTGTTCGACGCTTTGCGCGACCACCCCGAAGGTCATGCAGAGACCGAACACCGCGTACGCCGCGAAATCTTCGCACTGTGCGAACGCTTCCCTATTTATTGATCACGTCCTCCTTTTCTGGAGCAACAGATGAGCACACTTCACGACAGCAGCATCATCATCGACGGCCTGAATATTTCGAAGTTCGAGCCGTCGGTATTCGAGGACATGAGAAAGGGCGGCGTGACCGCGGTGAACTGTACGGTATCGGTCTGGGAGAGCTTCCAGAAGACCGTCGACAACATTGCTGAAATGCGTCAAATGATCCGCGAGCACAGCGACATTCTCACGCTCGTGCGCACGACGGATGACATTCGCCGAGCCAAGAAAGAGAACAAGACGGGCATCATTTTTGGTTTCCAGAACGCGCATGCGTTCGAGGACAACCTGGGTTACATCGAAACATTCAAGCAGCTTGGCGTGAACGTGGTGCAGCTTTGCTACAACACGCAGAACCTTGTGGGCACCGGTTGTTATGAACGCGATGGCGGTCTTTCGGGTTTCGGCCGCGAAGTGATCCAGGAAATGAATCGCGTGGGCATCATGGTCGACCTGTCACACGTGGGTGGCACGACGTCTTCGGAAGCCATCGCCTTTTCGAAGAAGCCGGTGTGTTATTCGCATTGCTGCCCGTCGGGCCTGAAAGAACATCCGCGTAACAAGTCCGATGAACAACTTAAAGAAATTGTCGATGCAGGCGGTTTCGTCGGCGTGACCATGTTCGCGCCGTTCCTCAAGCGCGGCCCGGATGCGACGGTCGAGGACTACCTCGAAGCGATCGAATACGTGGTCGATCTGATCGGCGAAGACAACGTAGGTATTGGCACGGACTTCACGCAGGGCTACAGCACGGAATTCTTCGACTGGATTACGCATGACAAGGGTCGTTATCGTCAACTGACGAACTTCGGCAAGGTCGTGAATCCCGAAGGTATCCGAACCATCGGCGAATTCCCGAACCTGACCGCTGCGATGGAACGCGCCGGCTGGGGCGAGTCGCGCATCAAGAAAATCATGGGCGAGAACTGGGTCCGCGTGTTCGACAGCGTCTGGAACGTCTGACCCGGCTCACTCAATTAAAAGGAATTCACACGATGCAACCGCGACTGCCAATTGACGTCGATCCGGAAACCGGCGTCTGGACAACCGACTCGCTGCCCATGCTTTACGTGCCGCGGCATTTCTTCACGAACAACCATCTGGCCGTTGAAGAAGCGCTGGGCCGCGAAGTGTACGCGAAGAGCCTTTACACGGCGGGCCACAAGTCGGCGTATCACTGGTGCGATAAAGAAGCCAAGCAACACGGCATCAGCGGTATGGCGGTGTTTGAACATTATCTGAAGCGCTTGTCGCAACGCGGCTGGGGTTTGTTCTCGATCGTGAAAAGCGATCCGGCCGCGTCAACGGCAACCGTACATCTGCATAACTCGTCCTTCGTGCTGGCGCAACCGGGCAAGGAAGGCAAGCTTTGCTACATGTTCGCCGGCTGGTTTGCAGGCGCAATGGACTGGGTTAACGACACGGCACTGGAAGGCGTGAAGAAAGGTCCGAAGTCGTTTTCGGTCGAGACGCAATGCGCGGCTGAAGGCCATTCGCATTGCGTGTTCGAAGTGACGCCGCTGGCAGCGTGATCGAGTAGAACGCAGCATAGTAAATAGATAATTCCGAGGTCGACCGCGATGCGTTACCCCAACCTTTTCAAGCCTCTTACGCTGAATAAACTGACCTTGCGCAATCGCATTGTCAGCACCGCGCACGCGGAGGTCTAT
>NZ_JAQGMM010000537.1 GCF_028292365.1 Caballeronia sp.
GAATCTCCGACTGATATCGTCTATCTCGATCGGATCGATCATAGGATTGCTTCGAATGATCCGCGACACCTCGTGTTGCCGGGCCTTGGTCATGACCCACAACAGGCGCTCGGAAACCGCGCGATCGGTCGCCGAGACAAGCATTTTGGCAAGGTCGGAGGGGTCGAAAGCGTTGACCGTGTCAAAGAGCGTGCGATCGTCGATGAATTCAATGTCGGCCAGCGATTTGTAATCGTTGGTGGACCGCGGCGGCTTCTTCGAACTGGCGGGGATGCCGTTATCCTCGCGAGACAGCTTGTCCAGCAGCAACTGCTTTTCGATGCCGATAAGCGCGTCGACGTTCGTCAAGCCGGCCTGTTCCAGTTCCGTCACGATCGAGATGCCAAGGCTATGGTCCGCGGCCCGCTGCGCTGATTCCACGATTCGCCCAGGGTTGAAAACGACGACCTGCCGCTCGACGGTGTCGTCAGCCGTGGGAGAGGACACATCGTCGACGAAGTCCCCACGCGCGGTTTCAAACGCGATAAGGTTCAACGTTTCCATACGTCTGAGCATTGCCATAATGTGCATGCGAGGATGACCGATTATGGCCTGGCAATGCCTGAAGGCATCGGTGAATGAAATAGACACATTCTCCGAACTCGGATGACGCCGTGCGTCGTGGCTTTCGGCCCGCGCCATCAGACTCAGCAAATTGGCATAGGAGACGATGCCATGCAAAAGATCGGCGTTCGTGTGTGCCGGGAGGAGTTCGTCAACTCGTTTGTTCCTGCGGATCAGGCTACGCATCAAGTGGCGAAGCAGGGGCGACACGCGCTCCAGTTCAACTTCGACCGACGTTGGGTCGATGACGATCAGCCGACAAAAGCTTAGGGCTCTCGCGGTTGATCCGCGCGGCTCGGACCGCAACAGCGCACATTCCCCGAAGCATTCGTCTTTCCCCAGGATCGCAAGCACCACTCGCCTTTCATCGCATCTGGTGGAGATCTCGATCTTGCCTTCGGCGATGACGTAGATGCAGGCGTTTCCTGCATACCCTTCCGAGTAAACGACTTCGCCCGCTGCGACGGCCCGAAATTGTGGTGCCTTTTCTTGGTGCAATGTATCCCCCGCTATGCCACTTATGTCGCCTGACCCAACGTTATCGATCGGGTAGCCTGATTTTTGTCGGAGACAATCGTCTTCTACAAGGGATAACGGCATTCTCTTACGAACCCTTTAATTGCAAGAGGGGTGTTTTGACATATATCGATCGGGAATGGCGGGTTGGCCGTTGTAAAGGGGGCCAAACATACAACTGACTACACAGAAGGTAGGATTAGCTCAACCGGGCGTTGGGGCGACGGATCATTTGTGTCGAGCAATTTTCGGCGTGCTGCCAGCAGAGCTCGGCGCCGACGTATTCGGAAAACAGGCTGGATGGAGAGGTGTGAACGGCGGTCAGAAAGCGACACCGATGGCGGCGTCAATCAGAAACGCTAAATGACTTGTTCTTCAGAGCGGGGTTTTCGACGGCTGGCGGAGGTGCCGATGGACTAGTATCGGGCGCATCGGGGGGAGCCCGAAGGGCGAGTGCAGAGGCACCTGGTGCAGCTCACGTCCGAATGGGGCTGACGCAGGAGCCGGTATGCGGAACCCTACACATGTACGACAGGACTGATCGACAAGCACCCCCTTCCGAACAAAGCCCAGTGGTAGCCTGGCGATGCGGCGCGTCGATTCAACCGTGGCTGACTGTATCACTGTGAGATTGGGCATTTGCTCATCGCCAGCGGACGACCACTAAAAACCGCTCAGCTAAGTGCGCTGCGTTAGCAGCAGTCCGTTGAATAGGTGCATCTGTATTCCGACAAATGGCCCCTCGGGTAATCGTCCGCCCTGTCGAAGATGCAGGGCAACCAAAGCATAGAAAAAAAGCTGAAAAACGTTATCATGGCAGTGATTTCAGGCGTCACCACGACACAATTCTTCCAGCCTATCGCTTGCCATTTCGATGTCCATAACAGTTAGCTTCCCCGCCGCTTTGCGTGATTGGATCACCCACAATCTCACACGCGGCGTTGCGCCACAGGCGATTGTGCGTGAGCTGGTTGACCGAAAGAACGCACCGGAGCTCGCGTCGGCAATGGTCGATGCGGTCTCGTCGGCTTTTTTGTACGGCACGCCGTTGCCGGGCGAGACGCTCGAAATCGGCGGTGCGCCGCTCACATACGAAGTGGAGCCGTGGCGCGTACCGGACGGTCCGCTGATCCGGCTCGGAGAGCATAAGGTGCGCGTGATTGCGCGTATGCACCGGCCCGCCGCAGTACTGCTCGACAATTTTCTCAGCGCGAACGAATGCGAGCAGTTAACTTCTCTCGCGCGGCCGCGTCTGGACCGTTCGACCGTGGTCGATCCTGTGACCGGGCGTAATGTCGTGGCAGGGCATCGCAGCAGCCACGGCATGTTTTTTCGCTTGGGCGAAACCCCGCTGATCGCGCGCCTTGAATCTCGTATCTCCGAACTCACAGGCCTGCCGGTCGAGAACGGCGAAGGCCTGCAACTTCTGCACTACGAAGCGGGCGCCGAATCGACGCCGCACGTCGACTACCTGGTCCCGGGCAACCCGGCGAATCAAGAGTCGATCGCGCGCAGCGGACAGCGCGTGGGCACATTGCTGATGTATCTGAACGATGTGGATGGCGGAGGTGAAACCGTGTTCCCCCAGATCGGATGGTCGGTGGTGCCGCGGCGCGGCCAGGCACTTTACTTCGAATACGGCAACCGTTTCGGGCTCGCCGACCCGAGCTCCCTGCACGCAAGCACGCCCTTGCGGACGGGCGAGAAGTGGGTGGCCACCAAATGGATTCGCACGCGCCGCTTCGCGCCACGCGTGTCCGGCATGGAGTGACCTTCGGGACGGCTGGGCGCCCCGCAGGCCCGCTGGATTTCAGCGGACGAAGACCTCGTCGGCGACCCAGCCCTTCGACGTCAAATACACACCCTCGCGCAGCTGCATCGTGCCCGCGCCTTCGATCACGCGCCTGACCATCGGGAACACGCGCTGTGCGTCGTCACTCTTGGCCCACGGCGCAGGATCGATCTTGTAGGTATAGATAACCGAGGTGGCGGTCTGGCCGTTCACTTGCGCCGGCCGCTCCCAGCCCACTACCTTGTCGAGCGAAAGCGTGGCCGCGCAGAAATCGGCCGGATGCGTGACGCGCGAGGTGGCGGTCGCAACTACTTCCGGAATATGCAGATAGTATTTCTGACCTTCGGCCGTCAACTGGAACTGGCGCGCGTTCGCGCGGATCTTCTTGCTGTTCTCATCGGTGCGTTCGACCACCACGTCCTTGCCTGCGACCAGACCGAGTTTCTCGAGTACCGGCATTTGTAACGCGTCGCGGGTACCGGCGGCCATATCGTCCGTTGTCACGTAGATCGGCCAGTCGTATTTAGCGAGGCACAGGTGGCCACGCTGGGCGAGAAAGGTGTTGATGGTGGCCGTGAAATTCTCCCGGCTGACGTCTTGGCTATTGTCATGGCAGCCGGCGAACAGGGTCAGGGCGCTCAGGGCGAATGCGCCACAAGCAATGCGGCCGGCGGTGGAACGTCGCGTCATGGTGTTTGTTGCTCAGGTTGGATTGCTAAAGTACAGGTGAATTTTTTCGGCGCACGGCCGCCCGAAAGGGCCGGCCGCTTGCCTGGATCAGGGTGTTGTCAGTTCACGCAACTGCCGCTGGTGGGCGGCGTGGCGGGCACTTGATAGCCGTCGGTAAGCGTGTTCAGGAAGCAGGCCAGGTCCGCGATGTTTTGCTGCGTCAGCTGCGGCGCCGAGTGGACCACGCGGGGCTGCGCACCGTCGGCCGCTGTTGTGCCGCCCGCCGCAGTCTGACCTTGGCCCATCGGTAATTCCTCGTCGATATTGCCCTGGTACGCCGCTGGCAGATCGTTGAACGACTGGGCCGTCGCACCCGAGGCGGATGTCGGGAACAGCGCGTAGGACGGGTTCTGCACCGACTGGCCGGGGTCGCCGCCCGTGCTTGGGTACCAGTACTCCGGGTTCGTGTCGCGCGTGTTATAGAAATTCAGCACCTGCACGAGCGAGTGGAACACGCCGTTGTGAAAGAACACGGAGCGCGTCGCGACATTGCGCAGCGTCGGCACTTTGAAGCGGCCGCAATACGGGTCGGGAACATTGACGCCGGTGATCGAATCCGGGCCCGCGCCGCTGCTGGCTGTGCCGGGCGTGTGGAGGTTGTTGAGCGGGCCGCACAGACCCATGTCGACGTACGACGCAGGGACGTTGCTCGGGATCGGGTCGGGATTGCCCGGGATCTGTGTGTCGTTGCGCGGCGCGCCGATCGCCTGGTAGGTGAAGTCGGTCATGAGCGCGACGGAGCCCTTGAAGTTCGCTCCGGCATAGTGGCAGGCTACGCATGCGGCGCCCGTACCTGTGTCATTGAAGAGCTGGAGGCCGCGCATCTCCGCCGCTGTCAACGTGCCGCCGAGCTTGTTGGAGACATACAGGTCGAACTTGCTCGCGTAGGGCGCGAAGCTCGGGTCTTCCTGCTGATAAGCCTGGAGGGCGAGACCGATATCGTTGAACGTGGCGTTGGCGTCAGAGAACACGCCTGAGCCGAATGCCTGTTGGAACAGCGCCGCGTAGGACGCTTTCTGTACGGCCTGCACCACGGCGGCTGGCGACGGGTTGTTCATTTCGATCGGATTGAGCAGCGGTAGTGCCGGTTGGGTGGCGAGCGTCGCGGCGCGGCCGTCCAGCATGAAACCGCCGCCAGGCGCGTTCTGCGTGATGCCGTCCGGGTTCTCGGCGATATCGTTATAGGGCGGCGTCATGGATTTGTAGCGCAACGAAGGCACGGCGCGCTGGCCCGCCTGCGACGGATCCGAGCCGAGCTGCACGGACAGGCTGTTGGGCGGCCCGTACGCGAACTGAGGGTTGTGGCAGGTGGCGCAGGCCATGTTCTTGTTGCCTGACAGATTCTGGTCGAAGAACAATTTCTGGCCGACTTGTGCAGCCACGCTAAGCGTGACTGGCGCCGGGGGCGCGACGACGCCCGACGGGCCGCCCGACGACGTCTGGGTCGAGTCGCCGCTGCCACTGCCGCCGCCGCAGGCGGCCAAGATCAGTGAGAGCGCGCAGATCACGCCGAGGGAGAGTTTTCGCATATCAAGTCTTTGGAACCCTGACTCCAATCGCCGGGCGGTCCTGACAGGGCCGAAGGCCGCTTGGCGATGGGACGGATAGAACGGAAACTGCCAGGCCGCAAAAAACGCGGCCTGGCAGGGAGATCACACTTGCCGCCGCGGGGAGGCAGTGAGCCGCCTCCCCGCGAGCCGCGTGCTTACTTGGCCAGTGCCCAGACGTTGGTCTGGGTTGCGTCCGGGCCCGGAGCGCGTGATGCCAGCGACGTACCCGTCACATCGACCGGGTTCAGCTTCTGCGTGTAGCCTGCCGGTGTGATGTAGGCATGGTTCATCGGACGCACGGAGTCGAAGTGCGTATCCGCGCTGGCCGCGAGTTCCGGCAGGTTCACGATGTTGCTCGCGATGAACGACTCGGTGTACTTCGCGCGAGCGAGGTACGTCTGCGGCTGCGCCGGGTCAGCGACCTGGAACATGTCCTGCAGCGTACGCACCAGTGCGAAGTGACTGTACTCGTCGCTGTCGATTACCTTCGGGTTGGCCTGGTTCGTTGCCACACCGAAGATCGAGTTGCCGTGACCGTGGTTGCCCGCACTGTAAGCCGTCGTTGTCGTCTGCGTGAACTTGCCGTTCGCGAATGTGAGCGGTTGCTGACCGACGTTCGACGTCACCGGGTTCCAGCCACAGCACGAGGTGGAGCTGCCTTCGCCTTCGTCAAACATCACGACGATGGCCACCTTGCGTTGCTTGTTGGACCAGAGCGGCGATGCCTGGATCTTCGCGACCACCTGACGTACGTAGTCATCGCCACGCTGAACGATATTCTCGCTTCCGCCGAGGCACGAAGGATCGGAGCCAGTGCCGTGCATGTCGTCGCACTGATCGGGCATGATGAAGTTCAGATTGCCCACGTCACCGCTCGCGAGGTCTGTGCTGAACTGGTCGGTGTTGTAGCCGGCCGGGACAGGGTACGCCGTCGCTTTCGACCAGTCGGCGGCGGAGTATTGCGTGCCGAAGATGGTGCGGTTGTCGGCGAAGAACTCAGGCAGGCTGCGCGTCTGC
The DNA here is from genome assembly GCF_028292365.1 of Caballeronia sp. Lineage (GTDB taxonomy): Bacteria > Pseudomonadota > Gammaproteobacteria > Burkholderiales > Burkholderiaceae > Caballeronia. The sequence continues at coordinate 6,208 of NZ_JAQGMM010000537.1, forward strand.
TGATAGGCCATGCCAGGATGGTGCTTGGTCTTGTACAGCGCACCCGGAACCTTGAATGGCCCACCGGCGGAGCCCGGACCCGTGTAGGTATCCGATATTGCGGCGTCGGCAATACTGTCGGCGCGCGGATCCTGGCCGGGGTTCATCGATTCGCTATACGAGCGCCACGTCAGGCCCGCTTGCGAAATCAGGTTGAAAATGGACGGTGCCGTGACGTTGTGGTTGGCGCTGGCGGTGACGTTGCAGGACGAACTCCCAAAGCCCGACAGGTGACTGGAGTCTTGCGGTGGCAACGCGCCGGTCGCGACGAGAGGCTGGCCGTCCGAGGCCTTGCCACCGGTGAATGCCACGTCCGTCGGCGCGGCCGGGGCGGCGCAGCCCCACCAGTTGTCGTCCACGATACCCCAGTCGTCCCCGCCGCCGAGTGCCGTGTAGTTCGGCTCGCTCGGGTTACCCGTCGAGTAATAGGTCGTGAACTGGTTGTTGGCACTCAGGAACGCGTTGATGTTCGGGGCTTGCGTCGCACCGAGAATTCCTGGGGTACCCGTAACCGGGGCCACGCTGTGGTTCTCGAGCATGATGATGAAGACGTTGTCGTAGCGCGGGATGCCTTCGACATTGAACGCGGCTTGCTGGGCTTGAGCGAACGTGATGGGCGCCTGCGTCTGCGTCGGTTTCACGATCGTTGCGGCGCTCACGCCCGCGACACCGACCAGCGACGGGTCGCCGCCGGGCACGGCGAGGTTGTCGGGGTACAGGTCGCCGCGGTCGAGCTTCGTCGTGGCGTAGGTGTAGCGGTTCGCGAGCTGGTTGTCTTCGAACAGCACAGCCTGCTGCTCAGGAGCCGAGAGCTTGTTCACATCGCTGAGTACGTCCGCAGCTGGCACCGACACCGACGCCGCACCCAGGACCGGTGTGCTCAGGCGGTTGACCAGGTTGCTCTTCTCGGTCGCGTAGACTGTGCCGTTCGCTTCGACAAGACGCTGGACTTCGCTCGACATCGGGCTGATCACGACATTCGTCGCACCCTGGTCGGCGACCTGCGCAGCCGAGGCGCGCAGGATCAGATGGCTTGGAGCAGCTGCGCCGGTTGCCGTGTTGATGGCCTTGGTGCTCACGTCGGCGATCAACGGGCCGCTGGCGGCGGACTGCAGCGTGAAGTGGCCGGTGCTGTCGGTTGTCGTGCTCGCTTCCGATGTATCGCACTTGCCGTTGCCGTTCACGTCCACGCACACGGTGGCGCCAGCATAGTAGCCCGCCTTGAGGGTTGGATTGCCGGTCGTGCTGCCGGGCATGAAGCCGGCTGCGGCTACTACGCCGCTATCGCTGACCGATGCCGGCGAATTGTTGTCATTGCCTCCGCAAGCGGTCAGCACGCAGGCTGCCGCGATTGAGGTTAGAAGAAAACCAGTGCGACTTGTTGAAATGACCGACATGTGTGGGGGTCCCCGGTTGGTTTGGGTGTACTAGTTTCTCGTTCCCTTACTTACTATTTCGTTCTCTTACTATTTTTGAAGCTGGCCGGATTGGAACACTGCCAAATGAAATTTTGGCGTCGGAAACCTGAACGTTTGCTTTCGAAGTGATTAACGGGCGTAGATGTTTCTCAATTATTCGCCCTTGAATTGGCAAAATTCGCTACCATAAAAATGTGACAAATCGATGTTGAGATAAACCGCTGAAGTTCTCAGACACGGGTGAGGCAGCCGGTTATGATCACGCCTCAGTCGCAAATAAGAACTTAGGCAGCTTTTGTTTACTGCTCCACCAACCTACTTTCTTCGCGCCCCCATACTCGGGCAGCAATATGTCTGCAATCCTGATCGTCGGAGATGACCCCTCAATAGCCGAACGACTATGGCTGCATGCACAGCAAGCAGGGCATCAACCTGCGATTGCATTCACGGGAAAAAAAGCGAAGGAATTAATTGATGAGCGGTTGCCAGAAGTTGTGATCCTTGACTGGACGTTGCCCGACATGACGGGCCTGTCGCTGTTGAGCGCACTTCGTTCGGTTAGAAGGACAAAAGATTTGGGTGTGATCGTGTTGGGTGAAGGCTTGCGCGAAGCAGACACATTGAAGGCACTCGAGGTCGGGGCAGACTTCTACCTCGTCAAGCCCTTTTCAACGAGAGAATTGTTTGCCCGTGTGCAGGTTATGTTGCGACCACGGCCAATTGTTCAAGCGCAGGATGTTTTGAAAGTTGCTGCGATCACCATGTCTCTCACGTCACATCGAGTATCCGTCCGAATGGAAGATCAAGAAGTGACCATTAGCCTGTCGCCAATGGCGTTCAAACTCTTGCGTCTGTTTTTGACGCATCCCGGAGAGGTGCTTTCACGTGACACAATTTTGAAAGTAGTCTGGGCGGAACAAACCGATACTAAAGAACGCACCGTCGATGTGTATGTCAAAATCCTCCGTGATGCGCTTAGGCCGGTCGACGCAATGATCGAAACGGTCCGGAAAGGAGGCTATCGGCTATCGAGTGGCAGTCTTCGGTGAAGCGTCGCGCGATGTCCGTACGCAGGCCCTTCTTGATGTTGAGCAGGATCTGGTCGTCGCCCGACTCATAGCCAACGAGCAACAGGCGCAAGCCGTTTTCTTTCATGATTTTCAGCGTCCCGTAGCCTGCCGGCCGAATAGGCTTCTTCGTCGTGGCCGAACGGCGGATATGAGCGCTCAAGATAGACCACTGAAAACTCCGAATTGAGATAATAATATTTGCGAAATGTTTTAGTTATCCAAATCAATTAGTAGCTGCTGCGGCAAAGCGGAGGTCATTTCTCAATGAAAGCATGTTAGCCAATGAATCACATAGCACGGCGTGCACGAACCAGGAGGAGGGTGGCAGTGCCGGGCAGACGGACGCATAGAGGTTGGCAATCAACTCTAGCGCGCAATGCCGAGCGTCAAAAGAGCGCTGATGCCGCGCCTTTGCCAGTCTTCGCCCGGGAGACCGACCAAACCCATGTTGCCTTCTGTCAGTAGGCGCCGAAAATTCGGTCGAGTGCGGACAGGATGACATCGCGGCGATCCGCAAGCGAGCCGATGTACCTGCCGAGCGCGCTCAAGGGAACAGCACTCATGGCAGGCGTGTCGAGGAAGTGTTTCTCACTACTGATCTCGAAGAACGGCAGCAAATCGGATGGTTTGCCTGAGAACCCAAGATCCGAGGTAGGTCGCAAAGGAATCACGATGCGCGTCGGCAAGATTCCGACGTGAGTGCTCTGCACATCAAGCAGATACGGCGCAAGGCGGCGCGTCCCATCGTCGGGGTTCTCGTAGAGATCAAAACGCGCCACTAAAACGTCCTGTGCTTTGAAAGCGGCAGCCCGTCGCGCTCAACCATTGAAGTGTATGCTGCGACCAACTCGGCATTGTCGTCGGCCCAACGGCGAGCCTCAGTCTCCTGAATTTCTTCACGCACACCACGCTCACTCGCGCGCGAAAGGTTGATCCCGAGCTCCTTGGCTCGAGTCAGAACTTCAAGCGGCAGCGTAACGTTCGTTGACTTACGTGCCCGGACTTCGAGTGCCTTACCCATGCGCATCTCCATGTTCAAAAACATGTGCATTATAGTCCACATGAACGATGATTCTCGTATGGGATCTTCCTCCCCGCGGTCGGTGCATTTTATTTGACATAATGCTAATTATCAATGATTTTGATATAGCAGCTAAGTTGTAATGTCCGCTTTTAGCCAGATTCAAATGTCCGCTTTCGGGCGGCTTAAGCTTAGCCGGCGTCGATTCCTACGGCGCCGGGAGCTACGATGACGGCGACGGACAGAATCACCATGACGATGCGCGAGTTGGACCGGTTCAAAGTGATTCAGTCAGTCGTCGATGGATTGCTCAAGCCGTGGCGAGCCGCCGAGCGGCTGTCGTTGACCACGCGCCAGGTTCGACGCCTAGCGGCACGCCTGCGCGAACAAGGACCGCCTGGGCTGATCTCGGGCCGATGCGCCAAGCCGAGCAATCACCGGATAGATTCAGGAGTTGGCGTGCGAGCCGTGGCGGTCATCAAGGAGCGGTACGCCGATTTCGGTCCGACCTTGGCGTGCGAGAAACTGCGCGAATGCCACGATCTGAAGCTGGCCAAGGAGACGGTCAGGCGCTTGATGATCGACGCGGGCTTATGGACGCCTCGCCGACAACGTCCGCCCAAGATCCACCAGCCGAGGAACCGGCGTTCGTGCCTGGGCGAGCTGATCCAGATCGATGGCAGCGATCATCGGTGGTTCGAAGACCGGGCGCCGGCCTGCACGCTGCTGGTGTTTATCGATGATGCGACGAGCCGCTTGATGACTTTGCACTTCACCGCGACCGAGTCGACCTTCAGTTATTTCGAAGCGACGCGGCGCTATATCGAGCAGCATGGCAAGCCGATGGCGCTCTACAGCGATAAAGCCAGCGTGTTCTCGGCCAATCACAAAAGCACTGCTGACACGGGAATAACGCAGTTCGGCCGGGCCTTATATGAACTCAATGTCGACACCTTTTGCGCCAACAGCAGCCAGGCCAAGGGCCGCGTGGAGCGCGCCAACCTGACCTTGCAGGACCGGCTCGTGAAGGAATTGCGGTTGCGCGCAATTGACACACAGGAGGCGGCCAATGCTTATGCGCCCCACTTCATTGCCGACTTCAACAACCGGTTTGGCAAGGTACCCAAGAGCGACTACAACGCACATAGGCCACTGCGCAGCGACGAGAATCTGGACTCAGTTTTAACGTCTCGCGCATCGCGCTGCGTGTCGAACACACTGACCGTGCAATACGATCGGGTGCTCTACCTGCTCGATGATTCACCCATAACCCGAGCGCTGATTCATCACTATCTGGAGGTGTACGAGTACCCGGATGGTCGCATCGAAATCGTGGCCAATGGCACCGCCCTGACCTATCGCCAGTACGATCGGCTCTCGGATGTAGACCAGGGTGCCGAGATCGATAACAAGCGGCTTGGACACATCCTCGCGCTGTCTCGACAGGTGCAAACCGAGCGTGATAATCGACGCATCTCGGGCTCGCCGTCAAGGACCAATCAGGGCGAACCGGTGAGGCCGAAGATGCGGGCCAACAACACGCGCAAGCAACGCGAACTCAAGCAGATTGATCTGAACGCGATGATCTTGAGGACCTCCGAAATGCAGGCAGCCGCGGTGGGGAAACTGCTTTCTACAGAGATAATTCTCGACCCAAAAGCGGACATTTCAACTTAGCCCGGAGGCGGACATCTGTATCTGGCCTCGACATTGATATAGCAGCTAAGTTGTAATGTCCGCTTCTAGCCATATTCAAATGTCCGCTTCCGGGCGGCTTAAGCTTAGCCGGCGTCGATTCCTAGATTTATGTCAAACGCGCTGACTGTACCGGCCTTGGTATTGGGTAGGAATCCAAAGTTCATAAATCGACAATTCCTTTGCCCAAACTCTGATCGCTATGGCTGCGTAAATCGGGAAAATTAGCCTTGAACTTCAGGCGATAAATGGTTGAGGCCGTTGCCTTCCATACCCTCACGATATCCGAGCCTGCCGTCCCGTGAGTTACGCATTTTTAGGATTCGCCTCAGCGAACGTCACGCGCAGACATCGCCCGATCCGCAAATCGTTGTCTGTCAGTTCAGCCGTTCGAGCAACCAGTGCAACTCGCGCTCCGCAATTTCCAGTGTCGTGCGACCAGAGAAATCGACCCTCCTTACGGCGACGATAAGGAAGGTTGATGCAAGATGATCGGGCACGGATTATCGAGAAGCAATAAACCCATGCTATCAAGTCGAGCACGGCCTACGCATTTAGGCCACATACCAGTGCGGGCAGGTCAGGTTCACTTCAGTGGGTAGTGAAGGCGTTCGAGGACCCGTGCCACAGCCGGATCAAGTTATGCTTCATCGATCAAATCGTTGGTCTCGTCGCCTGCAGCTTGGCAGGCTGCGGTATTGCAACAAACCGTGTGGAATGATGTCGACGAAGGCGATACGGCTGCTGGGCAGCGCGAGACTATTGGCCGAGATGGGACAGCGCGATCTGCGCCGGCGCGCGGGAGATCTGCATCAACCCTTCGAGAGGGTGGGCAATGTCCTCGATCAGGAAAAGAGCGCCGGAGACCGACAGCGCACAGACGAAAAGCGTCGCAATGGCGGTTGGGTTGTTGGCGCTGACCAGACCGAAACCTGCGAAGAGGATACCAAGCCAGAGTACCAGCACCGCCAGGAATGGCGTTGGTATCGCGCCCTGCCCTGGTCGGAACAGTATCCAGCGCGTTTGCGCCAGGTCGTGGCTGCGGGCCAAGGTGTCCGACTGAAGCATCCGCTGCATATCGTTTCGTGGTGCCAGTTCTCGAAGCTTTTGCTGAAATTGCTCCACGCGCACCAAGCTGTCCGGAACGTCCGCTTCGGCCTTCCCGGCACCTCCCCCGGAATAAAACAGCTCCACAGACGAGGCGTAGGTACGGCGCAGGAGCTCGCGGGCTTCCTTCGCCTCCGGGCCATAATCGGCCAAGGTGCGATCGACCATGATGACCGTAGCCGCCGTCTGCATGAACTCGTCGTTGAGTCGGTCGAAAGAAACCTTTGCCGAGGCGATGAGGAGACCAAGGACGAGAGCGGCGAGCGTCGCCATCAGGCCAGCCCCCAGCTTCACGATAACCGTCGAATCCTCGCTCAGGTGATGGGCGGGAAGAAAAGAGCGAAGACCCAAGCCGAGCATCCCACTGGCGAAGACGCACACAAACACGATCAAGGCGACTACCAATGAGCTCATGATTGACTCCTGCGGTTTGCCTCGAGGTCGCCCCCGCACGACCGGGACTGGCGAAGACCATGTTTGAGTGCTGGGATGCTACACCTACATCACAGTGCCCGACCGAGGATATCGCTTCGGCGCCGAAATCATGTCTCATTGACGGGCGGACTCTAAGCGTCCACCATAGGGAAGTTTTAATCGCCACCTCGAACGGCGGTTTCTGTGGGCGAACACTGTCTTTCACGATTGCCAATGTTAGACCCGCTGCGGCCCTTCGACCCCACATTCACACCTGTGCGCCTGCCGCCCTGTTACTGACCGTGGAAAATCGCGGGCAACTGCCTGAAGGCAATGGACACGAACGTGTCAGCTCCCTTAACTGATTAGAGCCACCTATGCGTTGCGCAATGTACTGCCTGCGTATACGAGGCATTGCGGCTCACGGCATAGGTCTGAGCTGGCGGACCCAGGCGACCCGTTGAATGAACGAGACATTGACGCTCGTAGTACCGGAATATATCTCTCGAACATCCTGAGGTATCCATCCGAAAAAGCAGATCTGAAGGGACAGGCTAATGGGTCTTGCTATAAGACAATCTGGTAACGTAGGTTTGGAAAACAAAAGGATAGATCGACGAAAAGCGAGCTCGAATGCGGGCGTGGACAAGGTGCTCAAGCGGCCGCGCTATCCAGCTTCCTGTTCGGAACCGCCAGCGAGGCAGTGAGCCAGACGCTTCAGCTGACAGTCGCCGTCTCGCCGGCGACTGTCAGCAACTCCGCCACCTATACGCTTACTCCGAGTCCAGCCCCGCGTGAGAGACCTGACGAGAGAGGCCGAGCAATGCCCAGGCATAACCCAGCGCTTCGTCGTAGCCAGAAGGTTCCCATGACACTAGGGCGCCGGCGGCTCCTCATCCTTGGCGCGGCACTGCTGCTGGCCGCGCTGGGCTGGCCGCTGGCGACAGTACTCAAGCCCGCCATGCAGCACACGATCGTCATCACGTCCGGGGCGGACAAGGGTATCTATCGCGGCTTTGCGGATCGCTATGCCCCCATCCTGAAACGTAATGGCATCACGCTCGATATCCGCAGGTCTTCCGGTTCGATCGAGAATTATCAGCGGCTGAAGAATCCGGACAGCGAATACGAAGTGGGCTTTATCCAGTCCGGCACCACCAGTCCAAAAGAAACAGACCGCCTGCAGATCATCGCCGCCGTCTCATATGAACCGATCTGGGTGTTTTATCGTGGTGACGCCACCGTCGACCGGCTGGCACAGCTGCGCGGCAAAAGGATCGCCATAGGCGTTCCCGGCAGCGGCCTGCTCAACGTCTCCTTGGTATTGCTCGCCGATAGTGGCATCACAGGCGACAGCACCACGCTGCTGCAAATAGATGCAGTCAAGGCATATCAAGGCCTCGAAAATGGCCAGCTGGATGCCGCATTCTTTATCGGCAGGCCCGATGCCTCCATGCAGCAAACACTTTTAAACAGTGATCTGAAGTTGATGAGTTTTGCCCAGGCCGACGCCCTGGTGCAAAAATTCCCGTCTCTGTCCAAGATTATTTTTCCGCGCGCCTCGACCAGCATCGTCAACGATCTTCCGAAGGCTGATGTCACCCTGCTGGCCGCCACGGCTCTGCTCGTGTCCAAGGACACCCTGTACCCGGCTCTCGCCTACCTGCTGCTCGAAGCGGCCAAAACGGTCCACGGCGGCGAAGATTACTTTACGCCGCTCGGCGCGTTTCCCAATCTGAACACCGAAGAGTTCCCCATCTCCGAGGAAAGCACACGCTACTTCAAGTCCGGTCGGCCCTTCCTGCAGCGCTACCTTCCGTTCTGGCTGGCCAGCTTTATCGAAAGGCGCCTGTTGATCCTGCTCCCCTTCATGGCCTTACTGCTAGGCTTGCTGCAGGCATTGCCGCGCATGGTGGAGGCGCGGATAAGAAACCGGCTGGTGGTTTGGTATCGGGAAATCAAATCGCTGGAAGATGAAATATGGAGGAACAAGCAACCAACCCCTGACCAGATTGCGAAATGGCGCGATGAAATCGAGAACATTGATGCTCATGCCAGCCGGATACGGATTCCTCAGCGTTATTTTCAGGATGTTTACGCCCTCAAACAGGCGATTCGCGTCGTACGGGACCGGATTTCCCATGTAGCTCAGAAGGTGAAAGAATAGCTGGGCGGCGAAAATTGTTTCGGCTGTTGGAGTTCGTCAATTCTGCTAGTGATGTCCACTGGCGCGCTAATATTTGCCCGTTATTTTTGCTGGCGCGGAGGCACGGCCACGCCCGCCTGTGATCGCCCGTTTTGTGTCCGCCCGACATTGGCGAAATCCCGCGTGTAACCGGGTACCGGGTCCGCCAGAAAGCGACGACGCCAGGCGATAGAAAGTCGTCCAATGGACACCGACGTGTTGCCCGCACCCACGGCTTGCACCCGCGAGAGCGATCCATGACCAAGCCGGTCGAAACATCGCTGCCACCTTTTCGCTCGCTTATCGGCGGCCTTCGGCCGCGCGGAGGTCACGGGCGTCAAGCGCAAGCCGGCCCATGTGCCGCCATTCGATGAACACTTGGGGACTGTCCGCTTCCCTGTGAACTTGAGCCGATCATGTCCGGCCCTCCGGGAACCTATCGAGGTGCCATCTCAGAAGCTTGGTGCTGCCGATCTATTGGACCAGGGTCAATTGGACCAAGGTCCAATTGTTTCGCTGGAAAAACAGGAGCAGATTGCCTGTGAGCGATTGCATACCCTTGCGCGCTCGCCAAAACTCGGCCAACGGTCGGCGGGGTCTATTTGTAGGGGCCAAGGCAGGGAGCAACCTACTGCGAATCAGCATGATCAAGCTGCACCGTAATGGCAGACCCGCGATCTCTGTGGAGATTTATCGTGGCCCAACTGGAGCTAGCAATGAAATCAGTCAAGACACTCAAGCTGATAGGTAGCGCATTGATCGTTGTGGTATCCATCAATGCGTGGTCGCAGACTGGCGAATCCGCTGCGTCGTCGACTCAATCCAGCATGGCGCCGGCAGAAGGAGGAAGTGCGAAAGCCGCCAGACAGGCTAATCGCGCACTCAGCAAGAAAGTGATCCGCGCGCTCTCGAAGGGTGGCGTCAAGACTTCCGGAATCAACGTAATTGCAAAAGGCGGCGCAGTGGCGCTTGCGGGATCCGTCACTGACCCGGCCCAGATCGACAAGGCCGGCGAGGTGGCGAAGGGTGTGTCCGGCGTGACGTCTGTGAAGAATGCTCTGACAGTTAAAGAAGTGGGTCAGTAGTCCTTCTGGTGTTGATGTCCGTTAATAGCGCTAGACGTCCACAGGCGCGCCAACCTTGCCCATCAATTCTGCTAGCGCAGCCGGCAAAGGTCACGCTGCTTGCATTTTGCACGCTAACGGATGATCGCTCGAAGTGCTCCCGCGAAATTTGGTGAGTCGCTGAACACGTTAGCCGGAACGGTTGCGAGCTCCGATTGATGCACACGGCGTATCGTTTTTCAGGTTTTAACCATTCACGCTTCCAGCGAGGAGCAGCGACGTCAGCATCGTTCAATACGAGACATTTGGAGCAATACGGGAGACGATGACGGGATGTCATCCACTTCGATGGCGTTTGAATCCGGCTCAATCGATCGTCATCTAATCGTGCGAGCATGGACAACCGATCCAGGACAGTTTGCCAAACGCATCACATGCGATCGCGTAGTCACGCGCTACAACAGCGCCACGGATCTGATCGAAGCAGGAGTCGGTTTGCGCTTTTGAGCGTATCACCAACGATCATTGTTTTCGCTGTTGCCAGCGCGTGGATCGAGATCAAACTATTGCTTGATTCGCGCCTGATTCAATTCATAGTAATTATGCGGCTAACGAGAAAGGGTAACATTTTCCGTCGACAAAACTAGTACAGTAAGATTGCACTCGCGGTTCCCCTAAGACAACTGAGAGAGGATTTGAGATGGTCCTATACCACCGAGGTGCGGCGATACAACCTTCCGTCACAAGAGAAGGTCACGCTTTCGTAGCGCGCGCTGTCATCTTAGAAGGGGATGGCGAGGCTACTTCACTGGGAATGCTAGGCCAGTTCGCGAGCCAAAATTCCGCTTACGAGTTTGCCCTTCGGAGCGCTACTGCATTCGTAGATGGCGACCCAATGCCCCGCTCCCCTTTTGAACTCCTTCAGTCAGCATAGGAAACGCTGTGTCGGTGGCGCAAGGGTAATCCCTTTGGTAACTTCCAAACAATTCCTCCGACGCAGCCCCGCCCAGTAACGCTCTCCGCGGTACTTGATAGGCCATCTCATTCGGCCCCGGGGCACCAACGACCGTCGGTAGGCAGCTCAAGCGTCGACAGCAGGCTGACCCAGATTTTTCTAAACTTTGCTTCGATTCGCGGATGGCAGGAACAAAACGAAAACCCACCCGCCCGGGTGCGAACCGAAAGCCATTGAGCAAGTCATCGCTTTTGCCGATGCCCCAGTCACTCAGCGCGTGGAATTATCGCTCGCGTATCACCTCGCGCTGGTTGCCTGCCGCAGCGACAACGGAAGCCGCCATCAAATCAACGAACTAGTCCGCTCGGTCTATATGGCGTACAACCTTCAGCGCATGGGATCTGGTGATATTCCTTTCGAGTGCTATGAGCACGCTGAAGCGGCGCTCAAGGACACGGCCGCGGTAGCAGCCAAATCCGGCAAGTGGATCTTCAGTGAGCAGGACGCCCCCGTGATCGAACGCTTGCTTTCTCTGCATGACAAGCAGTTGGCCGAGGCTCCACTGCGTCGGGTGGTGGCAGCCGAAAGACAATTGCGCCAATTTCTGGCGGGCGCCGGTGCATCGCCGCTCGTGCGCCCTAAATTGGATTAGCGGCCGACCGCCCTTCAGTTAAACACGTTCGCTTCTCAACAATGCCGCGTAACCAACCGCTAGGCTCTCGCGTCCGCTTCCTTTTAAAGGCCCGTCCCAAGCGGGCGCGCTACTGCGATACGGCGATCGCATCGCCGAGGTGCTTGGCAAGGCGCGCGGCCAGCGAGTCATGATCAAATCGATTCACCGCGACGGCGTCGCGCGGCGCAGTGCCGTGAAGTGGACGAACCTGGTGGCCCTTGACGATCAACTGTTTTAAGCGTCGCCGACCCTGCCCCAGGTGTTGAAGCGCCGAGCCATGACTTCGCCACCGCTTGCCATGGGGTTGCGCAAAGACCCGATAATACGCCGAGCGCCCTTACGAATTCACTGAATCCTTGAACGCTTTACCCGCCGTGAATTTGACGGTTTTTGCAGCCGCAATTTGCAGCGTTTCACCGCTCCTCGGGTTGCGACCGGTGCGTGCCGCACGCTGGCCGGTGCTGAAGGTGCCGAAACCGACCAGCTGAACGCCCTCACCTTCAACGACTGCTTGCGTCACAACCGCGACGAATGCGTCGACGGCCTCGCCCGCGGTGCTCTTGCTTATGCCAACGGCCGAGGTTCTGTCGCGATAAGATCGTCTTGATGAGCAGACAAGAAATGACAAGGACTGCTCACATAACCATAGAATAAAACTGCGCGGCGGTGGACGGATGAGTTCCGTTCTCGGTTTTCATCTGCCCCTTCTTGATCATATGCATCACTTCGATGCCGGACAGGATGATGCGGGCACAACGAAAATCTTTGAAGCCAAGCATCGGTCGGGTGATGCGTTTGATGGCCCGATGGTTCTGCTCGACCACGTTATTCAGGTACTTGACTTGACGAATCATGATGGGCGTCTCCCGCTCGGCGTTCACCGCGTGCAGCGCGGCCAGATCAGAGCCGCTTTTGTCGATGGTTACCGTCTCAGGCACACCACTCTGAGCGATCGACTTTTCAAAGAAGCGCCGTGCTGCCACCTTGTCCCGCTTGGCTCTGAACAGGAAATCAATGGTTTTACCCGTTTTGTCGACCGCCCGGTAGAGATACCTCCTCTGGCCTTTGACTCGGATATACGTTTCGTCCATTCCCCAGCTCTTGCCCACTGGCCGCTTGTGACGGCGAAACGTCTTCTCGAACAGCGGCACCAGTTTAATCACCCAGCGATGTACCGTCGAATGATCGACCGCGATACCTCGCTCGGCCATCATCTCTTCAAGATTACGCAAACTGAGCGAGTAGGCGCCGTACCACCGCACGCACAGCAACATCACATCGAGCGGATAGTGGAGGCGTTTCAGGACATGGGCGATGCCCGGAGCTAGCGTCTTTCGCGGTGTTTGCACTTTCTTCATCGGGCAGCCAAAGTATATTTGTCAGCCGCGAATATTACCTCTCCCGCATTAGCGCGACAGAACCGGCAGTTCTACTCGCTAGTGATATAAATAATCCTGATGATATTGATCAGGCTCGTCCGTTCACCGTTATCGCGACAGAACCCTCGCGCCCAGGCGCGCTCTGCATCCGTCGCTTCAGGTCGGTCGAGAATGGCGATGCCGGTCCGAATAGGCACCAGCGGCGCGCGAAGCTCATGCGCAAGCATTGCGAGAAACTCTTCCTGGTGATGCTCAAGCTCGTCGAGGCGACGTCGCATCTCCAGCAGTTCTGCCGATGCCTGCCGTTTTTCAAGATGTAGCACTGCGTGTTCTGCTAGCGTTTTCAGTGTCGCTCTCTCCGACTCACTGAGATTCCGGGGCTCATGAGCAATTACGCACAGCGTCCCGAGGGCCGTGCTGTCCGACGCTTTCGATACCGCCCCACATAGACAACGACGTTGCGCTCACCGACCACTTGAGGGTGATTCCGAGATTCTTCATCGCGGTCGCATCTGGAATCACAGGGATATCGTTCGTCAGGAGGGCCTGAGCACAAAGCGACTCCTCTCGCTTGGCCGACCGGCGCGCCATTCCCCACGCGGACTTACACCACTCTCGGGTTTCGTCGATGAAGTTGAGCAATGCAATCGGTACCTGCAAAAGACTTGCAGCGACCCTGGTAATGGAGTCGAAATGCTCCTCCGCCGGGGTGTCGAGAATCCCGAACGTTTTGAGCCTGCGTAGTCGATGCGACTCGGTGAAGGGAACGGCGGTGGCCATGACAACAGCTGTCCGAGAGGTGAGCTAAGTTAGTCAAGCAACAACCATTCCTCTGCATAAAGTATTTGACCGATAGCTGGTGATGCGACTTCTTCGAGATTGCGACCAATGCCAGGCGACCGGCATCCCGCACCGCCGGGCTTTTCGACCAAGCATTTGCGGTTGTGGCTCGAGTCCGACCAACATTCCTTTGAACGTGGATGCCTGGGCGCCCGATTCCCGCCGAGGCATGCATTTGAAACGGCGCCCGTAGTCAAGGCAGGGTGTTAGGAGGATTTGCCAATCCGCGCAGTCTGGATGTCAAAGATGCCGAGCAACTCCCCTCGCCGCAGCATCCCGTGACGACATTTTCCACACTTCCCGGCCGCTGCGTTGACGGTAATACGGCAATTCGTGTGCGGCTGTCCGCGATGCCGAACCGTACCTCGACTTGGCGTTCTCCTCGGTCTGAACTGACACCTCGTGGCGGGTGGCTGGCACGTCCCGTGCGCAGGAGGACATAGTCAACGATGGGAGGATGTCATGGACACCGACACAGCAGAAGGTACATTGAACGAAGTGGCAGGCAAAGTTCAAGACGCAGTAAGCGGTGTGGTTGGCGACGCGGCCACCCAGATGTCTGGGAAAGCGCGCGAGTTAAGCGGTAAGGCGCAGAAGCTCTGCGCGGATACCACCAGCCTCGTGCGGGACAGAACGGCTGAGAGTCCACTTGCAGTGTTGGGCATCGTCGCCGCCGTCAGTTTCATAGCCGGGGCGATCTGGGCAAACACTAGAAGCGCTGCTTCCCAAGCTTATCCAACGAATCCGAGAGCTAACGACCGGGCGTATTAGGTCAGCACCGTCGTGGTAGCGGGTCGATGTTTCTACGAACCTCCGCTCCGACGGCCTAGGATTGCGTCTCGCCCAATTGGCAGGACCGGTTGGATTCGCCGCAGTCACCGTCTTGGTGGGGGTACGAAGATGTCGGCCCAATCAAAAATCACGCGATGGCGCAATATTGGTCGATTCTGCACTCGAAGAGTCGCTGACTACGGTGAATTGTTTCGCATCGAGCTGGCCGAAACGAAAACGCGATTGCTGCACGAAGTGATTGCGTTGGTCGCGCTGGCAGTTGGCGCTCTTTTCACGCTTTCCTTCCTTTGCATCGCCGTCATTGCGTCCGCCTGGGGGACGCCCTATTTCCTTCGCGTCGTGTGGGGCGTCGCCGCAACGTGGCTGGTTGTGACGATTGCTGCCTTCCTTGTCTTACGCGCTCAGCGACCTGGGCAATCATTCAAGACCTTGCAACAAGAGCTCCAACGCGATGTTGAGTCTGTCAAAGAGGCGATCAAATGAAGCGCGGGATACACGAACATAAGGAGGCTCAAGCAGTTGTCCTCGCACGCATGGCGGCAACGCGCGCACAACTCGTATCAACCAGCCAGCCTTCGAAAATTGGCGCCGGTGTAAACCGGGCAGCCCGACATGTCTCACCGGATGCCGGTCCCGTGCTCTTGTGCACACCCAACGCGGCGCTACTCGCCATCGTGCTGGTCGGATCGGTCATCATCGGACCGAGGCGGATCCTGGTCATATCGTTTCGAGCGGTCCTGACGGCGTGGATCACGAGAACGGTGCGCGCCATCGCAGGCGGGTGAACTTAGAGCGGTCGGTCGCCAGAAAGCCGCGATGGCGGCCCGAAACCAGGGGCTTGCGGCTCACACCTCAGAAACCGTCCCAAGAAGCGCTTTGAGACCTGCAGATGCGACGCACCAGTCTGTGCCGGACTTTCGTCTGGCCTCGTGGCTTAGGACCGGTCCACAGCCTGCCCTTCGGCTAAGGCATTGAAGTCGGAGGTCGGAGTAAGGCTTAGTCTTATGAAAACCCGTCGTCGAATGTTCGGGACTGTTCAAAACGGAGCTATCAAGTGGCGGCCGATGCCACGGCTCGACTTCGTTTTACGACGACCCGCGGAGGCGCCAACCGTGGCCGTTTTGGCCGGCAAAATTATCGGAGTCGTCGCTGCCCGCTCGAACAATTTATTTGATGGTGCACAGGCGCCACAACGCGTGTCGCACCGCACCGTCGTTCGGCTGATTCGATGAGCGGGGCATCGCGGTGCTCGTCCACAAGAAGGCGATCGGATCCCGGAGCTTCGGGAGCCATCCCTGATGGGAAGTGAACGAAGTGCAATCGCAGTTTGGCCGTGCAGCGGAGGCGTTATGCAACGGATACACGACAGCGCGTTGCGGACCGTTGCAGGTCATCCGGCAACGTTCGTGGTGCAAACCTTGAAAGCGTTTCGCGCGAACCAAGGGATGCTGCTCGCAGGCGCGGTTGCCTACTACGCGCTGCTTTCGATCGTCCCGCTACTCATCCTGGTTGTGATCGCGCTGTCACACCTCGTTGAACAAAGGGTGCTACTTGATTCGCTTGTGCATTTGCTCGAGTGGTTAGTCCCAGGGCAAGCGAAGGCCATTGTGCGGGAACTGGCGAACTTCCTTGCGCACCGCGCCGTGATAGGTTGGGTACTTCTCTGCACCATGATTTTCTTCAGTTCGTTGGCGTTCACCGTGCTAGAAAACGCGATGTCAGTAATCTTTGTGCACCGGGTGGCAATTCGGCGGCGACACTTCCTGATTTCCGCGCTGCTCCCCTATTGCTACAGTCTATCGTTGGGCGTGGGTGTTCTCCTCGTCACGCTCGTTTCCAATGGCTTGCAGGCCGTCGGCGCCAACAGCATTGACGCGTTCGGCTGGCAGGTCTCTCTTGTCGGTGCCTCACGCGTGTTGCTTTATCTGTTCGGACTTGCGGGAGAAATTTTTGTCTTGACGTCAATCTATCTCGTGATCCCAGTCGGTCGCCCGACGTTCAGGCATGCGCTGGTCGGCGCGATCGCGGCGGCCCTACTGTGGGAAGCGACACGTCACGTACTCGTCTGGTATTTTGCAACGCTATCTCAGGTAAGCGTCGTATATGGTTCTCTGACAACAGCGATCGTTGTTCTCTTCAGTCTCGAAGCCCTCGCGACGCTCCTGTTATTCGGTGCTCAGCTGATCGCGGAATACGAACGTCTTAGCGCCGGCTCGAATGAATTGGACCCCAAACCATTCCGAACGGGCTAATAGACCGCCATTGATATTTAAGCAGTGCCGCGCTTAACTGCCGCCCTCGATCTGTTTGTAAGCTAAGCCTTCGGGACCTCGTCGAAGTGATGGTTGAACGCGGCCTGTCGCTATCGCACACGACGATCATGCGCTGGATTAAACGCTTGACGCCGGAATTCGTTAAGCGCTGGAATCGGTTCGCAATATCCGCCGGACGCTCATGGCGTGTCGACGAGACGAAAGATTCGTGGAAAACGGACCTATCTTTACCGTGCCGTTGATCGAGCGCGAAAGACAGTCGATTTCAGGCTCAGCGCCAAGCGCGATGTCGTTGCTGCCAAGGCCTTCTTTGCGAAGGCGATCAACAGCCAAGGGATGGTTCCGGATACCATTACGCCGGATGGCTACGCAGCATCTCACGCGCGGTGCGAGAAATGGTGGCCGACGAGTTGCCGCGCGAGGGTACAACGCCGAGATCATCGAAGTACTCCAACAACCCGATCGAACAAGACCATCAAAATGTCAAGTCCAGCGGCAATGTGATGCTTGGCTTCAACCGCTTTCGGAATACGGCCGTTACGATATCCGGCATCGAACTGATACATCGCATTCGGAATGGCCAGTTCGATCTCTTCAAGATGCAACTCAAAGATATCACGCCATCAGCTGTCTGGATGACGGTGTTCTCAGCTCGTTGAAATGGCGGACGAAAGACGGTGTCTCGCCCGCTCGTTCTATTTGCACCACAACCCATGTTTCCGCCTTATGAGGTTCAGCCTTGAAGCGAAAACGCTAGGCAGATGGGCGCTATTGACCCACGGCGGCAGGGACCGCGACGCGTTGCAGCACGGACATCGGACCGAGCCTCTTAATGACGTCCATCTGTGCTGCGTCACGCACGAAGAGCGATCCGGCAAACCCCAGCGCATTCACTGAAATGCCTTCGACGCATTCCGAATACCTTGGTACGAGCAGCATCCATCGGCGGGTGACAAGCAGGTTATACGGTGCCGACTGATGCAATTCGCCATTCACCTCGATCGCTCGCAGGCCAGCAGCTTCGAGCAACGCGTGGTAGCAATCAAACGCGGCGTGTGCGGCGTGCCGCGAGGCGGCAGGAGCCAGTTCCAGACGGGCGAACGCATGCAGAAAAGGCAGGCCAGGTACAGTGCCGATCGGACCTTCCATGCCCCCGGGCCTAAGAACGGATTCAATGGGGAGCGGCGGACCTGATTCTCCGAGCGGCAGCGGCACGATCTGCAGATGCTTGTGGCGTTGACTTGCGCCGGATTGCGCGCCGCCATTGTAAAAGCCGAGGCCGTCGAACTCGGCCATGCAGGCGGCCAATGCAACGAAGTCCGCGAACTCGAGCAGCGCTTCCTGCGGTTTGAAGCAACGGGTGACGATCAGGAGATGATGGTCGATGACGTTGAACTTGTTGAGCAAGGCGACGTGAGTGTCCGAGAGCTCGGCCACAAAGAGGTCGGGGTCGTAAGGAAGGAACGGATTCACCGCGCTGCCCGCCCCCACCTCGACTTCGCGCGCCTGTCGGGTTTCCTCCTTGCGCGCGAGGCTTGCGACCTGGCGGACGAGAAAGCGTACGCCGCCTTCTTCGAGCAGCGTCTGGATTGTCTCGATGGGCCGCAGTGCACCAAGACGCAGCGCATGCGCGGTCTGACACAGGACGGCCGGCCACAGTGTGCCGGGATGCAGACGTAGATGTTCCATGGTTCGATGGGCACGCGGGTCGCGCGAGGAGAGCAACCGCACCTACGCTTTGTAACCGATAGCACGTAACAGATCCTTACGCCATTGAACGTCCTCCTCGTTTTCCACGCCGAGCGGCGGGAACCCATCAACCACACCCAGGATGCCGCGCCCCTGCTCTGTCTCGGCAACCAGAATCTGCGTGGGATTCGCCGTCGCACAGAATATCCGGCATACCTCCGGCACAGCCTTTATCGCATTCAGAACATTGACGGGGTAAAAGCCATCGCCGAGAAAAATCACGAAGCTGTGGCCCGCACCGATGGCCGTGGCATTCCGGCACGCCAACTCGACCAGGTCGGCGTCGGTGCCAGACCGGCGCACAAGGCGCTTACCGGACGCTTCACAAAAGGCCAAACCAAACTTGATACCCGGAACGGTACCGACCATTGCCTCGTGCAGATCCTCGACAGACTTGATGAAGTGGCTTTGCCCCAGGATGAAGTTCGTCGCTTCGGGTTTGACGATTGTTACTGTAAGTACTTGCATATCGGACCTCGCTCTGTGCCGCCAGGAACACTGGGGGAGAAGCGGTTTTCGCCAGTAGGCGGGTATCAGTTCACCACGTTTCGCCGGACGACGACCGCCTTGACCATAAATCAAGCCTAGTACGAACCGGAGACGCATGCCTGAGCATTTCCTGCACTAGAATGGATTTTCACAGTGCCGGACAGTGCTGGTGAATCGTATCAGGCCGGCCAGGTGGATTCGTGTTGGAGAAGTGCAAATGCCAACGTATCAATATCGTTGCGAGAAGTGTGGCCATTTGTTCGAGCACGCTGAACATCTCGCTGAACATGAGAGCGCCCATCCGCGTTGCCCGAAGTGCGCAAGTGAGACGTGTCAGCACGTACCGACGCCATTTATCGCCAAAACGTCAAAAAAGAGCTGAGATCTGACCTCGCATCAATTCGTCCATGGAGTGGATGATTAACTGTCGGCGCTACCCCTTCGTGTCCGGGCGGTGAGTGCCGTGTGAACACACCAGCATAGGGACCTCATGAGCCGTCTAGTCGTCGTTTCAAATCGCACTGCCGATCCTCGCAAGCCTGCAGCCGGCGGACTCGCTGTAGCGGTAAGGGAGAGCCTGCAACAGACCGGCGGGCTCTGGTTTGGCTGGAGTGGCAAGATACGCGAAGCTGCGGATACCGCAATAGCCGGCCAGAGCGAAGTTCATGTTCAAACGGCCGGCAACGTCACGCTTGCGACACTTGATCTGAGCCGGGAAGATCACGACACGTATTACCTGGGTTACGCCAACGATGTCTTGTGGCCGGTATTCCATTACCGGCTGGACCTGGCCAATTTCGACACGCGGTTCGCAGCGGGCTATCGCAGGGTCAACCAGTTATTCGCGCACAAGTTGCTGCCGCTGCTGAAGCCGGACGATCTCATCTGGGTTCACGACTATCAGTTGATCCCGCTCGCGGCCGAGTTGCGAGCCATGGGATGTACCAATCGTATCGGCTTCTTCCTGCATATTCCGATGCCGCCACCGCTGATCATGGCCGCGATTCCGGAACACGAATGGCTGATGCGCTCGCTCTTCGCCTACGATCTGGTGGGCTTCCAGAGCGAAGCCGACCTGACGCATTTTTCTCACTACGTCGAATCGGAAGCGCAGGCACAACGGTTGAGTCCGGATCGCCTTCGGGCATTCAATCGAACGCTGCGGGTCGGCGCCTACCCCATCGGCATCGACGTCGACGACTTCATTCGTCTTGCCGACTCGAAGGAAGGGCGCGACATGTTCGTCCGGATGCGAGAGGAGTATTCGCGGCGGCGTTTGCTGGTGGGCGTCGACCGGTTGGACTACTCGAAGGGGCTGCCACAACGCGTCCATGCTTTCCGCGAACTGCTGACCTTCTACCCGGAAAACCGCGATAGCGCGACGCTGATCCAGATCGCTTCCCCTAGCCGCGAGGACGTGGGTGCCTACGACGATCTGCGGCGACAGATGGATAGCCTGTGCGGCGCGATTAATGGCGACTTCGGTGAACTGGACTGGATGCCGGTGCGCTACATCCATCGCAACGTGGCCCGTAAGCGTCTGCCGGGGCTCTATCGCGCGAGTCGAGTGGCGCTCGTCACGCCGTTGCGGGACGGCATGAATCTGGTCGCGAAAGAATTCGTCGCTGCACAGGACTCTGCCGACCCGGGCATGCTGGTGCTCTCGCGTTTTGCCGGAGCCGCAGAGCAATTGAAGGAAGCGCTGCTCGTCAATCCCTACGACACGCAAGGCACGGCGCAGGCCATCCAGCGGGCGCTAACGATGTCGCTCGACGAGAGGATCAACCGGCATGAAGCTCTTCTTCAGCGAATCCGCAAGTTCGATGTGCACTGGTGGAGTTCGACGTTTCTGCAAGCGTTGGAAGATTCCGAGCCGCAAGAAGTGGCGGCGAGCGGTATGCGCCGTGTATCTGGCTGAACACCGTCCATCGCCAGGCGTCGTGCCCGGCGCAGATTCTCAACACCGGTCAGGCAATAGAATCCGCTCGTCCACCTGACAGATGTCAGCGTGGCCGCAAAAGGCCATCGTGATCTCCAGTTCCTTCGGGATGATCTGCAGGCACTGGGTGACACCAGCCTCTCCCATTGCCGAACTGCGCAAGCCGCTCTCCTCGCTTACGCATGAAGACCTGCTCATCTATCGGTGGCTTCTGGCGGATCCGCAGCCCGCGCAGCCGTAGACGAGAGTGAACCAAACCGTGGGAGGTCAATTCACGCGCGCTCGGCGCGCACTCGGCGAGTTTGCAGCTGCAGAAGTCTTGGTCAACACGGCAAGTTTCTTAACCGAGAATTCTTCGTTGAGAACAGCAACTCTGACCTGTGCCAGACAGTGCGCTCCCTCGTCCGTCCATCGCATTTGTTGCTTCTTCGCCATGCGATGGCTGACCACCAGGTTCACCACGGACTCGGCAATGCTGCTGCTGATCGGTAGCCCCTTGTGATAGCGCATGCCATATTTCACGAGCGTACCGGCGTTGTTCTCGATGTAGAAGGACAGGCGGCGCAGGTTCCAGTACAACGTCGAGTGCTCATAGCCTTCCTTCGCCAACAGCGTGGCATCCAGGGCCTTGATGCGGGACACCCATTGCCGGCCCTTTCCATGCCAAACCAGCCACTTGGCGTGATCGATCTCTGTCTCTACAGCGATTCGCTCGTGGGGCTCCATCGTCTGGCTTCCTAAAACCGAGTTCTGGGCAGCCTTGAACTTCATCGCGATGTGAAACCAGTCCAGGATCCTTCCCCTGGCGAGCTGGCTGCCGTCCACAGCCTTGCCGAATTCGCCAGCGTCATCGCTGATCACGGTGACTCGCTCGTCTCCGATCGGTTGGCAACGTTGCCAGCGTAGCTGATACGGCCAGCGTGCCGGGCGGGCTCGCTGGGCTCTTTTCGTTAGAAACTTCGCAGATTCCAAGCGTCGTATCCCATCGGGTACTGCGCCGTCACGCCGTCTATGACGGCGGTCAAGTTAACGGAAATGGCCTCCCACGGTTTGGTTCACTCTCCCTGCCCCTCTCGCCGTGTTCCGCGACGCGCCCTACCTCCCCCATCTCAACGCCGCCGTATGCACCGCACTATCCCAATGCGTTTTCATCTCTTCATCGAGAACACAGAGCGTGATTGACGCTCCCGCCATCTCAAGCGACGTCGTCAACGCGCCGACCAGCACGCGCCCGATCCTCAGCCCACGCTCGCCAAGCCACACTCGCGTAGAGTTGAACAACAGATAGAGCTCCCCAAGCGGCGTTCCACCCAGCCCATTAACCAGCACAAGCAATTCCGCACCCCCCTCCGGCTTCAAATCATCAACAATCGCACTCAACAACTCCGCCACGATCGCATCGGCCGGCGCCAACTTCGCCCGTCGCCTGCCCGGCTCGCCGTGAATACCCACCCCCACTTCAATCTCATCGTCGCCGATCTTGAACGTACGCGTGCCCGCCGCCGGCACGACGCAGCTCGTGAACGCAACGCCCATCGACGCGGTGTGCTTGTTAATACGATCCCCAAACGCCTTGCACTGCTCAAGACTCGCACCACTTTCCGCCATGCTGCCAACCAGTTTCTCGACAATCACCGTTCCCGCTACCCCCCTGCGCCCGGTCGTATAACTCGAATCCTCGACCGCGACATCATCGTTGATCAGCACGATCGCGTTCTGCACCTCGGACATCTCGGAGGCCATCTCGAAGTTCATCACATCGCCCGAGTAGTTCTTCACGATGAAGAGGACGCCCGGACCGGTATCGACTGCCATGGCGGCGGCCATCATCTGGTCCGGCGTCGGCGACGTAAAGATCTGCCCCGGGCACGCGGCATCAAGCATGCCGTAGCCGACAAAACCACTATGCAAAGGCTCATGCCCCGACCCGCCACCCGACAGCAGCGCCACCTTCCCGGGCGTCAGCACCTTGCGACGCACGAACAAAGGCTCGTTGTTCAGGACGACGAGGTCGGCATGCGCGGTGGCGAATCCCGCCAGGCTTTCGGCAAGAAAATCGTCGACGTGATTGATGAACTTCTTCATGGCCTGTGCTCCTTCACTTGATGTGTTGCGCGAGATGCGCGCACACCGCCGCAATCATGAGCTCGCTGGAACGCGCGCCCGGATCAATATGGCCGCGCGAACGCTCGCCGAGAAACGACGCCCGTCCTTTGGTCGCGAGCATGTCGCGGGTGGCAAGCATCTGCGTTTGCGCCACGCGCGGCAGCTCGTCGAGGACCGCTTGCGCGGACGCGCCCGCGGCCGCCAGTTCCCTGAAACGATTTGCGACCGGGATCAGCACGTCCATCATCGTCTTGCTGCCCACGCCCGTCTTGCCCCGCTGGCCGACCGCATCCACGCCCGCGGCAAAGATGACGGCAAACCCGGGCACGTCCATCCCCTGCCCCTTCGCGCACTTAGACATGCCGCTCAACAATGAATAAAACAGCGGTCCCGACGATCCTCCGACTGTCGATAACACTTTGGCCGCCACCGCATCGAGCGACGGCCCGAACGCAGCGGCTTCGATGTCACCGCGGGCGGCGAGCAGCGCCTCCATGCCGCGCAGCAGGTTGAAGATGTGGTCGCCATCGCCGATCTGCTGATCGAGCAACGCGATCTCGTCCATGTTTTGCTTGAGCGTTGCATGCGCGGCTTCGATGCACGCCATGACCGTCTTGCCGTTCATGTCGGGATCCTCCTGCCGTCGGCGCGAAAATAGAGAAGACTGCGCGCGGGCAGCGACACGCCGACCGATTGCCCCGCGTTGAAATTGCGTTCCGTTACGGTCGTCGCGACCACGGCCGTGCCGTTGCGATCCAGAATCAGCAGATGACGCAGCGGCGAGTATTCGAGCACCTTCACGTCCATCACATTGCGCTCGCTATGCCCGCCTGACTCGCCTGTTTCCGCGACAACAATATCCTCCGGGCGTATCGCAACGGTCGCGGTGCCTGCCGGCATGACCGTCGGATCGAAGAGCGTCGGCGGCAGCAGGTTGATCGGCGGCGAACCGAGACGCCGCGCCGCGCTCACGCATGCAGGATTGCCATAGACCTCGCGCGGCGTGCCGAGCTGCACGAGCCGCCCATGTTCAAGAATGCCGATGCGATCCGCGAGCGTGGTCGCTTCCACCTGATCGTGCGTGACATACACAATAGTCGCGCCGATATTCCGGTGCAGGCGCTTCAGTTCGATCCGCAGTTCCTCGCGCAGCTTGGCATCGAGCGATGACAGCGGCTCGTCCATCAGGAACACGCGCGGCTCGCGAACCAGCGCGCGCCCGATCGCCACTCGCTGCATCTCGCCGCCCGACAGATGCGTCGCCATGTTGGCAAGCTTCGATTCCATGTGCAGCATCGCGGCAACCGTCTGCACGCGCGCGCGTACATCGGCCTCGCTGATGCGACGGCGCGGCGAACGCAGCGGGAACGCGAGGTTGTCGAATACCGTCAGGTGCGGATAAAGAGAGTACTGCTGGAAGATGAACGCGACATCGCGATCGGACGGATGGACGTTGGTTGCCAACTTTCCGTCGATCAGGACATCGCCGGTATCGGGTTTTTCCAGGCCCGCGATCAGGCGCAAGGTCGTGGTTTTTCCTGCGCCGCTCGGTCCAAGCAGCACGACGAATTCCCCGTCCTTTACGTCAATCGACAGCTCGTCCACCGCCAAGGTCGCGCCAAAATGCTTCGAGACGTTTTGTAGTTGCACCTCAGCCATGAACATCTCCCGTTTCCGCGCTCGCCAGCTCGGTCGCCGGAAGCCTGCGACCCGACACCGCGTCATAGAGCAACGCGCGCTCCTTGCGAAACGACAGCCCGACCGGCGATCCGGCAGCGAGCCTCACCTCCTTGCCCACGCGCGCCCGCACGATGCCCGCAGCCGTTTCTATCATCAGCACCTGGTGGGAGCCCAGGAACTCGTCGGCGATCACCTTGCCGCGCAGCGCCCCGTGTTCATCGACGACAACATGCTCCGGGCGAATGCCCAGCAGCACGCTCGTGGCCGCAGCGTCGCAATGCGGCACCGTAATCGTCGCGCCATGCACCTGTACTTGCGTCGCACCAGCGGCGACGGGTCCGTCGACGGGCAGGAAATTCATCGGCGGACTGCCGATAAAGTTGCCGACAAACACCGTCGCCGGAAAATGATATATCTCGTGCGGCGCACCCGCTTGCAGCACCTCGCCCTGATTCATCACGACGATATCGTCGGCCATTGCCATCGCTTCGCTCTGGTCGTGCGTGACGTAGACGGTGGTCGCATTGAGCTGGTCGTGAAGTTTGCGCAATTCGAGGCACATCAGTTCGCGGAAGTCGGCATCGAGCGTGCCGAGCGGCTCATCCATCAGGAACGCCTTCGGCTGGCGAACAATGGCACGGCCCAACGCCACGCGCTGACGGTCGCCACCGGAAAGGCCGCCGGTCTTCCGGTCGAGTATCTCTTCAATGCGCAGCATGCGCGCCGCCGCATCCACCCGCGCCGTGATCTCGCGGCGCGGCACATGCTCGTTCTTCAGCGGAAACGCAATGTTGTTGCGCACCGTCATATGCGGATACAACGCGAACATCTGGAACACGAAGGCAATGTCGCGCTGGCGTGCGCGCAGCGCCGTAACGTCCTCGCCGTCTATCAGTATCTGGCCTGAAGTAGGCAGCTCCAGCCCGGCGATCATGCGCAACGTGGTTGTCTTGCCGCAGCCCGACGGACCGAGCAGCACGACGAAACGCCCGGCGCCCACGACGAGATCCGTGTTGCGCACCGCGACGAAATCGTCGAAGCGTTTGTGCAGGTTGACGAGCGTGATGGCGGACATGGATCAGCCCGGAAAATGGCTGGTGACGAGGAACGCCAGCGCGCCGGCGAGGATCACGGGAAACGACCACGTGAAGAGCGCAAGCGAAAACGGTTGCACGAGCATCGCGATGCCGGCGCCGATCACGACGGTCGCCGCGATTTCGCTATGGCCGCGTCGCAGGAAACGCTCGCGCGGCGCGACAAGTTGACGTTTCATTTGCGTACCGCTCCGAAGGTGATGCCGCGCAACAGGTGCTTGCGAAGCACGACGGTGAAAAAGAGGATCGGCAGGACGAACAGCGTCGTGGCCGCGGCAACGGCCGGCCAGTCCTGCCCGCCCTCACCGATGATGAATGGTATGAACGGCGGCATGGTCTGCGCGTCGCCGCTCGTCAGGAGCGACGCGAACGCGTACTCGTTCCACGCGAAGATCAGGCAGAAGATCGCAGTGGCGGCGATCCCGGTAATGGCCTGGGGCAGCACGACCTTCACGAACGCATGCAGTCGCGTATAGCCATCGACGAGCGCGGCTTCCTCGTACTCGCGCGGTATCTCGTCCATGAAGCCCTTCAGCAGCCACACGGCGAGCGAAACGTTGACTGCCGTATAGAGCACGATCATGCCGACATAGCTATCGCTCAAACCCAGCGCGCGATACATCAGGTAGATAGGAATTGCGACCGCGATGGGCGGCATCATGCGCGTGGAGAGAATAAAGAACAGCAGGTCATCCGCCAGCGGCACTTTGAAGCGCGAGAACGCGTAGGCCGCGAGCGTACCGAGAAACACGGCGAGAAAGGTCGAGCCGAAGCCGATCACCAGCGAATTGACGAAGCGCGGCAACACCTTCGATGCCCCCGCGATCACCATGCCGCGCTTGCGCACATCGCGTTCATACCACGTCGTCGCAGGCGGCAGGCTCGCGATAAATTCGGGTGTCTGCCGAGAGTGGATCGTAAAGAGATTGACGTAGCCTTCGAGCGACGGCTGAAACAGCACGACCGGCGGATACGCAATCGCATCCTCCTGCGTCTTGAAGCTCGTCATGAAGATCCACGCTATGGGCAAGGTCGTCACGAGCGCATACACGATCACGACCATGGCCGCGAAGGTCTTGCCGCGAGGCGACGCGGCCACCACCGAATGAGCATTGCCGGGCGGTTTCATCGCTGTTTGATCCGGTTGAGCGCCTTGATATAGATGTTCGCTGCGCCGAACACCGTGACGAAGAGAATGATCGCAAGCGCCGACGAATAACCGGTCTGCCACTTTTCGAACGCGGCGCGCTTGAGCGTGATCGAAACGGTCTCCGTGACCGAGCCCGGACCGCCGGACGTCAGCAGGTTCACCATATCGAACATCTTGAAGTTTTCGATGCCGCGAAACAGCACGGCCAGCATCAGGAACGGCATGGTCATGGGCAGCGTGATCGACCAGAACTGGCGCCAGGGTGTCGCGCGATCCACTTCCGCGGCCTCATAGATATAGTCGGGAATCGAGCGCAGTCCCGCGAGGCAAATCAGCATCACATAGGGCGTCCACATCCAGGTATCGACCATGACGATGGTCCACGGCGCGAGCGGCACGTCGCCGATCATCTGGAACGAGGCCGGTGAAATGCCGGTGACAAGGCTGACTACATCGTTGAACAAGCCCGTCTGCGGCTGAAGCAGAAAGGTCCAGAAATTGCCGACGACCGCAGGCGACAGCATCATCGGCAAGAGGATCAGGGTCGTCCAGAAGCTGTGGCCGCGGAATTGCCGGTTGATCAGGAGCGCAAGGCCGAAGCCAAGCAACACTTCGAGGCTCACCGACCAGAACACGAAACGCGCGGTGACCTGCATGGCGTACCAGATGTCCTCGTCGGTCAGGATATCGATGTAGTTGTCGATGCCAATGAACCGTGCCGGCACGCTCGGCATGTTCGACTTGAAATTCGTGAACGACAGTCGCAACGCCCAGATCAACGGGAAAATATTGATCGCGAGCAATAGCAGGATGGTCGGAAGAATGAAGAGCCATGCAATGGTGCGATCCGACAGGCCGCGCAAGCTGCCGCCGCTGCGCGTCCCTCGCCCGGACTCCAGCTCCTGCGAAACAAAAGGCTTGTCTGCCAGCATGCCCGCCTCCTCGTGGCGTACTGGCGCGGCCATGCGACCGCCGCCAGTACTGATGCTCGAACGCCCTACTTGCCTTCCTGCTTGAACACCTTGTTCCAGTCCTTGACGAGCAGATCGAGCGCCTGCTTCGCCGAGCCCTTGTCCGCCACGACGTAGTCATGCACGCGCTTTTGCATGTCGAGCAAGAGTTCCGCGTAGGCAGGCTCGGCCCAGAAGTCCTTGACGATTTCCATCGATTTCAGGAACGCCGGTGCGAACGGTGCGCTCGTCGGGAAACTCGGGTCCTGTACGACCGATTTCGCCGCCGAGTAGCCACCGATTTGCCACCATTTCTTCTGCACATCGGCTTGGGCGAACCACTTGATGTATTCGAGCGCGTCCTCCTTGTGGTCGGAGTAAGAGACGACCGATATCCCTTGCCCGCCGAGCTGTGTGAATTGCTGAAGTTCTTTTGGCGTCACAAAGAAACCGATCTTGTCGCCGCCGACGTTCGGGTCTTTATAGAGTCCCGGGAAGAATGCAAACCAGTTCATCTGCATCGCGACCTGACCCGACTTGAACGCGTCGAGGCCTTCCTGCATGTAGGCGTTCGTCATGCCCGGCGCCGTGCAGCACTTGTAGAGCGCCTTGTAGAACTCCAGCCCCTTGACTGCATTGGGCGAATTGACGAAGCCGTCGAGGTGATACGGCTTCTTCGGATCTTCGTACTGGAAGCCCCACGCGTAGAGCGCGTTCGTCACGCCCATGGTGATGCCCTCAGACCCGCGTTCGGTGAAGATATAGACGCCGTACACGGTCTTGCCGTCGATCTTGCGGCCCTGGAAGAACTCGGCGGTCTGCTTGAGTTCGTCCATGGTGGTGGGCGGCGCCAGTTCGCGTTTGTATTTCTGCTTGAACTCGGCGCGCAACTCGGGCCTCGCAAACCAGTCCTTTCTATACGTCCAGCCGACGGCATCGGCCATGGCCGGGAGCGCCCAGTAGTTCGCGGTGTTCTTCGGCCATTCCGCGTAGCCGACGACCGTTGCCGGCATGAAGTCGTCCATCGATATCTTGTTCTTCGTGAAGAAGTCGTTGAGCTTCACGTAGTGGCCATTGACCGCCGCGCCGCCGATCCACTGACTATCGCCGATGATCAGATCGCACAGCTTGCCGTGCGAGTTGAGCTCATTGATGAAGCGGTCGGCATAGCTCGTCCATGGCACGAACTCGAACTTCATCTGTATGCCGGTCTTGGCTGTGAAATCCTTCGATAACTCGACGAGTGCGTTCGCCGGGTCCCATGCGGCCCAGCACAGCGTCAGTTGCTTCGCCTGCGCCTGCGCGCCCGAAGCCATGCCAAGCCCCAGCGTCAAGGCGAGCACTGCAGCCACCCTTTTTGATGTAAGCCGTAACATGTGTCTTCTCCTTTTATTTCGGTCTCCGATCATTACGACGATTGGCGCTCATGCGCTGGGCACCGTGTTTCGGCTCTGCGGATTCAGGCATCGGTCCGCGTGTCGCGAGCGTCAGGCATGCGCATTCTCACGAAGGTAAATCCGGGTTCCCGGCGTTGGAATGGCAAGCGCGCCCCGCACGTCGTTCAGAAAATTGAGGGCAGCGAGTCCCGCCCAGTGCACGATGCCGCGCACGTCCTGATCGAGGATCACGTCAATCGCGCGCTCGGCGAGTTGGGCGCGCGTCTGCGCCGTGCAGCCGTGGCCGATCAGGACCACGCGCTCCTTGTCGCCGGACTCCTGGAGCGCCGACGCAATGCCGGCGATACCGCCGCCCGTTACATAGACGCCCACGAGATCCGTATGGCGCGCGAGCAGGCCCTGCGCCGCGAGGCCGGCGCCGTCGTCATCTTCGGTAAAGTCGGGCTCTGCAACCCAGCGCAGATTGCGAAAGTCTTCTTCGAGGACTTGCGAAAAACCGGTGCGCCGTTCGAGTTGGTCGTGCAGGCGTGACGATCCCGATAGCACCGCGACCGTGCCGATGCGCGCGCCCAGAAAGAGGCCCATCAACAGTCCGGCGGTGCGTCCGGCAATGCGGTTATCGACGCCTACATATGCTGCCCTGGCGCTGCCCGGCAAGTCGGAAAACACCGTGACGACGGGCACGCCGGCGCTACTCAGTTCGTCGATGAAGTGGGCGACCCATGGGTAGTCCAGAGGCGCCATGACTACGGCGTCGTATGCGATCGCTTGCTCCGAAAAGGATGCGGTGTCGCGTTGAACCGCGAAATCGCAGCGGTAGAACGACGAGGTGATGCGATGCTCACGAAAAAAACTCGCGGACAACGCAATGTCGCGTTCCACGTGATCGAGGAAGCGGGAATTGATTTGCGGAAGAACGAAGGCAATGCGGAACGAGGTGGCTTTCGCGGGACGGCCACGGCTTGCACGGTCATCGCGCAGATTGGCGAGTGCAAGATGAACGCGTTCGGCGGTCTCGGGACGCACCGCCAGGTCGTCGCGCAAGACGCGATCGACAGTGGCCACGCTGACGCCGGCTCGCCGCGCAATCATCATCCGTGTAGCCGGCATAGTCTCCTCCGCCGCGCTGCTGAAAATCTTTGTTGTTTATCTAAGATAGATTTTCGGGTGGAAAATGCAAGCTTATTTATTGGGATAAACCCATCATGGCGCTGCCAATGATGACATTGATTGATATGGATAGCTTACTTAATAGACGCCCGGAATTTTCGCCGGTGAAGCCCGGTGCACTCAAGCGCGGCGCGATATACGCGGTGTCGTAGCCGCCGTTCGGTATCGGACTAAAAATGTATATTCGTCGGTACGAGCGGCTAATACATTACCTGTCGGGTCGCTCGGCCGCGTTTCGCGGGTATGAGCACGTCTGTGTCGCGTGCTTTTACCAATCAAGTGGGCGCACTTACCCTGGACTGAGTGCCCAGGTTCTGGGCAGATTTCGCGGCCTCGCCGGCAGCATAAGCAATGCGAACTGTCACCGCGGGTCTGGAGCCTTTCAGCGCGTGGAGACGTGGGTGGTATAGCAGGAGACGAGGATGAGATGCTTGAGGAAAACACTGCAGCTACGCGGCAAGGAACGCGTTCACGGCAACCAGGTAACTCTTGAAGCCGGCATCCCGAAGTACCTCGCCGACGCGCTCGAGTTCGCGCCGCGTGGCATTGTCAGCGTGGCCTTGCAGGCAGAGGGCGAGCACACGGCCGCGCGCCGCGAATAGTTCCGCCCAAGGCAGCGGCTCGACTCGCGTATATTCCTCGAGGCCCGTCACGTAGCGCAGCGCGCCGGACGCGTCGCCGACCGAAAGCATCGCTTCGATGGCGTCGCGGTAGAACCACAAGTGATTGTGACCAACCGCGCCGAGACGCAGTAGTTCGGCACCCTTGGCCAGGAAACGCGCACGCTCGGCGTCGTCCTCGACCGCACGGCACAACGCGCCCACGGCCTTGGGAGCGCTGAACTGCATGCCGACCTCGCCACAGATCGCCAGCGCTTCATGCAGCAGGCTTACGGCGTCTTTCCGGCGACCGCAATCAAGCAGCACGCGCGCCTGCATCTCCATGTTTTGTGCCTCGAAGCGGCGCGCTCCCAGTTGCCGGATCAGCTGCATCTCCTGCTCGAGATGGACTTGGGTCGCCTGCACGTCGCCCATTTCAAGGCAGGCAAAGACACCTAGCGTCTCGCCCAGCATCTGCGCGCGCGGCTGCCCAACGAGCGTTGCCGCACGCACTGCGGCGACTGCGTCCTCACGCGCTTGCTGAGCTTCGTTGAGGTACATCCGGCTGAAACCCTGCATCGAACGATTCGCGACCTCGATCCGGCCGAGGCCATATTCGCGACTCAACGTAACGCAACGGCTGAAGTGTTCGAAAGCCGTGCGCATCCGCCCTTGCGCGTAGGCTGCGTCGGCAAGCCCGCCAAGAGCGCGCGCCTCCGCTTCAGGAAGGCCCAGGCGCCGCGCATACGAAAGCCCTCGCTCATGCTCGGCGCGGCAATCCTCGATCTTGCCGAGGGGGAAAAGGATGTTTCCACGCAGGTGGTGCAGGCGCGCGAGTTCCGACACCATGTCATCGCGTTCCGCCACTCTCTGGGCCGCTTCCAGCAGGGCGAGGGCCTCAGCAAGACCTTCGTTGACCCGTAAGCCCTCGGCGAGCCCGAGCTGCGACCGGCATACGCCTGGTTCGTCCGGCGCAGCGGCCAATGCCGCCCGGTACGTGTCAAGCGACGCCGCAATATCACCGAGGTCCCGTTGCAGTTCGCCCTTGAGGCAGATGAGCGCGTGGCGATTTGTGTCCGTCTTCGCGATTTCGAGGCCTCGTTCGATCAGGCGTACCGCCGCCTCGATAAAGTAGGCCGTGCGTTGCGCGACAGCCGCGTCAAGATACGCCTGCGGGGCGCGGTTATCGTCGGCGCGATCGAGATGCTGGGCGTACAGCACGGGGTCGGTAGCCGCAAACCAGTCGGCGGCTCGCCGGTGCAACTCGCGCCGACGTGTTCGCAGCAGCGTCGAGTAGGCCCCTTCCTGAATCAATGCGTGCGCGAACAGGAGATCGTCGCCTTCCGGTACCACAAGTGCATTGGCGACCAGAGCATCGCAGACGTAGTCGGGTTCATCGATGAGCCGCCGCAACAACGCCACGTCGAAGCGCTGTCCAATCACCGCAGCCGCCTGAAATGCCTGACGGTCGCGCGGGGTCAGCCGGTCCATGCGCGCCAGCACCAGGCTTTGGATCGAGGCGGGAACAGCCTCACCACTTCCTTCTTCGGCGTTGCGCAGGAGCTGTTCGAGGAATAGCGGATTGCCGCCCGCCCGCTCGATACAAGTGAGCGCCACACGTTGGCTGGCGTCAATGAAGTCTCCCGCAAGGCTCAATGCCTCGTCTCTTCGCAACGGCCCAAGATCGATGGTGGCAAACGGCGTACCGCGACAGCGCGTTCGCCAGGCGGCGTCGAGTGGATCGCCTTCCACGCGCGACGTCATCACGAGCAGGCCTGGGCCGTTGGCAACGCCCGAGGCAAAGGCCGCGAGGTCGTCGAGCACCTGCGGGTCAGCCCAATGGAGGTCTTCGACGACAATCAGGACCGGCCCATTCCGGCACGCATTTTCAGTCAGCGTGGCGATGAGCGCCTGCTTGCCGCGTTTGCGCGCGGCGTGTGCCATCGCGTCATAGAGGGTCCTCCATTCACCGGATTGTGGCAGATCGAGGAGATCATGGAGGAACACGACCTGCTCAGGCTTGACGACGCCAGCCGAGACGACACGCTCGACGGCGATGCCAGACTCGGCGCCACCTGAGGTGGACGACAGGCCGAGCAGGCTGCCGATGACAGCGCGCACCGGATCCTGACCTTTGCCGACCCCGAAATCCAGCACGAGGCCGCGATGGATCTCAAACCCCTGCGCCTGCGCGACGCCGCGCATCTCGTTGACAAGCCGAGTCTTGCCGATGCCCGCGTCGCCGCGAACATACACGACATGGCCTGCCGGCCCGGCAAGACATGCGCGGACAATCCCATGGAATTGCTCGAGTTCGGCCTTTCGTCCGACGAAATGACCGCGGCTGGCAGTCGATGGCTCGCTCGCCATGCTGCGCAGCCGCCATACCCGCACCGGTGTACCGATACCTTTGAAGCGCATGTCGCCGGCCGGGTCGCAGACTGCATAGTCACCGAGCGCGCGGCGGACGCCGTCGGAAACCAGGGTTTCACCGGTCTTGGCCGCTGCCACGAGCCGCGCGGCGAGATTGACCGGATCGCCGTGCACTGTGTAGTCCTGCGCGTCGGCACGTCCGAGCGCGCCCGCGACAACCTCACCACTGGCAATTCCCACGTGCGCCTGCAAAGGACGCGATGCCTGCGCGCCTAGCTGGGCCAGCGCGTCGTGGATATCCAGCGCGGCACGCGCCGCTCGCAGGGTATCGGAGTCGTGCGCGCGCGGAGCCCCGAACAGCGCCATAACGGCATCGCCGATGTGCTTGTCGATCGTGCCGCCGTACGCGAGCACGATACCGTCTACAAGCGCGGTATAGCGGCCGACAATTTCGCGCAGTTCTTCCGGATCGAGCGACTGGGACAGCGCGGTAAAGCCGCACAGATCAGCAAACAGAATGGTGACCTGTCTGCGTTCATCCGCTTGCACGTCGACCACGGACGGCGTTGCGCAAGACCCCGCCGTGGCGAGTTCGGAAATGGACAAGAGCATGCGCTTGCGGTGGCCAAGCGAATGGACCCCGAGCTCCTTCAGATCCGCGTCGGTCAGTCGGGGCAACATCGCGAAGTCGACGTCGTTGTCGGCAAATGTGCGCGCGTATTGCTCAAGCCCCAACAGGCTCAGCCATCGTTCAATATCCATGACCGTCACCGAAAGCCGTTTCCCGGAGCGGCGTTCCTCGTTGAGCCGCAACGCGGCCCGGTTCTCCTCGCTGCTCAAGACGTATCCGTCCGCCTGACCTGAAATCAGACGAATTGACGCTGCACGATTCCCAGCATCAGAACCACACGGACTGTTCGCTGTTCCGACGTTTGCCCGTGAATAAACAGTGTAGGCGTCACGCGACGAGATGTAAGCAATTTGACATGGCCGAAACCCGCGACGGATACTAAGTCGCTCTGCCAGCGACGCCCGAAGCACGACCACCTGCATTCGTCGGGGAGTACCGTGAAGCCAGACACCACCGGTTCAGCCGCCGACGTTCGCACCCGTTCCCGCCTCTCCGGCCTGCTCGGCGACCTGACTGGCGGCGCAGTATCGACGCTCGTCATGCTCTGCTATGCAATGAGCCTCGGCACGATGATCTTCAGTGCGGATCTCGCCCGTTATGCCGAGCTGGGCGTGCCCACCGCGCTCGTCAGTTGCGTCGTGACCGCGCTGGTCATCGCGCTCATGAGTTCAATGCGCCTGAACATCGCGGGGCCCGACAGCAATGCGACAGCTTTTCTCGCGGGCGTCGCGGCGGGCGTCGCCAGCAGCGTGCGAGCGGACGGCGGATCGGCGCAGACCGTCCTGTTGACCGTGCTGATGGCCATCGCGCTGTGTTCAGTGGTGACGGGTACTATCCTTTACGCGATTGGTTCGTCGAGGCGCAGCCGCTCACTGCAGTTCCTGCCCTATCCGGTTGTAGGCGGATTCCTGGCCGGCACGGGCTACCTGTTGCTGTCGGGCGCGTTTCGCGTACTGACCGGCGAGCCGCTGCACTGGCGCACGCTGGTGTTCCTGACGCATCTGCACTGGCTCGCCTGGATGCCTGCCCTACTGGTCGGAGTACTAATCACGGTTCTGATGCGCAGCTGGAGACACGCTGCCGCGCTGCCTCTCGTGCTGGTGTTCGGCATCGCGCTTTTCTACTTCCTGCTGCACGTCGACGGCCTGTCGATCGATGACGCGCGCAAGATGGGACTGTTACTTCCTCATGCGGGATTGCATTTGAGCCAAATTCCCGCGTTTCACCTGCCGGGACCGCTCGTGCACGGCAACGTCGATTGGGCGGCCATCGGTGCACACCTGCCGGAGACGCTCGTGGTCACGTCGGCGTCGGCAATCACGATCCTGATGAACTCGACTGCGATCGGCGCGGCGACAGGCGAGGATGTCGACCTGAATCGCGAGATGCGGGCTGCGGGCATCGCCAACCTTGCGAGCGGGATGCTGGGTGGAATGGTCGGCTATCAATCGTTCAACCGGTCGATGCTCAACTCGCGCGCGGGCGCGACAAGCCGGATGGCCGGCGTGTTCGCGTCCCTCGCGTGCCTGCTTTTGCTGGTCGTCTCGCCAGACATCGTCGCGCTGTTCCCCGTGCCGGTGCTGGTCGGACTCCAGCTCTTCATGGGACTACGCCTGTTGATCCAGTGGCTGGTCGGTGCATACCGGAAGCTGAACTGGTACGAATATCTCCTTGTCCCGATCATTCTCGGCGTCATCGCGCTCTATGGCGTTGTTACTGGCGTGGTGGCGGGCGTCGTTGCCGCGTGCGTGATGTTCGCGTTGCTCTATGGCCGCGTCAGTTGCGTGCGCATGGAGTTCGATGCCAGCACCCGGACATCGAACGTCGAACGCAGCATCGAGGATAGCCAACGACTCCACGAACTCGGCACGCAGGTATGCGGGACGTGCCTGCAAGGGTTCCTGTTCTTCGGCACGGCCAATTCGATCCTGCAGCGCGTGCGCGAACGGCTAGCCACGCGCGGTCCCGTGCCGGCCCGTTTTGTGGTTCTCGACTTTGCTGCCACCAGCGGGATGGACGCGTCGGTATCGGTCAGTTTCGTTAAGCTCAGACAGCTTTGTGCAACGATCGACGCGGATTTGGTATTGACGGGATTGCCGCCGCGATCGCGTGAGCTGCTTGTGAAAACCGGTACGCTCAATCTCCGGATACATGAGTTCGCGACCTTGGATGCTGGCCTGGAATGGATCGAAGACAAGCTGCTTGCGCCGGGTGTCAATGCCCCGCCTCAGGAAGAGGACAATTTCCGCGCAATGCTCGCGGCGCATTTCACGCCACACTCCCTGGAAAGGCTAGCTGCATGCATGGAGGTGCGCGATCTCAACGCCCGGCAGGCGCTGTTCCTTCGCGGCGAGCCGGGTGACGCCCTGTACATCATCGAGCGCGGGCGTGTCGCCGTATCGCTCCCGCTTGCGGACGGTCGGTCGGTCCGGCTGCGCTCGTTCGGGCCCGGTACGGTCGTCGGCGAAATGGCGGTGTACACGCGGAATCGGCGCAGCGCTGATGTGCTCGCCGAAGTGCCCACGCGTGTCCGGCGCCTGTCACTTGAGACGCTGCTTGCACTCGAGCAGGAGGATCCAGTAACCGCGCAGCAGTTTCATCGCTTTCTCGTCAAGACGATTGCTTCACGACTTGCGGTCGCGGATGAAGCACTGCGTGCAGCCTATTGACCAGCCAACCGGCATCCAGTGCACGTCGGCGCAACGATTTCGGACATGCCGCGATGTCCCGCGCGAGCTCGCATCACCCCTCCAGTGGATCGTCGAGGCCGGCCCTATCATGTCCGGTCCATTCCTCCTGAAGACGGTGCGACGGCGCATGGTCACTCTCATTAGTAGCGACGAGCCCTAAAAACAATGTCGCCTTCCAACGGAGGTTCGGCCGTTCAATACACCCTGGTGATAGACCGTTCATGGCCGGACCTCGACGCTGGGGCATGTAACGGACCCCGAGCTCCCGTCGCCCACGCGCATGCTCCCCACCAATGACGCGTAACCAAACCGGGGGCCTCGGTCGGTTCGACCGGGAGGATTCAAAAAGTCAACGAACAAGCTAACCGAAAACCCGAGTCCATGCCGCCCGAAGGCGACGCGCGCGGTTTTCGAAGAGATATGAGGCAACCAGCGTCAAGAGACCTGAAATAGCACCCGTCACGATGTGCTCGACATAAGGGAT
>NZ_JAQGMM010000538.1 GCF_028292365.1 Caballeronia sp.
TCATGCGACCCGATTTAACCAGCGCGACACAACCCGAACAGTAGTTGTTGATTGCGGCCAAAGGCTGGTTCAGCTCGTGCGCCAGCGATGACGCCATTTCGCCCATCGTCATCAAACGGCTGGTGAACTGCAGCTTTTCTTCCTGCTGATCGGCCAGTTCCTGCGCCTGCTTGCGCGTGGTGATGTCGGTCGCAATCTGCATCTGCGCGAGATGGCCGTCCACCCACTGGATGTACTGGCGGCGCACTTCGAACCACTTCTGGATGCTCTCCACATACACTTCCTGCGCGTCCGAGGTGCTTTCGGTCAGCGCGGTGGCGGGCAGGCCTGCGTACGTATCGACCATGTCGATGGAGTCCGACGACGTTTGCGCCGTATCGAATCCCGCACCAGCAAGTTCGAGATGGCCGTCCGGACGAATGCCGAACAAGTGCCGGTAGTAGCGGTTTGCAAACAGCAGTTCTGCTTCGTCGGCAGCGAGCACGGACACGGCCGCGTCGAGGCTTTCCAGGACGGTGGTGAAACGTTCATGCGCGGCGGCGAGATCTTCGCGGGCGCGGCGTGGCTCGGTGATGTCGGTCATGGACGACATCCAGCCGGTCTGCCGACCCGAACTATCGATTAGCGGCGACACATAAAGCCGCGCGTGGAAGAACGAACCGTCCTTGCGGCGCACACGCAATTCGAAGCCGGACGAGGGCGCCTTGCCACGCAAGGTCATGTCCAGCTGCCGCTGCATTTCCGGATACGCGTCTTTCGGCCAGTACGGAAAGGGCGCCACCTTGGACACGAGATCGCTTTCGTCCCAGCCGGTCATCCGGCAAAACGCGGGATTCACGTGTGTGATCCGGCCGTGCATGTCGAGCACGCGCATACCGATCAGCACTGAGTTTTCCATCGCGCGGCGGAAGAATGCCTCCGCGTAGAGCGCTTGTTGCGCCTCAAAGCGTTGCCGCGTGTGTTTCCACAGGCTCCACAAACTCCACAACACAAAACATGACAGACCGGCGACGAGCCAGACGAGCGTGTTGTTGGTGAAATTCGTGAGTTGCGGATACGAATACACGCGTACCGACACCCCCTGGCCCGGCGGATCGAGCGGCAGGTCGTAGAACATGTCGCGCGGCAGGCGCGGCCGGCTGGAGGTGGTCGCGAGCTCGCGATTGTTCAGGTCGGTGATCGAGATCTTGTACTTCGCGGAGAGTTCGCTGGGGATGTCGTGCTTGAGAATCCCTTCGATGGAAAACACCGCCGCAATGGACCCGAGAAAATCGCGGTCGCGATAAACCGGCGTCTGCAACGTAATGTAGCCGTTGCCTAAATCGTCGTATAGAAGAGGGGAGTAAACCTGGCGGCGGCTGGTGCGGGCTTCGTCGAACGCGGACTGGACGGCGTCGTCCATCTGCGCGTCGGTGGGCTTGGCAAGCCGTGAACCGAGAATAGGCAACGGTGTATTCGGCCAGCGCGGCTTATGTTGCGCTGTGTACCAGTTCATGTAGAGGATCTCGGGATGCCCCTGCATGATGTCGCCCGTGGAACTCTGGAACGACGCCGGGTCGCCGTGGCCACTCGCGATGTCGCGAGCCAGTGCCTGGATCTGCTCCTGCGCGCCAGTCATGGAAAGCCTGATTTGCTGCTGCGCCCAAGCCACGTTACGGTAGAGCGTGTCTTCCTGTTGTTGCTGTTCGCGCCGGTTGAGACTCCACAAAATCAAGCTCATCACGACGAGGAACACCAGGATCGAGATCAGTGGGGTCAGCAAGTACGAGTTGGACCACCACGGTCCGTGGTGCCAGCGGGTCGGCGCCGAGTCGTTGGGTTTGCCCGACGAACGCGCCGAGCGTGCGAAAAGCCGTTCGGTCAACATGCGCGCAATTGTAACGCAGCGCCACACTGTTAAATGGCGTAAAAAGTCTTGAAAAGGCCCGCAATTGATCGCAAGGACACCAACGCGACTATCAAAAAGTCCTTGTCCCACGGTGCATTGCAGCATTTTTCCGCATTATGAGATTGAGTCTCATGATTCGAAATATTGCTTGCACTACTGTTCGGAGGCTCTTTAGAATTGCCGCACGCGCGCTTGTCCCTCATTGTTTTCCGCAACTGTGTCCTGCGGATGGCTTAAAGGCTCGCGTCGTCTGTTCACAGAGCGTTCCTCAAATCAGGAGACGAGCATGTCCGCTGTACCCGACGAAGTGATGAAATATGTCGCCAACGCCAAGGACGACGAAGATCCCCAGGAAACCGCAGAGTGGCTAGAAGCCCTCGACGGCGTGATTTCGGCAGTAGGCCCGGATCGCGCCCATTACCTGATCGAAAAGCAAATCGAATTCGCGCGCGTTCACGGCGAACATCTGCCGTTTTCAGCCAACACCCCGTACATCAATACCATTCCGGTCGCCGCCCAGTCGAAGATTCCCGGTGACCAGGACATCGAACATAAGATCCGTTCGTACACGCGCTGGAACGCCATTGCGATGGTGCTGCGCGCCGGCAAGGACACGAACGTGGGCGGGCACATTGCTTCGTTTGCGTCGGCGGCCACGCTGTATGACGTTGGTTTCAACCATTTCTGGCACGCACCGTCGCCCGAGCATGGCGGCGATCTCGTGTTCGTGCAGGGCCATTCGTCGCCGGGTGTGTACTCGCGCGCGTTTTTGCTCGGCCGGCTGAAAGCGAGCCAGCTCGATAATTTCCGCCAGGAAGTGGGCGGCGAAGGCATTTCGTCATATCCGCATCCGTGGCTGATGCCGGATTTCTGGCAGTTCCCGACCGTGTCCATGGGCCTCGGCCCGATCATGGCGATCTATCAGGCGCGTTTCATGAAGTACATGGACGCGCGCGGCATCATCAAGGCAGGCAGCCGCAAGGTCTGGGCATTCCTGGGCGACGGCGAAACGGACGAGCCGGAATCGCTCGGCGCGATCGGCATGGCCGGCCGTGAACGGCTCGACAACCTCGTCTTCGTGATCAACTGCAACCTGCAGCGTCTCGACGGCCCGGTGCGTGGCAACGGCAAGATCATCCAGGAGCTGGAAAGCGAATTCCGCGGCGCCGGCTGGAACGTGATCAAGGTGGTGTGGGGCAGCCGCTGGGACTCGCTCTTCGCCCGCGATAAAACCGGTGCATTGATGCGCCGGATGATGGAAGTCGTCGACGGCGAGTATCAGACCTACAAGTCAGAGTCGGGCGCCTACGTGCGCGAGCATTTCTTCAACACGCCGGAACTCAAGGCGATGGTGGCGGAATGGTCCGACGAAGACATCTGGAACCTGAATCGCGGCGGCCATGATCCGCACAAGATCTACGCGGCGTACACGGAAGCATCGAAGACGAAGGGCCAGCCGACCGTCATCCTCGCCAAGACCATCAAGGGTTATGGCATGGGCGAAGCCGGTCAGGCAATGAACATCACCCACCAGCAGAAGAAGCTGCACACCGATCAGCTGAAGAAATTCCGCGATCAGTTCAAGCTGCCGATCCCCGACGACCAGATCGCCGACGTGCCTTACCTGACGTTCGACGAAGGCTCGAAGGAACTCGAGTACATGCGTGCTCGCCGCCAGGAACTCGGTGGTTATCTGCCGGCGCGCCGTCAGAAGGCCGAGTCGCTGCCGGTGCCGGATCTGTCGGCGTTCGAGCCGGTGCTGAAGGGCACGGGTCCGGGCCGCGAGATTTCCACGACCATGGCGTTCGTGCGGATCCTCAACATCCTGCTGAAGGACAAGGCGCTCGGCAAACGCATCGTGCCGATCGTCCCGGATGAATCGCGTACGTTCGGTATGGAAGGCTTGTTCCGCCAGATTGGTATCTGGAATCAGGACGGCCAGAAGTACGTGCCGGAAGATTCCGACCAGCTGATGTTCTATCGTGAAT
The DNA here is from genome assembly GCF_028292365.1 of Caballeronia sp. Lineage (GTDB taxonomy): Bacteria > Pseudomonadota > Gammaproteobacteria > Burkholderiales > Burkholderiaceae > Caballeronia. Next base: position 3,877 of record NZ_JAQGMM010000538.1, read on the forward strand.
CGGAAACCGGCCAGATTCTGCAGGAAGGGATCAACGAAGCCGGCGGGATGTGTGACTGGATTGCGGCGGCGACGTCGTATTCCACGCACAACGAGATCATGATCCCGTTCTACATCTTCTATTCCATGTTCGGCTTCCAGCGTA
>NZ_JAQGMM010000546.1 GCF_028292365.1 Caballeronia sp.
GCAACAACACCCGTCCATCCCGTTTGATGACTGGCGCCGATGCCGGCGCCATTGTCGCCATGAAAGTATTCGTAGAACAGCAAACTATCCCGCCAGTAGGGATCCTTCTGGAATTTTTCAGATTCGCCGAACACCGGCCGCCGGCCGGACTCATCGCGCAGAAAGATCCGTGTCAGGCGATCGGCAATGTCGCGGGCGACCTCGAACAGGTTCATCAAGTTGCCGGAGCCCGTCGGGCACTCGATCTTGAAGCTGTCGCCGTAGTACGCAAAGTAGTGCATCAAAGCACGAATGATCAGCACGTTGACCGGCATCCAGACCGGCCCTCGCCAGTTGGAGTTGCCGCCGAACATTCCTGTGTCCGACTCTGCCGGTAGGTAGCCCACCCGGTATTCCTGATCCTGCACCGAAAAAACATAAGGGTTCCCGGCGTGATAGCGGGACAGCGACCGGATCCCATGCGGGCTGAGGAACTCGTTCTCGTCGAGCATCCGGGTCAGGATTCGGCGCAGACGGGTCTCATTCACGAGAGCGATCATGCCGCGTTCCGCCACACCGAAGTGGCCTGGCCCGGTAGCGTGCATGGACTCACGCAGCTCTGGCATACGCCTCAGGCGTTCACGCATTTGAGCCGTCAGTCTGGGAGACTGATCCCGCTGCCACTGCTCGACGACCGTTGCGGCGCACAGCGGCAGCAAACCAACCATTGAGCGGACCTTGAGCCGCGTCGCGCTTCCGTCAGGGAGGCGCAGGACATCGTAGTAGAAGCCATCCTCCTCGTCCCACATGCCATCCACACCCACCGCATTCATGCTGCGGGCAATGAGCATGAACTCGATGCCGAAGCTCGTCGCCAGATCCTCATAGGTCGAGTCGTGCCCTGCAAGCTCGAAGGCGATCTCAAGCATGTTCTCGCAGAACAAGGCCATCCACGCAGTCCCGTCCGCCTGCTCGAGATAGCCTCCGTTCGGCAACGGCGCACTACGGTCGAAGACACCGATATTGTCCAGACCGAGGAACCCTCCTTCGAAGACGTTCTTGCCGAAGCGGTCCTTTCGGTTCACCCACCAGCCGAAATTCGCCGAGAGCTTGCCAAAGACCCGCTTCAGAAAATCGACATCGGTGCTGCCCCGCAAGGTCTGCTCCATCCGGTAGAGAAAGATCGCGGCCCAGGCCTGTACCGGTGGGTTGACATCGCTGAAATTCCACTCGTAGGCCGGGATCTGCCCGGTCGGATGCAGGTAGGCCTGGTCAAGCAGAAGCACGAGTTGCTGCTTGGCAAAATCGATGTCGACGGTCGAAAGCGCAAGGGTGTGAAAGGCCAGGTCCCAGGCGGCGAACCAGGGGTACTCCCACTTGTCCGGCATTGAGATGACATGATCGCTGATCATGTGGAACCAGTCGCGGTTGCGAACCTGGCTCATCGACTGCCGCGTTGGATCGGCGTCGTGTTCCTCGAGCCATTTGTCGACATCGAAAAAGAAATACTGTTTGCTCCACAGCATGCCGGCCAGCGCCTGCCGCATCACGTTGGCCGCATCTTCGCCAACACGGGCGGGCGTGATCGCCCGATAGAATTCGTCGGCCTCGCGCCGGCGCTGTTCGACGGTTTGATCGAAATTACCGAAGGGATCTTCCGGCGCGGCGTTGCCGAGCCGAAGCCGGATGACCGATGTCATTCCCGCGGGCACATCGAGCTGATAGTGCGCAGCCGCTTTGGTCCCGGTCAGGTCCGGATTGACGGTTTCCTGCCTGCCCGCCGCGACATGGTTGTTGATGCCGTCCTTGACGTAGGAGCTAGTGTTGGGCGTGCCGAAGAGCCGCTCGTTGTTGGTCTCGTTTTCAGTGAATAGCAGTTGCGGATTCCCCTCGCACTGCAATAAATAGTCACCCAGTTCGGCGTGCGACGCGGCAATAGTCGCGACCCCATCCGCGCCCGTTACCTTCCGCAAGGAAGGCTTGGGCTGCTCCGGCCACCATGTCCAGCTGTTGCGGAACCACAGGGTCGGCAACACATGCAGCGTAGCGGCTTCCGGTCCCCGATTGCATACGGTAATTTGAATCAGGGTGTCTGTGGGGGTGGTCTTTGCGTACTCCACAAACACGTCGAAGTATCTATTTTCGCTGAAGATACCGGTGTCGAGCAGCTCGTATTCCCAATCATTCCTGCCACGTCGCCCGTTGGTATCGATGAGATCGCTATACGGATATGCGTTCTGCGGATACTTGTACAAATACTTCATCGACGAATGGGTCGGTGTGCTGTCGAGGTAAAAATAGTATTCCTTTACGTCTTCGCCATGATTGCCCTCGGCATTGGTCAGGCCGAAGAGACGCTCCTTCAGTATCGGGTCCCGGCCGTTCCACAGGGCCAGCGCAAAACATAGCCGCTGTTTGTCGTCGCTGAAACCGGCCAGCCCATCCTCACCCCAGTGATAAGCCCGCGACCGTGCCTGATCGTGAGTGAAGTAGTTCCATGCATCTCCGTTCTCGCTGTAGTCCTCGCGCACGGTCCCCCATTGGCGTTCGCTGAGATAGGGTCCCCATTGTTTCCACGGCACTGCTTTTTCTCGTGCTTCGTCCAGACGTAATTCTTCCGTTGTCCTGGTGCCTTCAGGGCTCGAATCCTTGGCCATGATCTTCTCGTCGGATGAGACTCACGAACTGACAACTGCTGTTGAGAAGCATAAGGGAGCGCCGTGGATACGGATATTGGACCTTAGTCTTATCGGCCATTTGAAACGATCTGGCATTCCTGTCTGTGTTAGACGTTGCTGCCCTTTGCGTCGGTTACGGCTCGATGTATCACTCGTAGGGAACGGGCCGGATGATCAACTCCACGCGCCGAGAGTAGGTCGTTGACGAACAGAACAATGTAGCGGCTTTCCACCGCATCGGCCAGGAGCAATCCGCCACTCTTGGTCGACGACACAGAATGGGACCTTGGTCTAATGCTCTCCCAACCCAATCTGCGCTCACCTATGTCAACGACGCCACACTCGCGCCATCTCCGCGCCACGTTGATGTCATCGGCCTCATCGATACCTTAATTGAATCCTTTGGCAGAACGCGATTCGCAAATCCTGTGCTATACATGACGGCTGAATCGGACGCATCGATGGAGACGCGATGAAGAAGAGGTCGATCAGGTTGGCGGCATCGCTGTGCGCATTATCGTGCGCCGCGTTTTTCGCGGCGACGCTTGGCTCGCTCGTGCATCCGCCCTTCACATCAACGGCCAACGCAGCAGAAACACCAACGCCATTACTCACCGATACCGCCCTGCTCCAACACGGCGCAAACCTGGCCGCGATCGGCGATTGCGTCGTGTGTCACACGGCAAATCGCAGTGCGCCTTTCGCAGGCGACCGTCCGCTCGACACGCCGTTCGGCACGATCTATTCGACCAATATCACGCCCGATCGCAAAACCGGCATCGGTGACTGGACGCTCAGCGACTTCACGCGTTCGATGCGACGCGGCGTCGCGCGCGACGGTCATCTGCTCTATCCTGCGTTTCCGTATCCGCACTTCACGCATATGACGGACACCGACATCGCCGCGCTCTACGTGTATCTGATGTCGCGCGATGCCGTGCAATCCACCGCGCCCGCGAACCGGTTGACGTTTCCGTTCAGCGTCCGTCCGTTGATCGCAGCATGGAATCTGTTCTTTTTGCATCCCGGCGTCGAAGTGAATGGCGAAGCGCCCGCAGAACCCGCAACGCACGACGCACAGCTAATACGCGGCAAATACCTGATCGACGGCCCCGCGCATTGCGCCGCCTGCCACACGCCGACGAATCTGCTCGGCGCAGAAAAGCGCGGCGACGCGTTCGACGGCAACGTGATTGAAGGCTGGGAGGCACCCGCGTTGACGACGTTGCTGAGCGCGCCCGAACCGTGGACGCACGATCAACTCGCCGCGTATCTGCGCACTGGTTTCGCCGATCAACATGGTGCAGCGGCCGGACCAATGCGAGCGGTGACGCAATCGCTGACGAATGCATCCGATGCCGATATCGATGCGATGGCCACTTATCTGCTCTCACTACAAAAGCCAGCCGAAACATCGCGCAGGGAATCGTCTAAGGCAACGCAGCAAACCGCCCAGGCAAACATGAATAACATCGGCAACGGCGCAACGCTTTTCTCAGCAGCATGCGCCTCATGCCACGCAACGAACGCGCCGATGACGACGCTCGGCAGCCGTCCATCGCTGGCGCTCGGCACCGCCGTCAACGCGCACGATCCACGTAATGCGCTGCGGATGATTCTCGACGGCATTCCCACCGATCGCAGCACGCGCGCCGCCTTCATGCCCGGCTTCGCCGACACGTTCACCAACGCGCAGATCGCCGATCTCGCCGCGTACCTACGCTCGACTTTCAGCAGCCAACCCGCATGGACGCTCGACGAAGCCGACGTCGAACGCCTGCGCAAGGAGTCTCACGAACCATGATGACGCTCATTGTGAACGGCACACCGCATCAACTCGATATCGATCCGTCGACGCCACTCCTCTACGCTCTGCGCAATCAACTCGGCCTGCACGGCGCGAAATACGGCTGTGGTCTGGGCCAATGCGGCGCGTGTACGGTGATCGTCGGTGACAAGCCGGTGTTCTCGTGTTTGATGCCGGTCGCGGCCATCGGCAACCGTTCCGTGCGTACCATCGAAGGACTCGGTAGCACGGACAATCCCGGCAAGCTGCAACAGGCATTCATCGATAAACAGGCGGCGCAGTGCGGCTACTGCATCGCGGGCATGGTGATGCGCGCGCAGGCGCTGCTCGATCGCGTACCGTCGCCCACCGACGAGCAGATTCGCGCGCACATGGAGCCCAATCTGTGCCGCTGCGGCACGCACATGCGCATACTTGCCGCGATTCGTCAGGCGGGGCAACACGCATGAACGATCCGCGCATTCCGCCCGACAACCTCAATCGCCGCCGCTTTCTTGCAGCTGGCAGCGTAATGGTCGGCTTCACGCTGTTGCCCGCCGTACGCGCGCTCGCGCAGACCACGACGACCGAAGCCGGCACGTTCACTGCGTCCGCGCCGCAGCTCCCGGGCAGTCTGAAGACATCGCCAATGCTCGACGCGTGGGTGAAGATCGACGAGGCGAGCCGCATCACGGTGTTCACCGGCAAGGCGGAACTCGGCACTGGCATTCGCACGGCGTTCATGCAGATCGCCGCCGAGCAGCTCGGCGTGACGCCCGAGCGCATCGTCCTCGTCACCGCCGACACGAACGCGACGCCTGACGAAGGCTACACCGCAGGCAGTCATTCGACCGCCGACAGCGGCACCGCAATCGCCAACGCGACCGCGCAGGTGCGCTCGCTTTTATTCGAAGCCGCGGCCACGCGATTGAACGTCGACGTCGCATCGCTGACGACGCAGAACGGCGAGATTGTCGCGAACGACGGCCGTCGATTGACATTCGGCGAAGCGGTCAGCGGCGTCGACTTGCATCGCAATGCCGTGCCCGGCGCGCCGACCAAAGATCCGAAGACGTTCAACGTGATCGGCCAGTCGTTTCATCGTGTGGATATTCCGGACAAGGTGACCGGTGCGCCGCGTTACGTGCAGGACTTGAGGTTGCCCGGCATGGTGCATGCGCGCGTTGTCCGGCCGCCGTCTTACGGTGCAACGCTGCAATCGGTCGATATCAAGCCTGTACGCGCGATGCCCGGCGTGATCGCCGTCGTGCAGGACGGCAGCTATCTGGCGGTCGTCGCCGACGATGAATGGCGCGCGATTGTCGCGATGCGCGCGCTGTCCGAGGCCGCGAAATGGCACAGCGGTCCGCCGTTGCCCGCGCAGTCGACAATCCACGAGACGCTCGAAAAACTGCCGGCGCAGGAAATCTCCGTCGCGAACAAAACGGCCGCCGCCGCGCCCGCCACGCAGACCTTGCACGCGCGCTTCACGAAACCGTATCTGACGCACGGATCGATCGGCCCGTCGTGCGCCGTCGCGTGGCTCAACGACGGCACGATGACGGTCTGGACGCACACGCAAGGCGTATTTCCGATGCGCAAAGGGCTCGCCGAAATGCTGTCGATGCCGCCCGAGCGCGTGCATTGCATCCACGTCGAAGGCTCCGGTTGCTACGGACACAACGGTGCCGACGACGTGGCCGCCGACGCCGCGTTGATCGCGCGCGCCGTGCCTGGAAAGCCCGTGCGCGTGCAATGGATGCGCGAGCAGGAGCACACTTGGGAGCCGTTCGGACCGGCGATGTCGAGCGACGTGACGGCATCCCTGGATGCGAGCGGACAGATCGTCGACTGGAAGTTCGAGGTGTGGAGCAACACGCACAACAATCGCATCGAAAACGCCGGGCGTTTCATGCCGACGTGGTTTCTGTCGAAGCCCTTCACGCCCGCGCCGCCGAAGCCGATTCCGATGCCCGAGGGCGGTGGAGACCGCAACAGCATTCCGCTGTATCGCTTGCCGAATCTCTACGTGCAGCATCATTTCCTGCCGGACATGCCGATCCGCGTGTCGGCAATGCGTTCGCTCGGCGCGTATCACAACATCTTTTCGATCGAGAGTTTCATCGACGAACTTGCGCTCGCCGCGCAGTCCGATCCGGTTGCGTTCCGCCTGAAGCATCTCGACGATCCACGCGCGCGTGACGTGATCGAACGCGCATCACAGCGTTTCGGCTGGCCGCGCCGCGTGCATGACGGCGCGCCCTCGCGCGGCGTCGGCTTTGCGTTCGCGATGTACAAGAACCTGATGGCGTACTGCGCGCTGGCCGTCGAAGTCGCGGTCGAACGCGAAACGGGTTATGTGACGATCGAGCGCGTAGCGTGCGCGATCGATTGCGGACAGATCGTGAATCCGGACGGCGTGCGCAATCAGGTCGAAGGCGGCATCGTGCAATCGGCGAGTTGGACGCTGTTCGAAGCGACAACTTTCGACGCGCACAACATTACGAGTTTTGACTGGAGCCAGTACCCGATCCTGCGTTTTTCTTCGGCGCCGAAAGTACTCGATGTCGATTTGATCGATCGGCCGGGCACGCCGTTCTTGGGTGTCGGCGAAGCGTCGCAAGGACCGATGTCGGCGGCGTTGGCGAACGCCATTGCTAACGCGACTGGCAAGCGCTTCAGGGATTTGCCGCTGTCGCCGGAAAAGTTGCGCGCGGCGTTGCGGGTTTAACTGGAAAGGCCGTGACCTTCGCCAGGGCCTGGCATGTACGACTCAGGCAACGAGGTCAGGCACCGAGGTTAGGCAACATCCCGCGCGCATTCTGCCATTCGATCTTCGCAAGCGACGCCGCGCTCATGCCCGACGCGCGCAATCCGTTCGCTGTATCCAGTGGCGACGCCGCCGGAAAATCCGAGCCGAACAGTATGTGTTCGGGCGGCATCAATGCCGTCAGCGACGGCAGCGAATACGGGTTCCACGCCTGCGCCGTATCGAAGTAAAGCTTCTGGATCAGCGCGATTCCGCCGCCCGGTTCGGCCTTCATCAACTCGCTGTCGCCGGACACCATGCGCGCGAAACGGAACGCGAGGAACGGCACATCGCCGCCGCCGTGCGAAAAGATGAAACGAATATTCGGGTAGCGAACCGTCGTGTGATTCATCAAAAGACTCGCGATCGTGCGCGACGTTTCAGTGCCGTATTCGACCACGACGTCCGGCACTTTCGGCACGACATTCGTGCAGCACGCCGGTTGCAGCGGATGCACGAACACCGTCGCGCGGCGGCGTTCCAGTTCCTCCATCACCGGCGTGAACGACGGATCGCCGAGATACTTGTTGCCGTAGCTCGTCATCATGCCGACGCCTTGCGCCTTCAGCGTATCGAGGCCATATGCGATCTCGGCGAGGGTGCTGTCAATATCGGGCAGCGGCAGCGTCGTGAACATGCCGAAGCGGCCTTTGTGATCGGCGACCATACGGGCCTGGAACTCGTTGCAATCGCGTGCCAGCGCCTTCGCCTGATCGTAGTCGCCGAAGAAAATGCCCGGATCGCTGGTCGACACGACCGCAGTCGCGATGCCGCCCGCGTCCATCGCGTCGAGCGATTTCTGCACGGTCCACGACTGATTGAAGACCTGATTCGTGCGCCGCCCGAGCATCATTGCGAGCAACGCGGGCGACGTGTAGTGATGATGCACATCGATGATGCGTGCGGCGGGCTTCGCTTGCGCCCACACGTCGCCACCGGTTGCAAGTCCCATGCCGAGCGCCGCAGCCGCGCCGAGCACGCTGCGACGCTTTACGCCATGCGCGGATAACGCTTCATGTTGTGCATGGTAATGAGGATGCGAGAGCCCGCAGCCGCACGGTGGGGCAGCAAGGCCAAGTTCGAGACGGCTCCATTTTTTCAGCATATGTGTCTCCTGTTATGTGTTTTTTTCGACGCAAGTCATCACGCTATTGCAGCGTCGCGGCCGCTTTCACTGCCGACTGTCCGTCCTGCGCCGGCGATGCGCCGCTTACGCCAATCGCGCCCACAATCTTCCCGCCATACACGAGCGGCTGACCGCCATCGGCGGGTAACATGCCTGGTAGCCCGAGCACGTTCAGTTGTCCAGCGGCGATGCGATCCGCAAAACCTTTGCTCGGACCTTGAAACATCAGCGCCGTGCGCGCTTTGCCGATCGCCATCTGCACGCCCGCGAGTTGCGCGTCGTCCATGCGCGCGAACGCGAGCAGATTGCCGCCGTCGTCGACAACTGCAATCGATTGACGCAGCTGGTTGCTTTTCGCCGCGGACAACGCCGCCTCGACAATGCCTTGCGCGCCTGCCAGCGTCAGCACCTTTTTGTCCGCGACCTGGGCGTGCGCGCCATGCGCGAGCGCCAGCAGAAACAGAAATGACATCGCCCGATTTCGCATGTTGTCTCCGTCCGGTTTGCATCAGTGAACTTGACCGTCATCGATAGAAACGCGCCACACAACATCAGACGCAATCACACGCGGTCACACTTGCACGCGTTCGCGCCGTTCGGCAAACGTCGACAGCCGCCCTGGAGCGCAGATACCCTGAAGCAGCGGCAACGCCTTCGCCAGCGCCGGATTTTCGTTGTCGATCCTCCACGTGAGATGCAACTCGACGAGCTTGACCGGCTCGATGCCGCCGATCTCGCGATACACAATGCCTTCGTACGACATGCGGCTCGCGGTCTCCGGCACCAGCGCGACGCCGAGTCCCGAGCGGACGATGGCGAGCATCGAATGAATCTGGCTGACGTGCTGACCGTAGACCGGCGTTGCACCGATACCGGCGAACACACGGCGCACGAGATCGTGGAAATACTGCGCTTCGTCGGGCGAATACATCACCATCGCGCAACCGTCGAAATCGCGCAGATGCAAGCCGCTGCGCAGCGCCAACGGATGTTCGAGCGGCAACGCCGCGACGAGCGCTTCGCGCGCGACGCACGCGCTGGCGAGATCGTCGCGGCGTGACGGCACCGTGCGCAGCAAACCGACGTCGAGCTGACAGTTGTCGAGCGCATCGAGCTGCGCGCTGCTGACCATCTCGCGCAAGTCCAGATCGATATCGGGCAGCGTGCGGCGCAAACGTCCCAGCATGTCGGGCAAGAAGTCGTAGCCTGCGGCGGCGGTGAAGCCGATCGCAAGCCGGCCGGTTTCGCCGAGTCCGATGCGCCGCGCCGAGAGCCGCGCGCGTTCCGCGTGACGCAGAATCGCGTTCGCCTCGGGCAACAGACTGCGTCCCGCAAGCGTCAGCCTGACCATGCGATTCGTGCGGCTGAACAGCGCGGTGCCAATGCAGTGCTCGATCAACTGGATCTGCCTGCTCAACGGCGGCTGCGTCATATGCAACCGGGCCGCCGCCCGGCCAAAGTGCAGTTCTTCCGCGACGGTAACAAAACAGCGCAACTGATTCAGATCGAACACGAACTTTCCCCTTGACGTGACCGGTCGCCCGAGCGACGACCTACTCGTCGACAACCGTATTGCGCAGCACGCCGATCTTCGAGATTTCGACTTCCACAACATCGCCCGCTTTCATCCACAGCGGCGGCTGTCGATACGCACCAACGCCGCCCGTTGTGCCCGTGATGATGACGTCGCCAGGCGCGAGTTCGGTGAACGTGCTGATGTATTCGATCAGCGTGGGAATGTCGAAGATGAGATCGTCAGTGGTCGCCTGCTGCACGACTTCACCGTTGAGACGCGTCGTCAGCGAGAGCGTCGATGGATCGCCCACTTCGTCTGCGGTGACGAGCCACGGACCGAAGCCGCCCGTGCGCGGGAAGTTCTTGCCGGGCGTCAGCTGGCTCGCGTGACGTTGCCAATCGCGCACGCTGCCGTCGTTGTAGCAGGCATAGCCCGCGATATATTCCAGCGCATTCGCTGCCTTCACATGTCGCGCGCAACGGCCGATCACGACGGCGAGTTCACCTTCGAAATCCAGCTTCTCCGATGCCGCCGGACGCACGATCGCGGCGTTATGCGCGGTCTGCGAATCGGCAAAACGGGTGAAGATCGTGGGCTTGTCGGGCGTGTCACGTCCCGTCTCTTTCAGATGCGACAGATAGTTGATGCCGACGCACAGGATCTTCTGCGGATCGGGAATCACCGGCAGCAACTCGATGTCGGACCAACCCACATCGACTTTCGCCTCGCGTTCAATGGTCGCAATCGCGGCAAGACTGTTGCGCGCCAGCGCCTCTTTCAATGTCGAACCGACTTCAGATGCATACGGCGCCAGATCGACGACGCGATCATCGCGCACGACACCGAACGAATCGTTGCCTGCATGGCGAAAACTCACGAGCTTCATGCTCACTTTCTCCTTGAAAAAACCGGTTGCGTTCGCAGCGCTCTCAGAACTTGTGCATCAAGCCGATACCACCGACAACCTGACTACGCGACGACGAAGGCTGTGCATTCGCGCCATCACCGTTCGACGCCACGGCATTGACGATATCGCCGCTGCCGTTGATGCCGAGCGTCTGGCCGCTCGCGCGCTGAAAGCCTTCGATGGCGTAAAGCGACGTCGCCTTCGACAGGCTGTAGACCTCTGAGAGCGTGAACTGGTGATATTGCGCAGCCGACGAAATGCGGTTCGCATCCGTCGCGCGCGTATAGGCGTAACCGGCCGAGAGATCGACTGCGGGGGACGGCTTGAAGTGCAGCACGGCGCCTGCGGTGTTGAAGATCGCGGTATCGGTGAAAGCCGAGTGCGTGCCCGGAATGTACTGCACGTTCGAGTACATCAGCGAGAAGTCCCATGCTGAGTTGATCGCGTAGCCGCCTGCGACGGCGAAGCGTTGTTGCGCCTGCGCCGTCTGATAGCCGACATTGATCGCCGATACGCCGATCTGCGCTCCATTGTTCCCCGTCGCCGACGACGCACCCCACGCGCCGCCACCCGGCGTCGAATTGTTGATGCGCCAGAAAGCCGCCGCGATGCCGAACGGACCGTTGATGTACTGCGCACCCGCGCTCCACGCCGAACCCGCATTGAGGCTGCCCGCGACGCCGCCGAACGAGTACTCGCCGCTAATCGTCAGGCCACGATAATTCGGCGACGTATACACGACCGTGTTGTTCTCGTGATAGTCGGTGTCCGTGCCGTCGATATCGCCAGGATGCGCCGCGTAGTAGCCGGTCAGCCTCGGCTCCGGGCTGTACGGTTGCAGGAGCGTGTAGTACGCCGAATACACGCGACCGGCGCTCAACGTACCGTAGACGGGATTCGTCAGCCCGACATACGCCAGACGGCTGAACCCCAACCCGGAAACGGATTCAGTGCCGTTGGCCGCGTTGAAGCCCTGCTCCAGCGTGAAGATGGCCTGCGTCCCGCCGCCGAGATCTTCCGCGCCCTTGACACCAAGACGGTCGGCTGCAAAAACGCCGGTCGTCATCTTGACGATCGAGTGACCGCCCGCGGTCGAGCCGAGCGTCGTCGCGCTGCTCTGATACCCGATGCCGTTATCCACGATGCCGTAAAGCGTCACCGAACTCTGAGCGTGCGCCACATTAGCCACATTGACCAACATCGACACGCCGGCCGCCATCCAGACGATCTTTCGCATTTCTGTCTCCTTTTATTGGGTGTAATTGGATCACTCAGTTTTCTTACGAATTGCACTCCTAATTTCTATATTTATTAAGGTTTACTGATTGTTATATTTAAAGATTCTAAAAATAATCCTGCTTCTGAGTTACTTCGAAAAAGGCACGACGCACCGGACGCCCTGCCCTCGTTTATCGAATCAACCTCGAATCAACCGCGTCCCAGGAACGATGGCATTTGCGATGCCATTACCGTGACGAACTGCACGTTCGCGTCAAGACTCATGTCCGCGATCAGCAGCACTGTCTTGCCGACGTTCGCTGCGTCCATCGTCGGCTCGATTGCCGTCGTGCCGTTCGGCTGAAGCACGCCTTTGGCCATGCGCGCCGTCATCGGCGTTTCGGCATTGCCGATATCGACCTGCGAACTCACGATGTCGAAAGCGCGTCCGTCCAGGCCGATGCATTTAGTCAGGCCAGTGACCGCGTGTTTCGATGTCGTATAAGGCGCGGAACCAGGACGCGGCACCGTCGCCGACAGCGAGCCGTTATTGATGATGCGTCCGCCGCGCGGCGACTGGTCGCGCATCATGCGAAACGCCGCGTTCGCGCACAGAAACATGCCATGAATGTTCACGTCGATGACCTTGGAGAACTGCTCGAACGTGACATCGCCGAAATTCGTTGCGGGCGAACCCGTGCCCGCGTTGTTGAAGAGCACGTCGAGCCGGCCGAACTCCGACGCGATCCTGTCGAACAGCGCTTTCACGTCGTCGGGCTTCGATACATCGGTGGGAATGACCAGGCTATTGCCGCCCGCGAGTTGCGCGGTTTCTTCGAGCGCGTCCTGACGACGCCCTGCGAGCGCAACCGAATATCCGTTTTGCAGCAGCGCAGTCGCGACTGCCCGTCCGACGCCACTACCCGCTCCTGTTACCACTGCATATCTGTTCGCCATGCTGAAATCCCTGTTAACAAGTTGTGTTGTGTTCTGCGATCCGTGTTCTGCGTGCTATTCCGGCAGATCCAGAATCGATCTGACGATGATGTCTGCCGTCGCCCGGTAATGCTCGACCAGCATTTCGATCGCGCGTGCAGGCGGCCCGTCGATCGCGGCATCGATCAATGCCTTGTGCTCCTTCGTTACGTCGCGTTCTGGATACGCGAGACTCATGGACAAATAGCGATAACGCGCCGCGTGATCGGTCATCAGCGAACAGAAATCGAGCAACCAGCGCGACGGACACGTGGCGATCAACGCCATATGAAACTGCTTGTGCGTGTCTTCCCACGGCGCGTTTTCCTGGAAGACTTCAGGATCGGACGACCGATTGATGCGCGACAGCCGATGTCCCGCGAGAATCAGTTGCTCTTCCCATTGCGGCGTTCTGTGCGCCAACGCTTCCCGTAGCGCAATTGATTCGACCCAGCAACGCGTATTCGTCAACTCGGTCAGTTCGCGCCGCGAAACCTGCGCCACGAAGAAGCCTTTCTGATCGACTCGATGAACGAAGCCTTCCGTGACGAGTTGATTGAGTGCCTCACGTATCGGCGTGCTCGTCACGCCATAACGCTGACTGATTTCATCGATCAGCAATTTCGCGGCCGGCGATAATTTTCCGCACAGGATGTCCTGCCGAAGCACCCTGTAGACGGTGCTCGTGCGGGTGGAACTCGGAACGGTTTTCGTATTCTGCGAAGGCAACATCAAGCATCCTCGAACTGCGCAATGGTCAGGCCAGCATTCGTATCGGTGACATACATGAGGCCGTTTCGATCGACGAATACATCCGCCGATTGCGTGACGGGCACCGCGCCCGGCCGGATATCCACCAGTTCCTGCGGCGCGCCCGGCACGAGATGGCCGACCTCACGCGGGCGGAAAGCATTGGAAATATCGAACACGCGGACACCCGCATTGTGCCAGGTGGCAAAAATGAGATTTTCGCTCTGGAATGCGCCGGGACGATTTTCGTGCAGGTTATGCGGTCCGAACTTGCCGCCGACTGCGCAGTAGTTCAGTTCTTCCGGCTGCGGCAACGTGGCGATCGACACCGGGTTGCCAGCGTCGCGAACGTCGAACACCCACGTGTGCGCCAAGCCCGCGGCACAGTTGGAACTGATCGCCTCGTCTGCGACGATCGCGAGTCCGCGCCCGGGCAACGGCAGCGGCGTGTGTGTACCCCCGGCGAACGGCGGAGAGAGAACGGTGTGACTCATCAGCTTCGGTGCAACGGGGTCCGATAGGTCGTGAATAGTAAAACCGCCGTCGCGCCAGGCGCCGAACAACTTGCCGTCGGCGGGAATGGCATGGTGCAGCGCCCAACGCTTGCCCTTCGGCCAGGCGGGTACCTCTCCTGCTTCCCGATTCATGCCCGGCAATGCCCAATGGCCGGCGAGTGTCGGTTTGGCCGGATTGCTGACATCGAAGATCGCCAACACAAAGTCGATGAAGCCCTCGATCTGGGCGGACGCATACGCATAGCGGCCGCCCGTCCACCACAAGCGATGCAGCCCGATACCATCGACCGCACAGAAGCCGATTTCACGCGGATTCGCCGGATCCGTTTTGACATCGTAAATACGCAGCCCGGCAACGAACGGCTTTTCCCGTCGCGTGAAACTATCGTCGATGGCGTTCGTGAAGTAATCCTGCTGGCTCTGATACTGCTGAAGCGCCCACACGTTCGCACTGTTGACGGCCAGCAGAAGCCCGTCGTGCAGTTGCAGATGATGCGCACGCGTGTTCTTCGCGCAGGCGATGAAGTTGACCGGCTTCGGGTCTTTCGGGTTGCCGACGTCGATGACCGAAATGCCATCGCTGAACATATGGCCGATATAGGCATGGCCTCGATCGACCATGATCTGCACACCGTCCGGGCGCTTGCCCTGATCGGTGTGGCCTAAAAAGGTCACGTTTGATGAATGTGAAATCGGAACCATCTCGCAAGCCCTCGTCTGGTTAAACTCGATCAACCTCGTTGGTCACCGTAGACTCGATCGACGTCTTTGGTAACCTCAGCTTCGCTCGGCGCGCTCGCGATGGATTCGAGCGAGCGGCGGCGCGTTTCCGGTCCAATCAGGTGGAGCCCCGACGCCGCGATCACCATCAACGCGGCGATGCAGCCAAACACGGAGGCAAGACCATAAGTATGCTGGATCATCGGAAGCGCCGGAACAAAGCCAGCCGTGGCCAGCCGTCCGATCCCCGCCGCCATGCCGAAGCCGGAGGCACGCGCCTGGGTCGGGAAGACTTCCGACGCGAAGATCTGCATCGTGTTTCCGCCCACCTGGTAGAAGAAAATCATCAGAAAACCGGCAGCGATCAGTTGCATGTCGGTCCCGGCGTTTGCAAAGACGATCGCAAATACGCCAGAGCAGAGGAAGGTGATGAACGCGGTGCGTCGGCGGCCAAACCGGTCGAGCGCGTACATCATGAAGAGGCTTGCACACGGCGCCGCCAACGTCATGCCGAACGCGTACGAGAGCGACTTGGTGATCGTGAAGCCCTTGCTGCTCATGATGCTCGGCAGCCAGGTGCCAAGGCCGATCGTGACGCAGAAGAACGCGCTGAAACAGACCATGGCTGCGAGCAATCGCACCCGGTAGCTCTTCCAGACGACCACGAACGGATCGGATGACGTCACGGCGACGGCTTCCGACAGTTCCTCCGACGGCGAACCCAGTCCCATCTTCTTGATGATCGCCAACGCCTCCTTGCCTCGTCCCTTGGCAGCAAGCCAGCGCGGCGATTCGGGCAACGCGAAGCGGAGCACGAACAGGATCAGCGCCGCGACGCCTATCGCGCCCCAGATGCCCCGCCATCCAATCGATTCGCGGAAGTACAGCGTGACGAGGAACGCCATCGGCCACACAAGCGCGCCGCCGATGAAATGCACGAGCGCGAGAATCCGGCCTCGAATGTCTTTCGGCGCGTATTCACCGGCGTAGGTGAAGGCAAGCGGCTGTTCGGCGCCGAGGCCGAGGCCCGAGATGAAGCGCGCGACGAGGAGCCACATGACAGTCGGCGCCAGCGCGCTCGCGATCGTGGCCAGGCCGAAAAGCAGCAGATTGAACTGGTACACCGCTTTGCGTCCGAAGCGGTCAGTGAACTGGCCCTGCAGGAACGTGCCGAGCGCGAGCCCGAACAATTGCGCACTGCCCACCCATCCGAGCTGCGCCTGCGTCGCGAAGTGCTGGTGCAGCATGTCCGGTATGAACGAACCGTAGATTGCGTAATCGATGACATCAATGCAGTAGCCGGCAGCGACGAGCGCCACCACCTTCACGTGGGTTGGCGTGATTCGCGCTGAGTCCATCCTGTCTGAAACGAAAGCCTCGACTGTTCGCATCGTCTCCTCTCTTTTTTTGAAAATACCGGCTATCCGTGGATCTGCCTGTTCGCCAGACCAAAGAATGCATATTTCTCAGTATTTTGATAAAAAATATATCATCACGGAAATTTACTGTCAAAAAATATATTCTTACAAACCGCTGTTTGATCACATTCGATCTAGCTGTCCGTCGATGCGTCGGTCAGCGCGTTCATCACCGGCGCTCCCCGATCAGTCGCTTGAGTTGCGCGAGTTCGTCGTCGTTCAGATCGGACAGCGGCGTGCGCACCGGACCCGCTGAGCGGCCGACGGCCTTCATACCCGCCTTGACGATCGACACGGCGTAACCCGCGCGCCGGTTGCGGATCAGCGTGTAGGGCAACACGAAATCGCGGAGTTCCTGGTGAACGAATGCGTGATCGCGTGCGCGTACGGCCGCATAAAACTTCAGCGCCCAGTCGGGCAGAAAGTTGAAGATCGCCGACGAGTACGTCGTTACGCCCATTTCCAGGTAAGGCAGCGCGTAGGTCTCGGCGGTCGGCAGGCCGCCGACATACGTCAGGCGATCGCCCATTCGGCTATAGACGCGCGTCATCCGGTCGATATCACCGACGCCGTCCTTGTAGCCGATCAGATTCGGGCATTGATCGGCGATGCGCGCCACGGCGACATCGTCGAGTGTCGCATTCGCGCGGCTGTAGACGATCACGCCAAGCCGGGTCGCGCGGCAGACGCGGATTGCGTGTTCCGCGACGCCGGCGGAATCGCACTCGGTCAGATACGGCGGAAACAGCAGAATGCCGTCGGCGCCGTTGGCTTCGGCGGCCTGCGCCTGCTCGATTGCCTGCGCGGTGCCCCCACCGGCGGGCGCGATCACGGGCACCTTGCCCGCCACCTGCTCGACGGCGGCCTTGACCACGCGATCGACTTCCGCCGACGTCAGCGAGAAGAATTCGCCTGTGCCGCCAGCAGCGAACAACCCGGCGACGGGATAGCTCGACAGCCATTCGAGGTTGCTGCGATACGCAGCTTCATCGAATCCGTAGTCTTTATCGAAGTGAGTAACGGGAAAGGAAAGCAAACCCGCGCTCAGTGCATCGCGCAGCTCCTGTTGCGTGTATCGGGTCATCGGCGTCTCCATTAAGATTGATGGAGACTTTAGGCAGTACAGCGATGCACGTAAATTTCAAACTGTGAATCGATTGATACGGGTTTTGGATTTGTTGGGGGTTTTGCGGATGGGTGCGC